>NZ_JARAUO010000010.1:0-93992 GCF_033792105.1 Streptomyces sp. WI03-4A
GCCGGGGGCCCCACGCCCGCCCTCCCGCCGCCCCGGACCCCGGCGCCCGCGCCCGGCCCCGCCCCGGTGAGCCCGCCGGCCTGGATCCACGAGCACGCCTCCGCCCCGGACGACGTCCCGCCGCAGACGGCCCATCCGCCCACCCTCGCCGCCGGCCGGACACCTCCCCCCGGCATGCCCGCCGCCCCTCCCGCCCACCCGGCCCCGAGCCCGTACGGCCACCCGCAGCAGCACCCCCAGCAGCACCCGCAGCCCCCCGGTCCGTACGGCTATCCCCAGCAGCCCTACCAGTCCTACGGCGGCGGCCTCGGCTCCACCCCGCCCTACGGGCCGCCCCCCGTCGGCACCTACCAGGAGCCGGAGCGCAAGAACGGCCGCTCCACCGCGCTGCTCGTCGTGATCGCGCTGGTCGTGGCGCTGGGCGCGGGCGGCTCGGTGTTCGCGCTGATGCAGCACGGCGGCGACGACACGGCCGGCGGCACGGTCGGCGCCGCCCCGACCGGCACCCCGAGCGCACCGGACGAGACGTCCCCGACGCCCACGCCGACGACCTCGGCACCGTCCTCCTCCGCGCCCGCCGACGGGGCCGTCCCTGACGCCTTCCTCGGCACGTGGGAGACCACGATCGACAACGCCAACGGCTCCAACAGCCGGCGGCTCACCATCGCGCAGGGCAAGGTCGGCGACACCGTCCTCACCCTGGTCGCCGACGGCCCCACCGACGGCGGCGGCAGTTACCACTGCGTCTTCGAGGCCGAACTGGCCGAACAGCCGGGGGCCAACGGCCCGCTGGAGATCGGCCCGTCCACCGTGACCTCGGGCGAGCCGCGCTCGTCCTGCTCCCCGGGCGAGGCCACCGAGGTCACCCTCCAGTCCGACGGCCGCCTGAAGCGGGTGAAGAAGGGCGGCGGGGACAGCCTGACGTACACCAAGCAGTGACCCGGGCCCCGGCGGACGCGCGCGGCTAGCGGGGCTCCGGCGGGCGCTGGCGGGGCATGTTCGGGCGGGTGCCGTTCGCGGGCGGCAGCGGGAACCGGCCCGCCGGCGCACCGGTCTCCGCCCGCGCCCCGGCGGCCACCGCCGCCTGGATGCCGAGCGGCGCCGGGCCCGTGCGGAACTCCACCATCCAGTCGGCCGTCTCCGTGCGCACCAGCTCCGTCACGTCCTCCGAGAACCGGCGCAGCACCGCGAGACACCGCTCGGCCGCCTCGCCGGCCGTGCCCTCCGCCGGGCCCAGCACCTCCCGCACGCTCTCCGAGGCCCAGTCGAACTGGAGCGCCTGGAGCCGCCGCTGCACGGCCTGCGCGGTGGCCACGTCCCTCATCCACCCTGAGGTGACCCCGAAGAACCGGTCGACGCCGACGCAGGCCACCGCCAGCATCAGCGCCAGGTACCCCCAGGGCGCCACCCCGCCGACCACTCCGGTCAGGTCCAGCAGCGGCAGCGCCGTCCCGCAGACCGCACCCGCGGCCGCGCCGGCGCGCAGCGCCCGCGCCCCGCGCCGCTTCCACACCCGGTCCGCGAGGTACCAGGCCGCCGTCCGCAGTGCCCCGCGCTCCACCCACCGGTACAGCTCGTCGAGCCGCTCGGCGGGCTCCCCCCAGTCCCCGAGCGGGAACTCCCGCCCGGTCAGGTCGCCCGGCCGCAGACCGGCCGCGCCCCCGCCCCACCCGTCCTGTGGCGGACCCTCGGGCTGCATCTCCGGCTGACCCACCCGGCTCTCCCTACTGAACACGAAACCGAACACGGCACCGAACACGACACTGACCACGGCACTGAAGACGACCGGTCACATTGCGTGACATTGCATGCCGACGCGGGGCACCTTTCCTACCGCCCAATGGGTGGCCCGGACGTGGCTTTCCCGACTATTCCGCCCGTAAGAGCGCCTTGATCAGGTATAGGGCCACGTTCTTTCTCACTCGAAAGAGTGGCGGGGCGATGGCGGCGGGGAGCACGTAGGCTCGTGCACAGCGGTGAAACAACGGAGCAGTCGAGGAACCAGGAGCTGATCGTGATCCCCGGTGGTGGCCAGCCCAACATGCAGCAGTTGCTCCAGCAGGCCCAGAAGATGCAGCAGGACCTGCAGCGGGCGCAGGAGGAACTGGCGAACACGGAGGTCGACGGCCAGGCGGGCGGCGGCCTGGTCCGGGCCACCGTGACCGGCTCCGGCGAGCTGCGCGGCCTGAAGATCGACCCGAAGGCGGTGGACCCGGAGGACACCGAGACCCTCGCCGACCTGATCGTGGCGGCCGTGCAGGCGGCCAACGAGAACGCGCAGACCCTCCAGCAGGAGAAGCTGGGCCCGCTGGCCCAGGGCCTGGGCGGCGGCAGCGGCATCCCCGGCCTGCCGTTCTGACGTTCGTCGGCTCCGTGACAGCCGCACCGCCTTCCGAGGACGGGCGGGAGCCGACTACCGTACGTACCGCAATGTCTCCAGGAAAGGCAGTCCGTTGTACGAAGGCGTGGTCCAGGACCTCATCGACGAGCTGGGGCGGCTGCCCGGCGTCGGTCCCAAGAGCGCGCAGCGGATCGCCTTCCACATCCTGCAGGCGGAGCCGACCGACGTGAAGCGGCTCGCCCAGGCGCTCCTGGAGGTCAAGGCGAAGGTCCGCTTCTGCGCGACCTGCGGCAACGTGGCACAGGAAGAGCTGTGCAACATCTGCCGCGACAGCCGTCGCGACCCCTCGGTGATCTGCGTGGTCGAGGAGCCGAAGGACGTCGTCGCGATCGAGCGGACCCGGGAGTTCCGGGGCCGCTACCACGTCCTGGGCGGCGCGATCAGCCCGATCGAGGGCGTGGGCCCGGACGACCTGCGCATCAGGGAGCTCCTGGCCCGGCTGGCGGACGGCACGGTCACCGAGCTGATCCTCGCCACCGACCCCAATCTCGAAGGCGAGGCGACGGCCACGTACCTCGCCCGCATGATCAAACCCATGGGCCTGAAGGTCACCCGCCTGGCCAGCGGCCTCCCGGTGGGTGGCGACCTGGAATACGCGGACGAGGTGACCCTCGGCCGCGCCTTCGAGGGGAGACGACTGCTAGATGTCTGACGCCACGCTGCACGCCACTGCGCAGAACCCGGACGACTTCTCGGTCCAGATCGCGGACCAGGTCGAGAGCTTCCTGGTGGCCGTCACCGAGGTGGCCAAGGGCGACGAGCCCGGCTCGGCCGTCCCCTTCCTGCTCCTCGAGGTCTCCCAGCTGCTGCTGGCCGGCGGCCGGCTGGGCGCGCACGAGGACATGGTTCCCGACGAGCGCTACGAGCCCGATCTGGGCCCCGAGGCGGACGTCGACCAGCTGCGCGAGAACCTGGCCCGCCTGCTGGAGCCCGTCGACGTGTACTCCGAGGTCTTCGACCCGTACGCGCCGCGCACGGCCCCCGTCCCGGCCCGGATCTCCGACGACCTCGCCGACGTCATCACCGACCTGCGCCACGGCATGGCCCACTACCGCGCGGGCCGCACCTCGGAGGCCCTGTGGTGGTGGCAGTTCTCCTACTTCTCCAACTGGGGCCCCACCGCCTCCGCCGTCCTGCGCGCCCTCCAGTCGGTCCTCATCCACGTCCGCCTCAACCAGCCGCTGGAAGAGCTCGACGGCCTCGACACCGACCAGGCGATGGGCGACGAGACCCTGGAGTTCGAGGCGGGCCAGGTCATGGCGGAGGAGATCGGCGGCCCGCTCGGCATGCGGCAGGGGAACTAGCGTCCCTCGTTTGTGACCCGGGGCACTTTCTGCGTGGTGGGCGGAGTGCTGGGCAGGTTCCGGTTCGAGCGTCCGGCGTCTCACCATGCGGGAGCAGGACGGTGGATTTCGGACGCTCGGTAAACTGAGCCGACATAAACGAACCGAGCGAGGAGCGCACGTGGGCCTTGTCGTGCAGAAGTACGGAGGCTCCTCCGTAGCCGATGCCGAGGGCATCAAGCGCGTCGCCAAGCGGATCGTGGAAGCCAAGAAGAACGGCAACCAGGTGGTTGTCGTGGTCTCCGCGATGGGCGACACGACGGACGAGCTGATCGATCTCGCCGAGCAGGTGTCTCCGATGCCTGCGGGCCGGGAGTTCGACATGCTGCTGACCGCCGGAGAGCGCATCTCCATGGCGCTGCTGGCCATGGCGATCAAAAACCTGGGCCACGAGGCCCAGTCGTTCACCGGCAGCCAGGCAGGCGTCATCACCGACTCGGTCCACAACAAAGCCCGGATCATCGACGTCACGCCGGGCCGGATCCGGGAGTCGCTCGACAAGGGCAACATCGCCATCGTCGCCGGCTTCCAGGGCGTCAGCCAGGACAAGAAGGACATCACCACGCTGGGGCGCGGCGGGTCCGACACCACGGCCGTGGCGCTCGCCGCCGCGCTCGACGCCGAGGTCTGCGAGATCTACACCGACGTCGACGGCGTGTTCACCGCCGACCCGCGGGTGGTGAAGAAGGCGAAGAAGATCGACTGGATCTCCTTCGAGGACATGCTGGAGCTCGCGGCCTCCGGCTCCAAGGTGCTGCTCCACCGCTGTGTGGAGTACGCCCGCCGCTACAACATCCCGATCCACGTCCGGTCCAGCTTCAGCGGACTTCAGGGCACGTGGGTCAGCAGTGAGCCGATTGGGGACCAGAAGGTGGAGCAGGCCATCATCTCCGGTGTCGCGCACGACACCTCCGAGGCCAAGATCACGGTCGTCGGCGTGCCGGACAAGCCGGGTGAGGCCGCCGCGATCTTCCGCGCCATCGCCGACGCCGAGATCAACATCGACATGGTCGTGCAGAACGTGTCCGCCGCCTCCACGGGGCTGACGGACATCTCCTTCACGCTGCCCAAGACCGAGGGCCGCAAGGCGATCGACGCGCTGGAGAAGAGCCGCTCCGGCATCGGCTTCGACTCGCTGCGCTACGACGACCAGATCGGCAAGATCTCGCTGGTCGGCGCCGGCATGAAGACCAACCCGGGCGTCACCGCGTCCTTCTTCGAGGCGCTGAGCGACGCCAGCGTGAACATCGAGCTGATCTCCACCTCCGAGATCCGCATCTCCGTCGTCACCCGCGCCGACGACGTGCCGGGGGCCGTGCGCGCCGTGCACACCGCCTTCGGACTCGACTCCGACTCCGACGAGGCCGTCGTCTACGGAGGCACGGGCCGGTAATGGCGCCGACCGGGAAGCCGACGCTCGCGGTCGTGGGTGCGACCGGTGCCGTCGGCGCGGTCATGCTCCAGATCCTGTCCCAGCGCGCGGACGTCTGGGGTGAGATCCGGTTGATCGCCTCCCCGCGCTCGGCCGGCCGCAAGCTGGCCGTGCGCGGGCAGGAGGTCGAGGTCGTGGCCCTGACGGAGGACGCCTTCGCCGGGGTCGACGTCGCCATGTTCGACGTGCCCGACGAGGTCGCCGCCGCATGGGCGCCGGTCGCCGCCGCCCGCGGAGCGGTCGTGGTCGACAACTCGGGCGCCTTCCGGATGGACCCGGAGGTGCCGCTGGTCGTCCCCGAGGTCAATCCGCACGCGCTGCGGAACCGGCCGCGCGGCATCGTCGCCAACCCCAACTGCACCACCCTGTCGATGATCGTCGCCCTGGGCGCGCTCAACGCCGAGTTCGGGCTGCGCGAGCTGGTGGTGTCGTCGTACCAGGCGGTGAGCGGCGCGGGCCGGGCCGGCGTGGAGACGCTGCGGGCCCAGCTCTCCCTGGTCGCCGGGACCGAACTGGGCACCAAGCCCGGTGACGTGCGGCGGGCCGTCGGGGAGGACACCGGGCCGTTCCCGGAGCCGGTGGCGCTGAACGTCGTGCCGTGGGCCGGGTCGCTCCGGGAGGACGGCTGGTCGTCGGAGGAGATGAAGGTGCGGGACGAGTCCCGCAAGATCCTCGGCCTGCCCGCCCTGCCGGTCGCCGTGACCTGTGTCCGGGTGCCGGTGGTCACCACGCACTCCCTCACCGTCCATGCCCGCTTCCAGGGCGAGGTCACCGTCGACGGTGCCCGCGAGATCCTCGCCACCGCCCCCGGCGTGGTCCTCTACGACGATCCGGGCGCGGGTGAGTTCCCCACCCCGGCGGACGTCGTGGGCACCGATCCGACCTGGGTCGGCCGGGTGCGGCGGGCGCTGGACGACCCGACCGCGCTGGAACTCTTCGTGTGCGGCGACAACCTCCGCAAGGGCGCGGCGCTCAACACCGCGCAGATCGCCGAACTGGTGGCGGCGGAGATCACTGGCCACGGGGGTCCCGTCCGCCACTGAATATTTGTAGGATTCAAGTAAGAGTGCGACCGGGGACCGTGGTCCAAACCACTTGTCCCCGGACCGCTCGGCGACAGAGGATTTCCTCCCCGTCCCCCGCAACCACGCGGGGGGCGGGGAGCGTCTTTGCGGTCACCCCTGCGGTGCCGTGGGGCGTGGCATGCGGGGCGTGCGGGTCGTGGCGGGGGGACGCCGTGACCGGGCGTGGGGACGCCTGTTCAACGGGACAAGGGAAGAGCGGGGCGCATGACGGCACTTGAGGCACCGTCGGTTGTCGCACATGTGACGTCCGGCACGTACAACCCTGACGGGGGTAGGCGTGTCCAACAGACGTGGCAGAGGTACTCGAACTCACTGCGGCCCGCGGCACGGCACTGCGGCCCCCTCGCGCGGCGCTCCGGCCGCGTGTCCCCGGCGGCATGCCGGTGATCGCGCCCATGCCCGCAGCGCGGCCCACCCGCATACCCAGTCAGCGTGACGGCTCCGACGACGCCGTGGCGACCACGGACGGCGCGATCGCCGGCACGACCGTCGACCACCTCACGGAGACCTACCGGGCGCACTACCGTTCGCTGCTCGGCCTCGCCGCGCTCCTCCTCGACGACACCGCGTCCTGCGAGGACGTCGTCCAGGAGGCGTTCATCCGCGTCCACTCGGCCCGCAAGCGCGTCCGCGACCCCGAGAAGACGCTCGCCTACCTCCGGCAGACGGTCGTCAACCTCTCCCGCTCCGCCCTGCGCCGCCGCATCCTCGGCCTCAAGCTCCTGTCCAAGCCCATGCCCGACATGGCGAGCGCGGAAGAGGGAGCCTACGACCAGCTGGAGCGCCGGGACCTCATCAAGGCGATGAAGAACCTCCAGCGCCGCCAGCGCGAGGTCCTCGTCCTGCGCTACTTCGCCGACATGACCGAGGCCCAGGTCGCCGAGACGCTCGGCATCTCGCTGGGCTCGGTCAAGGCGTACGGCTCCCGCGGCATCGCCGCGCTGCGGGTCGCCATGGAGAAGACGGCATGAGCAAGCGGACCGACGGGGGCGAGCCCGACGAGCGCCGTCCCCACGAGCGCCACGAGCCGGACCTCGGCCACGAACCGACGCACGAGCAAGAGCACACGCAATCGCACGCTGGGAACGGAACTGTGAACCACGGCCCCGACGAAAAGGGCCCCGAGGGGCTCGGCCCGGGCCTCGACGGACTCGCCTCGGACGAGCTGGACCTGCGCCGGATGCTCCAGTCCGCGGTCGACGACATCGAACCGCGCACCGGCACCCTCGACCACCTGCGCCGCGCCGTGCCCGCACGGCGGGCCCGCAAGCGCCAGGCCGCGGTCGGCATGGCGGCCGCCGCGCTCTTCATCGGTACCGCGATCCCCGCCCTGATCCACGTCTCCAACTCGGGCGGCACCGACCCCAACACCGCCATGGCCGGGCAGAGCTCCGAGGCCCAGGGCGGCGCCACCCAGGGCAAGGACCCGGACGGCGGTGCCGGCAGCGCCGCCGGCACGCCCGGGAAGACCACCGGTCCGGGCCGGAGCAGCGGCAAGCCCGGCAAGCAGGGTGGCACCGGCGACAACGGCACCGGCTCCGCCAGCGGCGTCAACCCGTCCGCCAGCGCGGCCGCGGACGCCCCGCCGTGCACGGCGGCCCAGCTCGGCTCGGCCACCCAGAGCGTCGGCGCCCCGGACTCCACCGGCGTCGTCTACGGCACCTTCCACCTCACCAACACCTCCGCCACCGCCTGCACCGTCGGCGGCCCGGGCACGGTCGGCGTCACCGCACAGGGCGCCGCCGACTCGGCCAAGCTCGGCAGCGCCCGGCACGTGTCCGGGGACCCGGCGGCCGGTCTGCCCGACCCGTCGGTCGAGGTGGCCACGCTGGTGCTGCAGCCGGGCACGGCCTACGAGGAGAAGTTCGCCTTCGTGCCCTCCGAGACCTGTCCCACCACCGGTGGCACCCCCGGCGGCGGCTCGGACACCGGCGGCCCCTCGCCCGACCCCAGCCCCACCCCGGACGCCGGTGCGGCCGGCTCCGGCGGGGGCACCGACACCACCGGCACGACCGGTGTCACCACCCAGCTCGGCACCGAGGACGGCGGCCCGGCCGACGGCAGCGTCCTCGTCACCCACACCGCCCAGGCGGGCACCACGGTGTCCGCGACGGTCGGCAACGCGTGCGCCGGGACGGTCTACTACACCGGGGTGCTCGCCGGGGCCTAGGCCCGGACGGGCGGCCGCGCGGCGGTCGGCTGCGACGGGAGCGGCGCCCGCCTCAGACCGTGGTCGGGGCGGAGGCGTCGTCCTGCTCGGGGTCCTGGTGCCGCTCCGGCACCAGGCCGAGCGCCGCGTCCCGCTGGAACTCCACCTCGCGGCGCAACAGCCGGAACCACATGAACACCACGAAGCCCGCGAAGACGAACCACTCACCGGTGTAGCCGAGGTTCTGGAACGCCTTCAGGTCCAGGCCGGTGCCGTCCGGCGCGGTCGCGGGCACGGCCTTCATCCCGGCGTCGGCCCGGTCGAGGGTGACCCAGGCGTCGTACAGGCGGTACGGCACCAGGTTCACCAGCGAGGCCGAGCTGATCGCCCCGGTCTGCCCGGCGGGCAGACCGCCCTGGGCGGCGACCCCGTTGTCCCCCGGCGTCTCGGAGGCCTGGAGCGCGCCGGTGACCGTGACCTCGCCGGCCGGCGGCGCGGGTGCCTTCGCCGGGTCCGCCTTACCGGGCAGCCAGCCCCGCACCACGGGCAGCGCACGGCCCGAGTCGGTGCGCAGCAGCGTCAGCACGTAGAAGCCGGACCTGCCGTCCAGCTCCCGGCCCGGCACGAGGAGTTGCTCGCCGTACCGGCCGCTCGCCGTGACCCGCCGCCCGGAGGTGTTCTTGTCCACGGGCAGCATCCGGGCCAGCGGCCGGGCCCGCTCCCGCCCGTCGGAGGCGGCCTGCGCGGTCGAGTCGCGGTGTTCCTGCACCCGCCCCTCGAACCGGCTCAGCTGCCAGGACCCCATGAAGACGCAGAACGGGATGGCGAGCAGCACGAAGACGTTGATGCCCCACCAGCGGGGTGTCAGCAGAAACCGGTACACGCCCTCAACGGTACGGCGCCCCCGGCGGTGGTCCGGCCCGGGGTCGGTCCTCGGCGGGGCGGGTTCCCGGCGGCCCCGCGGGCCCCGGACGGGAAGTTATCCACAGGCTGGGTACAGGTGGCAGCGGATTGTCGGCGGGGCCAGGCAGTATGGGCGCATGACTGGGGCCAAGAGTGAGAGCAGGACGCCGGACACACCGGACATGCCGGACTGGGAGAAGCGCTTCCGGGCGCCGCGGGTCTCGCTGCCCGACTGGGCGGAGGACGCGCCGGACCGCTCCCTGTTCGTGTCGAACGCGACGGGCACGTACGAGCTGTACGCCTGGGACCGGACGACGGGCGAGCAGCGTCGCGCGACCGACCGGCCGAACGGCACGACGGACGGCGTGCTGTCCCCGGACGGCGAGTGGATCTGGTGGTTCGACGACAAGGACGGCGACGAGTTCGGCGTCTGGCGCCGGCAGCCCTTCGGCGGCGGCCCGGACGAGACGGCCGTGCCCGGCCTCGAAGCCTCCTACCCGGCGGGCCTGGCCCTCGCCCGTGACGGCCGGACCGCGGTCGTCGGCCGCTCCACCGACGACGAGGGCACCACGATCCACCTGGCCCGCGAAGGCGCCGACCCGGTCGTGATCTACCGGCACCGCGAGTCGGCGGGCGTCGGCGACCTCTCGCACGACGGCTCCCTGATCGCCGTCGAGCACACCGAGCACGGCGACGCCATGCACGCGGCCCTGCGCGTGCTGCGCCCGGACGGCACGACGGTCGCCGAGCTGGACGACACCAAGGACGGCACCGAGGAGCTGGGCCTGGAAGTCCTGGGCTTCGCCCCGGTCGACGGCGACACCCGGCTGCTCATCGGCCACCAGCGCCGGGGCCGCTGGGAGCCGCTGGTGTGGGACGTGGCGAGCGGCGAGGAGACCGACCTCGTCCTCGACCTGCCCGGCGACGTCAGCGCCGAGTGGTACCCGGACGGCAGCGGCCTGCTCGTCGCCCACAGCCACGAGGCCCGCAGCGAGCTGTTCCGGTACGACCTGGCCGGGCGTGTCCTGACCCGCGTCCCCACCCCGACCGGCACGGTCTCCGGGGCCACCGCCCGCCCCGACGGCAGCGTCGAGTACCTGTGGTCGTCGGCCGCCGAGCCGCCCGTGGTCCGCTCCACCGCAGGTGGGGTCGTGCTGGACCCGCCCGGCCTGAAGTGCCCGCCCTCGGTGGCGGTCGAGGACGCCTGGGTCGAGGGCCCCGGCGGCCGCATCCACGCCCTCGTCCAGAGGCCCGCCGGTGCCACCGGCCCCCTGCCCACCGTCTTCGACCTGCACGGCGGCCCCACCTGGCACGACAGCGACTCCTTCGCCGCGGGACCGGCCGCCTGGGTCGACCAGGGGTACGCCGTGGTCCGGATCAACTACCGCGGCTCCACCGGGTACGGCCGCGCCTGGACCGACGCCCTCAAGCACCGGGTGGGCCTGATCGAGCTGGAGGACGTGGCCGCGGTCCGCGACTGGGCCGTCTCCTCCGGTCTCGCCGACCCCACCCGGCTGGTCCTGACCGGCGGCTCCTGGGGCGGCTACCTCACCCTCCTCGGCGTGGGCACCCAGCCGGAGGCGTGGGCGGTGGGCATCGCGGTCGTGCCGGTCGCGGACTACGTCACCGCGTACCACGACGAGATGGAAGCCCTGAAGGCCATGGACCGCACCCTGCTGGGCGGCACCCCGGAGGAGGTCCCCGAGCGCTTCGAGGCGTCCTCCCCGCTCACCTACGTCGACCAGGTGAAGGCCCCGGTGTACATCTCGGCGGGCGTCAACGACCCCCGCTGCCCGATCCGCCAGATCGACAACTACGTCAAGCGCCTGGAGGCCCGCGGCGCGACCCACGAGGTCTACCGCTACGACGCGGGCCACGGCTCCCTGGTGGTCGACGAACGCATCAAGCAGGTCCGGCTGGAGATGGAGTTCGCACACCGGCATCTGGCGGGCCTGGAGGAGTAGGGCGGGGCCCTCCGGGCGAGCGGTCCGGAAACCGCGGTCGGCGGACGGGCGGTCCGGGGCGGCGACCTCCGGTCTGGGCCCCGAGTTGTGGCCCGGGGGCCCGCCGGGCCGGGACTGTCCGGGAGGCGCGGCCTCCAGGCGGGCCGTGCGGGGCGATGGCCTCCGGTCTGGGCCCCGAGTTGTGGCCCGGGGGCCCGCCGGGCCGGGACTGTCCGGGAGACGCGGCCTCCAGGCGGGCCGTGCGGGGCGATGGCTCCCGGTCTGGGCCCCGAGTTGTGGCCCGGGGGCCCGCCGGGCCGGGACTGTCCGGGAGGCGCGGCCTCCAGGCGGGCCGTGCGGGGCGATGGCCTCCGGTCTGGGCCCCGAGTTGTGGCCCGGGGGCCCGGCGGGCCGGGGTGACCCGGGAGGCGCAGTCGCCGGGCGGCCGGTCCGGGGCCGGTGACCCCGGCGGGCCGGGGCCCGGTCGGAGGCCGCCGCCCCGCCCGGAGGGCACCGGCTCCCGGGGTCAGCCCAGTTCGGCCAGACCTCTGCGGGTCGCTGCGACCACCACGCGCTCGCCGGCGGCCAGGACGTGGTCCGCGCCCGCCTCGGCGCGGCCCTCCAGCGCCAGCACCCGCCAGGCCCCGGCCCGGAACGCCTGGGCCACGGTCCGCCCCTCCAGCTCCGGATGCCCGGCCACGTCGACGGAGGCGAACAGCAGCACCCGCCGCTCCACGGGGATCGCCCCCAGCACCCGCCGCCCCAGCATCGCCCCCGCGAAGGCAGGCGCGGCCAGGTGCGACACACTCCGGCTCCGCGTCGACGCCCGCGGATGAGCCGCCCGCAGCGTCCGGTACACCGCCGTGGCGAAGTCGTCGTCGTACAGGCGCAGCACCACCCGCAGATCCGGCCGCACCGACCGCGCGTACAGCACGGCCTCCAGGTTCGTCGTGTCCGCGCTGGTCACCGCGAGCAGCGCGGACGCCCGGTGGATCTTCGCGGCCTCCAGCACGCCCTCCTGGGTCACGTCCCCGAGCACCACCGGAACCCGCAGCCGCCGCGCGGCCGCCAGCCCCCGCGCCTCCGGGTCGGACTCCACGCACACCACGGCCACGCCCAGCTCCCGCAGCCGGGTGAGCACCCGCGTGCCGATCTTCCCGAGCCCGAGCAGCACGACGTGCCCGCCCAGCCCGCGGGGCGGCTTGCGCAGTGCCGAGGCGGTGCGGAAGGTGCCGAGCGCCTCCAGCACCGCGGCCAGCAGCACCGGCAGCAGCAACAACCCGACCAGCCCGGAGAGCAGTTGCAGGATCTGCCGCCCGAGGGGCGCGCCGATCGCCGGATCGTCGATTGCGAACAGATCCAGCAACGTCAGATAGAAGGCGCTCAGCACCGGGATCCTGGTGACCACGCACAGCGCCACGGCGAGCCCCACCACACACGCCACCAGCCCGGCCAGCGACCAGCGCAGCCGCCGCGAGAAGAGGGAGGCGAGCGGCGGCACCCCGCCCACTCCGCGCCCCGCCGTGGCCGACGCGGCACCGCCGGACGCGGCCGACACCTGCTCCAGCACCACGGCGGCACGCCCCGCCGCCCGCCGCACCTCCTCGTCGTCCGGCAGCAGCCGCGGCTCCTGCTCCGCACCGCTCCCGGACCCGTCCGCCCCGGCGGTCCCCGGCCCGGTGGGCGAGAGCAGGGCGAGGGTGCACAGCCCCCCGGGAGCCTGCCCGCTCGCGGACGGCGGCCGCTCCACGGCCCGCAGCAGCAGACTGTCGGTCTGGACGACCTTGGTGGTGCCCGCGACGGCGGCGGCCGCCAGCGCGGGCGCGGCGGTGTGGGCGTCGGACAGCACGGTCGTGGACGCCTCCGCGTCGGCCGACGAGCCCTCGCCGAGCGCCAACGCGGCCGCCTGATCGAGTAGTTCCTCGATGTGCTGGCCCAACCGGCGGTTGTAGAGCCGCAGGACGAGCCGCAGCCGCGGGTTGAGCCGCCGGGCGGTCAGCGCGGCCCGGATGTTGGTCTCGTCGTCGTCATGGACGAGCGCCAGCGCGGCGGCCCGCTCCACCCCGGCCTCGGCGAGCACGGCCTCCGTCAGCTCGGCCGCCTCCAGCACCCGCTCGCCGTCGCCCCGGTTGCCGTTGCCCCCGTTGCCGCCGGTCCCCGCCGTGCCGTTGCCGCCGTTGGATCCGTTGCCCCCATTGCCCCCGCCGCGGCCGACCGCGGCGCTGACCACGCGGTCGAGCAGCGCGGCGGAGGCGGCACGGGCCCGCCCCACCACCGGGGGCCGCGCCGTACGCCCGTCGGGGGGCACCACGAGGGTGACCCGCTCCCCGTGCACACCCCGCAACTCGGCGGCCAGCCGGTACGCGAGGCCGTCGTCGCCGCACACCACCATCTGCGCCGGCGCGTCACCGGACCCGCCCTGATACGGAACGCTCGCCACGAGGGGAAAGACTGCCCCAAGAAGACCGTTGGTTCCAGCAACGAGGTGAACACCCCCGCCCCCGGCCGCGTACCCAGGACGGGAGACGGAGCAAGCGGGAGCACACAGCCGGAGGTACCCATCCGTGGCCATCACCGAGGACGCCCCGCCCGCCGCGCCGGCGCACAGCCCGGCGCACCCGCCGGACGGCGGCCGCGAAGGGCGGCACCTCAGTTCACCGCTGGTCCTGACCATGACGCTGCTGCTGGCGGTGCTCGCCCAGTCCCCGATCCGCGGGCTGCTCGGCACCCCCCTGATGCAGAGCTGGATGACGGTCTTCGTGGCCGTGACCGTGCAGGCGCTGCCCTTCCTCGTCCTCGGCGTCCTGCTCTCGGCGGCGATCGCGGTCTTCGTGCCCCCGTCCTTCTTCGCCCGCGCCCTGCCGAGCCGCCCCGCCCTGGCGGTGCCGGTGGCCGGGATCGCGGGCGCGGTGCTGCCGGGCTGCGAGTGCGCATCCGTCCCGGTGGCCGGGGCATTGGTGCGCCGGGGGGTGACCCCGGCGGCGGCCATCGCCTTCCTGCTCTCCGCCCCCGCGATCAACCCGATCGTCCTGACCGCCACGGCCGTCGCCTTCCCCCGCGACCCGGAGATGGTGGTGGGCCGGCTCCTCGGCGGCCTCCTCGTCGCCTGCGCGATGGGCTGGCTGTGGCAGCGCCTGGGCCGCACGGACTGGCTGCGGCCGCCGGCCCACGGCGCGCACGAGGGCGCCACCAAGGGCGAGGCGTTCTGGAACTCGGTCCGCCACGACGCCGTGCACGCGGGTGGCTTCCTGGTCCTCGGCGCGATGGCCGCGGCCACGCTGAAGGCGGTCGTCCCGGCGACCTGGCTGCGCACGGCGGCCGACAACCCCCTCGTCTCCGTGCTCGCCCTCGCCGCGCTCGCCGTGCTCCTGTCCATCTGCTCGGAGGCGGACGCGTTCGTCGCCGCCTCCCTCACCCAGTTCTCCCTGACGGCCAAGCTGGTGTTCCTGGTGGTGGGCCCCATGATCGACCTCAAGCTCTTCGCGATGCAGGCGGGCACCTTCGGCCGTTCCTTCGCGCTCCGCTTCGCGCCCGCCACCTTCGTGGTGGCCGTCGCGGGCGCGGTCCTGACCGGGGCGGTGCTCCTGTGAACCGCCAGGCCCAGGCGGCGGTGATGTTCCTGCTCGGCGCCGCCCTGCTGCACGCGGGCGCCACCGACCTGTACCTGCGCTACGTCAAGGCGGGCCTGCGACCGCTGCTGCTCGCCTCGGGCGCGGTGCTGATCGCGGCGGCCGTGGCGACGGTCTGGTACGAGCGCAAGCGCGCCCGCGCGGCCCACGGCACCGAACACGCGGCCCACGGCACCGAGGAGGGGACCGAAGAGGCCCACGCCCACGCCCACCCCGAGCCCCGCATCTCGTGGCTGCTCGTGCTGCCGCTGCTCTCCCTCATCCTCGTCGCCCCGCCCGCCCTGGGTTCCTACAGCGCGCTGCGCAGCGGAACGGCCCTGAAACAGCCGTACGGCTACGGGAAGTTGTCGACGTCCGACCCCGTCCCGCTCAGCGTGGTCGACTACGCGTCACGCGCGGCCTACGGCCACGGAAACTCCCTGCACGGCCGCCCCGTCCGGGTCACCGGCTTCCTCGCCCTGGACCGCGGCGGAGCGCCCTTCCTGGTCCGCATGGCCCTCAACTGCTGTGCGGCGGACGCCCAGCCGGTGAAGATCGCGCTGACCGGCAAGCTGCCGCCGGTCCTGCGGCCGGACGCCTGGCTGGAGGTCACCGGCACCTACCGCCCCGGTCTGATGCACGACCCGGTCAACAACGGCCCGATCCCGTACCTGGAAGTCGTCTCCGCCCGCCCCGTGCCGACCCCGCACGACCCGTACGACGAGACCTGGAACAACTGAGCGGGAGCGGGCGGAGGTCGGCGTGAGCCGGTGCGAGCGGGCGGGAGCCCGGGGCCGGGGACGCCGTCAGCCCAGGCACACCACGAGCAGGCAGAGCTGGGACGGCGAGGTCGCCGCGGGGGAGGGGCTGGTCCGGGGCGCCGACGAGTCCGTCGTGCCGCCACTGGAGGGCGTGGCGGCGGGGGCCGGCTGCTGCTGGGCCGTGCTGCCGGTGCCGGTGCCGGCACCGCTGGTGGTGGCGGTGCCCGTGGTCGTGCCGGTCGTGGTGTCGTGGCCGGACGTGCCGCCGGAGACGGGGGCGACGGCGTGCTGCCGTGCGGCCGGGGCCTGTGCGGGCAGCGGTGTGGCGGCGGCGTCCGGGTGGGTGTCCGACGGAGCCGTCCGGGGTGCGGCGAGGCTTCCGTGGTGCCGGGCGGCCTCGGCCGCCTTGGCGTGCGCGGGGTGCGCGGTGCCCGGCGACGCGTGTGTGCCCGGCGGCGCCGGCTCCGGCTCGGCGTCGGCGGTGGCCTGCCCGCCGACGGAGCCCATGCCGCGCTCGTCCGGCGCCGAGGCCGCCTGGGCCCGGGCGGGGGACTGCCGGTCGAGCGAGGCCAGGGTCAGCCCGCCGCCGACGAGCGCGATGGTGGTCGCGACCGCGGCCCGCCGCTTGTTCTTCTTCCACCGGGCCAGTTGACGGCGCCGGGCCGCCCGCCCCCGCGACGCGGGCGGCGGCCCGGCCACGTCGGCGTCCGGCAGCGGGTGCGCGGGCTCCTCCGGCCCGGCCGGCACCGGCTCCTCGGGCAGACCGCCGCCGCCGGGGAGACCGCCGTCGAACCACGAGCCGCCAAAGGCGTCCGCCCGGCCGGCCGTTCCGCCAGGCGCCGCGCTCGGCCTCCCGGCCCCCGACGCCGGCCGGGACGCGGGCATGGAGACGGTCGCGGGGGGAGCGATGTCCGGGGCGTAGGCGCCGCACCCGGGGCACACCAGGGCGCCGTTCAGATGCCGACGGCACGAGGAGCAGTAGTCCATTTGCGGTCTTCCTGAGTCGACTGCGCCTGCGGCCTCGGCCGGGGCCTGGCCACGTTCGCACGTGGGATCGAGCGGCCAGTCACGCTAACGATGCTTGCTGAAGACCGTGTGCTCCCCGTGTGGCACTCCTGCGCACATTCTCCGAGGATTCCTGCGCACCCGGGCGGACGTGACGCGGGTCACCTTCACGGCTGTCACATCACGCCGATCGGTTCCGTCGTTCAGGTGTAGCCCCCACACACGGCATAGGAGAGCACGATGGACGCTCGTTTGAACCTCTTCGCCAACCCGGTCGCCGGCAAGTTCCTGCGGTACATCAACTCGGCCGGCAAGGCGGTCGTGGACTCGGCGCTGCCGGCCGCGACGCAGGAACTGGTGAAGATCCGCGCCAGCCAGATCAACGGCTGCGGCTTCTGCACCGACATGCACACCAAGGACGCCACCCACGCCGGGGAGACCTCGGTCCGCCTGAACCTGGTCGCCGCCTGGCGCGAGGCCACGGTCTTCACCGACGCCGAGCGCGCCGCCCTCGAACTGACCGAGCAGGGCACCCGCATCGCCGACGCGGCCGGTGGCGTGACGGACGAGGCGTGGGCGAACGCCGCCAAGCACTACGACGAGGACCAGCTCGCCGCCCTGGTCTCGCTCATCGCCCTGATCAACGCCTACAACCGGCTGAACGTCATCGTCCAGCAGCCGGCCGGCGACTACCAGCCCGGCCAGTTCGGCTGACCGCGGCGGCCGGCCGGGCCCACCGCGGTGGGCCCCGGGCCGGCCGGGCGGAGCGGCCGGAGATCCGTCAGGAATCGAGAAGCGCCGGCCCTGGGCGAGGGCTAGCGTGAACCGGGCGAGCCGACGGAGAAGATGGGGACAGGATGAGCATGGCCACGAGCACGGACCCGCGGACGGCCGAGCAGCACGCCGCCGACAGCCACGATCTGATCCGGGTGCACGGCGCGCGCGAGAACAACCTCAAGGACGTCAGCGTCGCCCTCCCCAAACGCCGGCTGACGGTGTTCACCGGCGTCTCCGGGTCGGGCAAGAGCTCCCTGGTCTTCGACACCGTCGCCGCGGAGTCGCAGCGGCTGATCAACGAGACGTACAGCGCCTTCGTCCAGGGCTTCATGCCCACGCTGGCCCGGCCCGAGGTCGACGTGCTCGACGGGCTGACCACCGTGATCACCGTCGACCAGCAGCGGATGGGCGCCGACCCCCGCTCCACGGTCGGCACCGCCACCGACGCCAACGCGATGCTGCGGATCCTGTTCAGCCGGCTCGGCACCCCGCACATCGGCTCGCCCAAGGCGTTCTCCTTCAACGTCGCCTCCATCAGCGGGGCGGGCGCGGTCACCGTGCAGCGCGCCGGGCAGACCGTCAAGGAGCGGCGCAGCTTCAGCATCACCGGCGGCATGTGCCCACGCTGCGAGGGCCGGGGCACGGTCACCGACCTCGACCTCACCCAGCTCTACGATGCCTCCAAGTCCCTTACCGAGGGCGCCATCACGGTTCCCGGCTACAAGGGAGGCGGCTGGAACTCGCGGCTCTACGCCGAGTCGGGCTTCTTCGACCCGGACAAGCCGATCAGCACCTTCAGCGAGCAGGAGCTGCACGACTTCCTCCGCCGCGAGCCGACCAGGATGAAGATCGCCGGCATCAACATGACCTACGAGGGTCTGATCCCGCGGATCCAGAAGTCGATGCTCGCCAAGGACCGCGAGGGCATGCAGCCGCACATCCGCGAGTTCGTGGACCGCGCGGTCACCTTCACCGCCTGCCCCGACTGCGACGGCACCCGGCTCAACGAGGGCGCCCGGTCCTCGAAGATCAGGGGCATCAGCATCGCCGACGCCTGCGCGATGCAGATCAGCGACCTGGCCGCCTGGGTGCGGGACCTCGACGAGCCCTCGGTGGCGCCGCTGCTGGAGGCGCTGGGGGACACCCTCGACTCGTTCGTGGAGATCGGCCTCGGCTACCTCTCCCTCGACCGGCCGGCGGGCACCCTGTCGGGCGGCGAGGCGCAGCGCACCAAGATGATCCGCCACCTCGGCTCCTCGCTCACCGACGTCACCTACGTCTTCGACGAGCCCACCACGGGCCTGCACCCGCACGACATCCAGCGGATGAACGACCTGCTGCTGCGGCTGCGGGACAAGGGGAACACGGTGCTCGTCGTGGAGCACAAGCCGGAGGTCATCGCGATCGCCGACCACGTCGTGGACCTCGGCCCCGGTGCCGGCTCGGCGGGCGGCACGGTCTGCTTCGAGGGCACCGTCGACGGGCTGCGGACCAGCGGCACCATCACCGGGCGCCACTTCGACGACCGCGCGGCCCTCAAGGAGACGGTGCGCGAGCCCACCGGCGCGTTGGAGATCCGCGGCGCCTCCACGCACAACCTGCGCGACGTCGACGTCGACGTCCCGCTCGGCGTGCTCACCGTCGTCACCGGTGTCGCCGGCTCCGGCAAGAGCTCGCTCGTGCACGGGTCGATCCCGGCCGGCGCGGGCGTGGTGTCGATCGACCAGAGCCCGATCCGCGGCTCGCGCCGCAGCAACCCGGCGACGTACACCGGACTGCTCGAACCGATCCGCAAGGCGTTCGCCAAGGCCAACGGCGTGAAGCCGGCGCTGTTCAGCGCCAACTCCGAGGGCGCCTGCCCCACCTGCAACGGTGCCGGCGTCGTCTACACCGACCTGGCGATGATGGCCGGCGTCGCCACCACCTGCGAGGAGTGCGACGGGAAGCGGTTCGAGGCGTCGGTCCTCGACTACCACCTCGGCGGCCGCGACATCAGCGAGGTGCTGGCGATGTCGGTGACCGAGGCCGAGGAGTTCTTCGGCGCGGGCGACGCCCACATCCCGGCCGCCCACCGCATCCTGCGGCGACTGGCCGACGTGGGCCTCGGCTACCTCACCATCGGGCAGCCGCTCACCACGCTGTCCGGCGGCGAGCGGCAGCGGCTCAAGCTGGCCACGCACATGGCGGACAAGGGCGGCGTCTACGTCCTGGACGAGCCCACCGCCGGCCTCCACCTCGCCGACGTCGAGCAACTGCTCGGCCTGCTGGACCGCCTGGTCGACTCCGGCAAGTCGGTCATCGTCGTCGAGCACCACCAGGCGGTCATGGCCCACGCGGACTGGATCATCGACCTGGGCCCCGGCGCCGGCCACGACGGCGGCCGGGTCGTCTTCGAGGGCACTCCCGCCGACCTGGTGCGGGCCCGCACGACCGTCACGGCCGAGCATCTGGCGGCTTACGTGGGGGCGTGAGGGGAAGCGGGCTGTCCGGCGGACGTCAACGGCTGTCGTCGCCGTTGCCGTCGCCCTTGTTCCAGCGGCCACTCGGTCGAGAGGGACTCCAGTGCCTGGTCACAGGTGCTGCGCGGGCCGGGCAGCTCCAGCAGGTCCTGCTCGATCGCCGCGGACCGGGGCCGTACCCGCCGGCGGCGCAGGTGGTCAAGGGCCCGGTGCCGTGCGAGGCGGCCGTCCAGCCTCGGAAACCGGCGCCGTCCCCCCGGAACCGCCCCAGGTCGCGGGCTGTCTCCAGCCAGGCGTCGGGGGCCACGTCCCACAGCGGTCCGTCGCCGTCGGCGCGTCCGGGTCACGCCGACGGCCCTCACGTCTCCCAGCGCGCGCCCTCACAGAGGCGTCACGGACACCAGGGCTCCCACGGCGCAGGTGAGCCCGGCGGTGTGATGCTTCGCCGCCCCCGTGCGCTCCTTCTGTGATGAGCACGTACCTGCACCTGAGAGCGGTGCCGCCGCCGGCACTGCGCAACAGCGTCACCTGGTTGGAACGGCTGTTCCATGACGACCTGCGGACGGTCTGCCGGCGCACCGGCCGGCACCGCGCCGAGGTACACGACCGATGCCGCCCGGACCAGGAGGTCCTGTACTCCGGCGGCACCCCGCACCCCACCCCGGCCGGGCCGGGGTCCCAGGTCGTGCTCGGCGGCCGGCCGGTCCTCCACCCCGACCCGCACCGGCAGCCGTTCCTGGTCCTGACGGCGGCCCAGGTGCACCAGGTGTCGGACTTCCTGGCGACGGCCGACTTCGCGGCGCTGTGGGGGAGCGCCCGGGACGAACTGCTGCCCCGCTACGGCGGCGCGGACGCGGAGCCCGAGGCCCGCGGGGCGTTCGCGGCGGCGCACCGGGAGCTGACGGCGTTCTACGCGCGGACGGCCGGGCACGGTGAAGCGGTCGTGAAGTGGCTGGCCGAGCAGGACTGACCGCGGATCCGGCAAATCCCGCGCCCCTCGCCAGGAGGCTCGCCGTGCGGCGAGCGACCATGGAAGGGAGAACCCGACCGACTCGCAGGAGAGGAGGAGACGGGATGGTTACGGCAGCTCAGACCGTGCTCGAGCCCGCCGAGCGGGAACGGGCCCGCAGGAGGTACTCCGACGCCGCCCTGACCACGATGGAGCCCGCGGAGCGCGTGCGGGCGGAGAAGGCGCGGCACGGGACCCGGAGCGGGCGGACACCGACCGGACCCGCGCGGGCCCAGCGGGCACGCCCCGGACAGGGCCACCCCGACGGCACGGGCCTGCACCTGCACACTCGCACGTTCCACCCCGCGGTCCCGGTCCCGTACCCGAGCGTGGAGAACCTGCCCGCGAGCCTGCAGAAGGTGCCGGCCCGCGACATGCTCTTCTACGGCGGCCTCGGAGCCCTGACCGTGGCGGGAGCCCTGGAGTGGCCGATAGCCCTGGCCATCGGCGGAGCGACCTGGGTCGTCCGCAGCAGACGAAAGGAACCCCACTGAAGCGCTGACCAGGGGCCCGACCCCACCCGGCCTGGCCCCTGAACGCCGCGCCCTACCGGTAGAGCCGTACGCCGCCGTTCGAGCCGAGGGCGTTGAGTTCGAGCACGCCGCCGTCCGGGGTGACGTACACCGTGCCGGCGCCGAAGTTCCACTTGCCCGTTCCCACCGGCAGTCCCGCGACCGGGGTGGTGCGACCGGTGCGCGGGTCGATGGTGACGAACTGCGGGGTGCCGGACGCGGCGACCGCGTACACCTTGCCGTCCGCGCCGGACGCGGGGACGGCGAGTGCCGCGGAGCGCAGGGTCCAGAGCTTGCGGCCGGTCCTGGTGTCGAAGCCGTCGAGCACCGCCTTGCCGGCGGACGACGCCGGGGTGACCAGGACGTCGCCGTAGAGCCGGGCGGAGTGGTCGGCGCCGGAGTCGTTGCCGGGCGTGAGTTCGTCGTCGCCCACGGCCAGTTTGCGGCCGGTCCCGGTGGTGCCGAGGACCCGCACGGCGTCCTGGCGTGCCGTGTGGACGGCGGCGACCAGCGGCGAGCCGGACAGGATGTGCGTCACGTCCGAGTGGGCCTTCTCGGACTTCCGCCAGATCACCTTCCCGGTCTTCCCGTCGTACGAGGTCAGGGTGAACCTGGTCTTCTGGTCGAGGCAGTAGTCGTCCACCAGCACGACGCCGTTCGCGCCCCAGTCGTAGGCGTTGCAGTAGTGACCGCGGGCCTTGTAACCCCACACGCGGCTGCCGGTGCGGACGTCCACACCGCCGAGGAAGTTCTCGCTGACGACGGTGGCGACACTGCCCTGCACATAGGTCGTGGCGGTCGCCGCCGCCGGATGCCTCTTGCTGGTCAGCGGCATGGACCAGAGGATCTTGCCGGTGGACGCCCGGACGCCGGCCAGCCAGGTGCAGGTACTGCCGTCCTTGCCGAAGGCGACCGTGCCGATGCCCTGGGCGCTGAGCGTCGGGGACATCCCGCAGGGGACGGCACCGCGCTGGGCGGCGGTGGCGGAGGACGCGGAGCGCCACACCTCCTTGCCGTCGGTGAGGCCGTAGGCCCGCAGGCCGCCCCGGGTGCTCGCCCGGACGAGCAGCTTGTCGGTGAGCCAGCTGCCGACCAGCGCGTCGTCGGCGGCCGGCGCCGGTATCTGCCACGCCTGCGTCAGGTTCTTCGAGGCGACGGCGAGGGCCTCCTCCTGCCTGAACATGACGGCCGCGGCCCCGCCGGCGGCGACGAGGACGGCGAGGACGAGCGCGATCCTGCCGCCCCGCTTGGTCTTCCCGGCCTTCCCGGCCTTTCTGCCGTTCGCGTCGGCAAGTGGCTGCGGCTGCGGCTCCGGTCGCGCGGCGGCCGGCTCGGGGCGGCGCAGGGGTGTCCGGCGCTCCGGCTCGGGCAGGTCCTCGTGGGCACCGGTGCGGGGCTCGGGGAACCGCAGCGGCATGGTGGAGTCCCACCGCGTGCCGGCGGACCTGCCGGACGGCTCGCCCGGCGACCTGCCGTCCCCCGGTCCGTCCGAAGCCCGGCTGTCCCACGACGCGGCCGACGGCGTGCCGTACCGCTCGGCCACCGGCCGGCCGTCCCAGGGTCCGGCCGCCGCACCGCCGTAGGGCTCGCCCGACGCTCCGCCGTGCCGCCCGGCCCCCGCCCGGCCGTCCCACGGCGCGGCCGACGAGGTGTCGTACCGCTGGTCCGACGAGGCGCCGTACCGCTCGCCCGTCGACGCGCCGTACCGCTCGCCCGGCGCCCCGCCGTCCCACGCCACGTCCGACGACCGGTCGTCCCACGTCGCGTCCGACGACTGTTCGTCCCACGGCGCGGCCGGCTCCGGCTGCCGCCGTCCCCCGTAGGGCTGCGGGCCCGCCGCCGACCTGCGGGGCCGGAAGGCCCAGCCGTCCTCCTGCGGAGCCCCCTGGCCCGGCGACGATTCCGTCGTCATCTCCGTGATCTCCCCTGGTCGGGCATCCGCATGCGTCAGCCGCAGTGATGCGCCACGATAAATGTCGTTCCGTGCGGCCCTGCGCCCGGACTTCCCCGTCTGCCCCTGGATCAGCCGGTCTTGAACGAGTGACCGAAGCCGTAGCGGCCCGACTCCACCTTGAACGCGGCGAGCGCCCCCATCGAGGTGCTGATCCGCCAGTCCATCAACTGCTTGCCGCCCGGCCAGTCCTTGCGCTGGTCGTACCAGACGAGCCCGATGACACCGGCTTTCGCGGCACCCCGGAACAGGTCGCGGATGCGCGCCTGCTTCTGGCCGCTCTCCGCCACGCCGGTCTCCGCGATCAGCACCGGCTTGTGGGAGAAGGCGGCGATCTGGTGCAGGGAGGGGGTGAACAGGCTGGAGAAGGCGACGCCGTCGATCGGTCCGTAGTAGCCGATGAGGCCGACCCAGTCGACGTAGGCGTCGCCCGGGTAGTAGGGGCGCAACTCGGCCGGGGTGCCCGAGTCGACCACGTGCGGGGTCCACACCCAGAGCACGTTGGTGACGTGCTGTGCGGCGAAGACCTCGTGCACGTGCTTCCACGCCGCGACGAAGTCGGCGGCCTTGGTGTGCTTGGGGCCCCAGGAGTTCCACGGACCGTTCATCTCGCCGGCGAAGGAGAGGGCCAGCGGGCCGTCGTAGGCAGCGATCTGTCCCGCCAGCCGGCGGATGTACGCGTCCTCCTTGCCCTGGGCGATGTCGGCGAGCGCGACGTCGGAGGGCACCAGCGCCATCATGGGCAACTGGCCGTGCTGCCACAGGAAGGCGTTGCCCTCCGTGTCGAAGTCGTCGCTCCAGGAGCTGTAGTACTCGCGGATGTCGGGGGCCCGCCCGGCCTCCTTGGTGAAGGAGTCGACGATGCCGTACTGCCAGGGCGTCTTGTCGTCGACGACGCCCAGCGCGCGGCCGGACGGCTCGCGCAGGGACGAGACCTCGAAGTGCGTGGCCGCGGTGGTGGCCTTGCCCGGCCCGGCGCCGCTTTCCCCGCTGCCGCAGGCGTCCACCAGGAGTGTCACGGCGGCCATGAGGAGCGCGGCGACCGTGAGGCGGTTGCGGCGGCGGGATATGGCCATACGTGCGGGTCCCATCGAACAGGAGGTAAAAGGAGGGTGCGGCGTCATGCAACTCTACGAGACCCGCGTGACATTCACTGAATCTTCATATTAATCTAGTTAGATGATTCCGGACAGCTTGGCTGGTGTCCATTTACTCCCCAATTCATAAGTATTCTCAGCATTTCCGCACCTCACTGCTTTCGGCGGCGCCGAGCCTGCAGTCGTAACACCCTGAAAGAAGGCTCGAGCTGCCGATGACCAGTACCTCCACGGAGGTCGAGCCGGCACCCGTCTTTGTGGACCAGACCGGTCTGCGCGGACGCCGACTGCGCGGGCTCGGCTGGCTGCTGGGCATCGTCTGCACCGGATTCGTGGTGGCGATGATCTTCGGCCTGGTCGGCACCCAGTCGCAGGCACCCGGGCTCACCGTCCCCCGCACCGCGGACACCACGCCGCCCAGCCAGTACCTGAACGCGCCGCTGCCCGCGGCCCCCGGCGCCGCCGGGGCCGGCCAGGGCACCACCACCGCTACAGCGGCCCTCCCCGACGCCACCGCGTCAGTCCCCGTCGGCGCGGCGGGAGTTACGGCGGTGCCCGGCACCGCGACCGCCACCGCACCGGCGCTCACCCCCGACGCCACCGCGTCGCTCCCCGCCACGACGGCGGCCGGCACGGGAGCGTCGAGCTCCGTGACCGCCCCCGCGCAGTAGTTCAGACGCGACCGACCAGGAAGTCCATGTCCCGCTCCCGCCGTCAACGCTCCCGGCAGTCCATCGCCCGGCCGCGCCGACTCGCCGCACCACCCCTGCGTTTCTTCCTGCCGGTGACCGTACTGGCGACCCTGCTGGCGCTGATGGTGCTCCGGGGCATGGCGAACAACGAGGTTTTCCACGACGAGCGCATCGCCGTCTCCGTGGACAAGAAGACCGTCCCGACCAGCGTGCTGGAGGGCGGCCCGGTCGTCGACGCGCGCGGCGACAAGAACGACGAACCGGTCAACTACACGATCCCGGACAAGACCGTCGTCCTGTCCTTCGACGACGGCCCGTCCGCCCGGTGGACGCCGAAGATCCTCAAGGTGCTCCAGGACGAGGACATCCGCGCCGACTTCTTCGTCACCGGCTCGATGGTCACCCGCAACCCGGCGCTGATCCGCCAGATCGTGGCCGGCGGCCACGAGATCGGTCTGCACACCTTCACCCACCCCGACCTCGCGCTGCACTCCGGCAGCCGGCTCACCTGGGAACTGGGCGAGACCCAGCTCGCCCTGGCCGGCGTCGCCGGCATCCACTCCAGCCTGTTCCGCCCGCCCTACTCCTCCACCGTGGACGCGCTGGACGACTGGTCGTGGCCGGTGACCAAGCAGGCCGGCTCCGAGGGGTACCTGACCGCCTTCATCGACAAGGACACCGACGACTGGAAGCGCCCCGGCGTCGACTCCATCGTCAAGGCCGCCATGCCCGACCTCCCCGGCCAGGGCCAGATGATCCTGCTGCACGACGCGGGCGGCGACCGGGCCGAGACGCTGGCCGCGCTGCCGGTCATCATCGACAAGCTCAAGGCCCAGGGCTACACCTTCAAGACCATCGGCGAGGCGCTGGGCACCGGCTCCGCCAACACCGAGGTCAGCAGCTTCAGCCTGTGGGTCGGCAAGGCGTTCCTGTGGTGCACCACCGCCTCGGTGTGGCTGATGCCGTGGCTGGTCGGTCTGCTCGCCGTCATCGGTGTACTCGTCATGGCGCGGTTCGCGCTGATGCTGGTGCTCTCCGCCGTCCATGTGCGGCGCACCCGCAAGAAGGGCTTCTCCTGGGGCGACCCGGTCACCGAACCGGTCACCGTGGTCGTGCCCGCGTACAACGAGCAGGAGTGCATCACCAACACCCTGCTCTCCCTGGCCAGAAGCGACCACCCCATCGAGGTCATCGTGGTCGACGACGGTTCGACCGACGACACCTCCGCCATCGTGGAGGAGCTGGACCTGCCCATGGTCCGGCTGATCCGGCAGCCCAACAGCGGCAAGCCGGCCGCCCTCAACACCGGTGTGGCCGCCGCCTCGTACGACCTGATCGTCATGATGGACGGCGACACCGTCTTCGAACCGTCCACCGTCCGGGAACTGGTGCAGCCCTTCGGCGACCCGCGCGTCGGCGCGGTGGCCGGCAACGCCAAGGTCGGCAACCGCGACACGCTGATCGGCGCCTGGCAGCACATCGAGTACGTGATGGGCTTCAACCTCGACCGCCGCATGTACGACGTGCTCAACTGCATGCCGACGATCCCCGGCGCCGTGGGCGGCTTCCGCCGTACGGCACTGGAGCAGGCGGGCGGCATGAGCGACGACACGCTCGCCGAGGACACCGACGTGACCATGGCCCTGCACCGGGCCGGCTGGAAGGTCGTCTACGCCGAGGACGCCCGCGCCTGGACCGAGGCGCCCGTCAGCATGAAGCAGCTGTGGTCGCAGCGCTACCGCTGGAGCTACGGCACCATGCAGGCGATGTGGAAGCACCGGCACTCGCTGCTGGAGCGCGGTCCGGCCGGCCACTTCGGCCGGGTGGGACTGCCCTTCGTGGCCCTGTTCATGGTGATCACCCCGCTGCTCGCGCCCGCCATCGACATCGGCATGGTCTACGGCGTGGTCTTCGTCGACGCCTACAAGACCCTGGCCGCGTGGTTCGCCGTGATGGCGCTGCAGGCCGTCTGCGCCTGGTGGTCCTTCCACCTGGACAAGGAGAAGGCGTGGCACCTGATCACGCTGCCCGCCCAACAGGTGGTCTACCGGGTGCTCATGTACATGGTGCTGCTGCAGTCCGCCATCACCGCTCTGACCGGAGGCCGGTTGCGCTGGCAGAAGCTGCGCCGCACCGGTGAGGTCGGGCTCGACGTCACGACGGGGGCGATGTCTTCGTGAGTACCGTGGAACCAGGTGCCTACGGCATCCAGGACTCCTCCGAGACCATGGCCCTGCGGGTGATGGACCCGGCCGTGTTCCCCACGCAGCGCACCGCGGAACCCCAGGCGCCCGAGGCACCTGAGGAGGCCGCCCCGGCGGCCGCGCGCAAGCCCGGCCGCGACCGCTACCTCGACCTGCTGCGGGCGCTCGCCCTGGTCCGCGTGGTCGTCTACCACAACTTCAGCTGGACCTGGCTGCCGATCGTCTTCCCCTCCATGGGCGTCATGTTCGCGCTGGCCGGGTCGCTGATGGTGCGGTCCCTCAAGCGGCCGGCGCTGAGCGTGATCCGCGGCCGACTGCGCCGGCTGCTGCCGCCGATGTGGCTGTTCGGCGCGGTCGTGGTGCCGCTGATGTTCCTGGAGGGCTGGCGGCCCGACCCGCACCACCCCAACTGGTGGTACGGCGACCTGCTCTACTGGATCCTGCCGTTCAGCGAGCCGCCGTTCGGGGCCACGCTGCACACCTTCGGCGGGCACCTGCCGAGCTCCTGGGCCGAACAGATCTGCGTCCCGCTCTGGTACCTGCGCGCCTACCTCTGGTACGTCCTGCTGTCGCCGCTCATGCTCAAGGCGATGCGCAAGCTGCCCTGGGTCACCCTGCTGGTGCCGCTGGCGCTCGCCGTCTTCATCAACTCCGGCCTGGTCGACCAGTCCGGCCGGCTGATGGAGGCCGCCACCGACTTCACCACCTTCGGCGCCTGCTGGCTGCTCGGCATGGCCCACGCGGAGGGCCTGCTCCGCAAGATCCCCCAGTACGTCGTCCCGTCCATCGCCCCGCTGGTGCTCATGTTCGGCTTCTGGTGGCTGATGCAGTCACCGGTGGACGACCCCCGGACCGGGCACGACCTGGAGGCGGTCCCGGTCGCCCAGGCGATCTGGTCGTTCGGCGCGGTGCTGCTGCTGCTCCACCTGAGCCCCTCCTGGGAACGGTGGCCCAAGCCGCTGGAGCGGTTCAACGGCGTGATCAGCCTGCTCAACTCGCGCGCGGTCTCGGTGTACCTGTGGCACTCGTTCGCCCTGGTCCTCACCGAGCCCCTGATCGACCCGCTGTGGAGCAACGACTTCTTCTACCACCACGCCCAGTGGCTGCTCATGAGCCAGTGGACGCCCCTGGCGATAGCCGTCCCCCTGATCTGCCTGGCGATCCTCCTCTTCGGCTGGATGGAAGACGTGGCCGCCAAACGCAGCCCCCGCCTCTTCCCGTACCCCCGCCGGGCGAAGGGCCGACGGAGGGGCCGCTGAGCGGGCACATGAGGCGTCTCTCCGCCGAGCGCACGGGATCCCGGGTCCGGGAGGCCGGACTCCCGACTGCCAGCGTCCGCCACCATGTGGGCTGAAGAGATCGTGGCCGGCCGACCGGCTGGGCGGCACACCCCTTCCGGAGCGGTCTTCCGGGCGGTGCCCGGGGGACGTTCCGGGTCGAGCCGTTCCTGATGGCCCGGCACCCGCTCACGGTGGCGCAGGTACGGCACTGGCTCCCCAAGTACGAGGACAGCTTCACCGAGTCGCTGACGACCGCGGCCAGGTTGGAGGACGACCTGGACGACCTGCTGAGGACATGGCCGTTCCGGCTGCCGAGCGAGGCGCAGTGGGAGTACGCGGCGCGGGCGGGCACGACCACGCTGACCTTCCTCGGGAACGCCAGGCCGGACGAGGACCAGTTCTTCGACGACTTCGCCGACGAGGAGCGCACGGCCGCGGCCGAGAACGCGTTCGGCCTGGCGGCGATGGTGCTCCTCGCCGCCCTCCGTGACGAGCAACACGACTTCACCACGCTCCGGCCGGGACGTCGAGCACCGAGACACACGTAGACGAGCCGCGCAGCACCGGACTCCCGCCCGCTCGGTCAGCGTCCGGTCGATGCTCGCGCAGTTGCTCGCGCTCGCCGGTGTCGTATCCCGGCGCCGTGCCTGAGCCGGTCACAACAGCCCCGAAAAAATTACCGAACTCATGTACAACCTTTACGCCCCGGCCCAGGTCTCCTGATCGCCGCTCTCCTGTGAACCGCGGGCAACTCAGGTCGAACACGGGGGAGCCGCAGCCCGTCGACTGCGGATGCCCGCCAGGCATCCCCTGCATGCCGCAGGAGAAACAGCATGCACAAGCACCGCCGACTCGCTCTCGCGACGGCCACCACTGCCGCGCTGACGGGTGGTGGTCCGCTCACCTTCGCCGCCTCCCCCGCGACCGCGGTGGACTCCGCCAAGGTCGCGAAGGCTGACTTCAACGGCGACGTCGCCACCTCGGCACCCGGTGCCCACGTCAGCGGCCAGAAGGACGCCGGCCGGATCGTCGTGCCGTACCGCACGGCCACCGCCGGCGTCTCCGCCTCGGGTGCCCCGCGGTCCGGCGCCGTCTTCGCCGACTGACCACCCCTCGTCCCGCTCATCCCGGTCGGGCCCATCACCTCGCGGGCCCGGCCTCTTCCCACCCGGAGTCCTGTCTTGCGTAAGCGCGTCCCGCTGCTGGCTGCCATCCTGACCACCGGCCTGCTCACCGCCCTGCCCCTCACCCCCGCCGCCGCCGCGCCCTCCCGTCTGGCCGGCGACTTCAACGGCGACGGCTACCTGGACATCGCCCTGAGCGCCGCCGGCCACCAGGTCGGCACGGCACAGCAGGCCGGTGCGGTCGTCGTGCTCTACGGATCGTCCTCGGGCGTCTCGGCCGCCAGGCGCGCCGTCATCACGCAGAACTCCGCCGGTGTGCCGGGCACCGCCGAAGCGGGGGACCTCTTCGGCGAGAGCCTGGCCGCCGGCGACCTCGACGGCGACGGCTACTCCGACCTCGTCGTGGGCGCCCCGAACGAGTCCATCGGCGACCGGGACGGCGTGGGCAGCGCCACCATCCTGTGGGGCGGCAAGTCCGGCCTGTCCGGCGGCGCCGTGGTGCCCCAGCCGTCCACTCTCGACGAGTGGAACAACTTCGCGGCCGGCATCGCGGTCGCCGACTTCGACGGGGACGGGAAGAACGACGTCACCCTGACCGGGCGGACCCAGACCCGCGTCTACAAGGGCCCCTTCACGCGCACGGGCACCCCGGTGAACAACCTCCGTGTCGGCGAACTGGGCACCACCACCAACGTGTTCGCGGGCGACCTGAACGGCGATCGCGCCGCCGAGCGCATCTACCCCTTCCTCGTCGACGGCGACGAGGGCGGCGACATCAGGTACTTCACCTGGAACGGCTACAAGCAGGTCATGAAGGACCTGCCGAACGCCGACGGTCTGCCCGGCTCGATCGGTGACATCAACGGCGACGGCTACGGCGACGTGGTCCTCGGCGACCCCACGGACCCCAGCACGCTCAAGAAGACCGGCCACAAGGGCGGCCAGATCTCCGTCTGGTACGGCGGCCCGAACGGTCCCGACCCCGCCCAGACGCCGACCGTGATCCACCAGGACACCGCGGGGGTGCCCGGGGCCGGCGAGGCCGATGACCTGTTCGGCTCGTCGATCAGCACCGGTGACATCAACGGTGACGGCTACGGCGACGTCGCGGTCGGCGCACCCGGCGAGGACGTGGGCACGGTCGGTGAGGCCGGCGCGGTGACCGTCCTGTTCGGCTCCGCCTCGGGCCTGACCACCAAGGGCGTCAAGACCTGGACGCAGGACACGGCGGGCGTTCCCGGCAGCTCCGAGGCCTGGGACCAGTTCGGCCAGTCGGTGCGGCTGGTCGACATCAACAAGAACGGCAAGGCCGACCTGGTCACCGGCGCCGGCGGCGAGAACGGCTACGGCGCCGTCACGATCCTGCGCGGCACCGCCTCCGGCCTGACCACCGACTCCGCCAAGTTCATCGGCGCCCGCGACGTCTCCGTGCAGGGCATCGGTGAGTTCGCCTGGGCCATCGCCCAGTGACACACCCCCGCCCCGAGCCTCCCCGAGGTAACTCCATGCGTACACGCGTTCTCGCCGTCGCCGTCGCCGGCATGCTGGCCCCGCTCACCCTGACCGTCCCCACCGCCCACGCGACCGCGGCCGCCGCCCCGTACGACTTCAACGGCGACGGCCGCGCCGACCTCGCGATCGGCGCCCCCGGCGCGACGGTCGGCGGCCGGTCCAAGGCGGGTGCCGTCTCGGTCGTCTACGGCAGCTCCACCGGGCTGAAGACGGCCACCCGCACCCTGATCACCCAGAACACGGCCGGCGTGCCCGGCACCGCCGAGGCGGACGACGCGTTCGGCAGCGCCGTGGCCTCCGCCGACCTGAACAAGGACGGCTACGCCGACCTCCTGATCGGCGCGCCCGGCGAGGACGTCGACGGCGACACCAACGGCGGCGCGGTGGTCGCCGTCTGGGGCTCCCCGTCCGGGCTCTCCGGGGCTCGCACGGTCGTCAACTACGGGAAGTCGGAAACGGACCGCTACGGGCAGGCCCTGGCCGTGGGCGACCTCGACGGTGACGGCGACCTCGACGTCGTGATCGGTTCCACCGGTTCCTGCGCCCTGAGCTTCGTCAACGGCCCCGTCACCCGGTCCGGCTCGTTCCAGGGCGGCTCGGGCGCGGGCTTCCCCGCCCCCTACTCCCCGTCGTACGGCGTCACCTCCGTGTCCGCCGGGCGGATCTCCCCCGCCTGGTCCGCCAGCCTGGTGGTGCACGGCCGACAGCCCCGCACCGGTGCCGCCGTCACCCACCTGGTCACCGACCCGTCCATCGGCAACTACACCGACTGGTGGCAGGAACTGCCCGCCGGTACGGTCTCGGCGGTCGGTGACATCGACAAGGACGGGTACGCCGACATCGCCATCGGCAATCCGGCCGAGACCTCCGCCGACCCGGCGGGGGCCAAGGGCGGCAAGGTCACCGTGGTCTACGGCGGACCGGGCGGCGAGGACACCTCCCGCGCCCCGCTGGTCCTCGACCAGGACACGCCGGGCGTGCCGGGCGCGGCCGAGGCGGGCGACGCCTTCGGCAGCAGCGTCTTCCTGGGCGACGTGGACGGGGACGGGTTCAAGGACCTGGCGATCGGTGCGTCCGGCGAGGACTCCGGCACCGGATCGGTCACCGTTCTGCGGGGCAGCGCCTCCGGACTGACGACCAAGAGCGCGGCGTCGTACACCCAGAACACCGCGGGCGTCCCCGGCACGGCCGAGAAGGGCGACAGCTTCGGCGCACGGGTCCTGCTCGCCGACCACTCCGGTGACCACCGCGCCGAGCTGACCGTGGGAGGCCCGGGCGAGAACGCGGGCGACGGCGCGGTCTGGTCGCTGCGCGGCGCCTCCGCCGGACCGACAACGGCCGGGGCGCTCTCCTTCGGCCCGTCGGCCATCGGGGTTTCCACGGCGGGCACCCCGCGGTACGGCTCGGTCCTCAACAACTGACGCCGCCTTGGCTCCGGCGTCCTGAGCCCTCAGCTTGGAAAGCTGAGGTGATCTGAGGCGTACCTGCTGCTGAGCGGTTTTGGTGCGAGGCCATGTGATGTGCCGGTGTTCCCCGGGGTTCCCCGCAGAGTCCGGCACGGACCTGGCACGACCTCTTCGCTCGCAGTCGGCCGGCGCAAGACGTCGGGTCCGCTGCGATCGCGGCGGACCCTACGCCTTTACCGTCGCAGCCGTTACTGCTGGCTCGGCCCTCACCAGCCCGCCGGCCCCGCGGACATCACTTCACCACGACGTTGTCCCCGGACGACGCCGACGGCCCGGTGGTGGTGTTGCCGTAGTACACCCAGCGCCACGTACCCGTCTTGGAGGCCTTCACGGTGGTCCTGAGATCACCAGAGCCGTTCGCGTACACCTTCTTCACCGTGGTGTAGGCGGCGGTGCCGGCAGGCTTGAACTGCAGACTCACCAGGCGGCCTCCGTAGGAGGCGTACTTCCTGGTCTCCCAGTTGGCCCGCGTGACCTTTCCGGTCACGGTGATGGTTTTGTCCTTGGCCACCGGCTCGGGCGAGGCGTTGACGGTCAGACGGGAGTTGCGCTTGACGAGGACCGTCAGACCCTTGTCGTCGGTGTCACCACCGCCGCCCTCGAAGGACACCTCGGCTCCGACCTTCCAGGCCCCGGCCTCGCTGTTACGCATGTCCCACACGCTCGGGTCGAAGTACATCGTCTCGTTGAAGTCGCAGACGCCCGAGCTCACGTTGATGCAGTCGCTCGTCTCGATGGCGTGCCACAGCCGATCACCTGAACCACCGCGGTACAGGAACACCGCCGGCCACTTCCACTTGTGAGTGGTCGCCATCCGGAAGGAGGCGGGCACCGCAACCTCCGTCGACACCCCGATCACAATCGGCTTGCCGCCGTTCACCTGGACACGGGTGAACGAGACCCCACCCTCGGCCGCCCCGGCAGGCGCCGCGGCCACGGCCGTGAACAGCGCCGCCGCACCACCGGCTACGACGACTCTCCAGACCCGCTTCCCCACCTGATCCCCAATCTCCTTACGGAAAGGCACCGAAGGCACATCCCCCCGGCGCCTTACAGACAGCCGGCATCCGCACGGGGTTGTACACCCGCGAATCACAATGGGGCGTCAGACGATCCCCGCCGAATACACGCACGTCCCCTCGGCGGACACCCGGCGGGCCCTCCGGAAGCTCGGGAAGGCTCTCGGCGGCAATGATCACGAAAGTCCCCCCAGGACGTGCCGGACACAGGATCTGCATCGCGATCCGAGGGTGGGCGTCGAGGGCGGCGGGGAGCGAGGCGCACGTGTGGCGGGTGTCGTGCACGCGAATCCGGCGGACGCCGGCGCGCTCGCAGCGGCGGTCCAACTCGCGGGTGAAGTTCCGCGGCTCCACCGGGGTGCCGTTGCGCTGCTGTCCGGCGGAAAGAAGCGCCCCGTTCCGGCGATCCCGGTCCCCACGGGCAGAGCACGAACCGTTCACGGCTGGGAGAGCCCTTGTCGAGCCGCGGATTACGGGGCAAGGCGTTGGCGGGTCACAGGGCTTGTCGCTCCCGACCGTTGGGGGCGATAGGCCCTGCCGCGCCGCTGGCTAACCCATGGTCTTGGCGCCGTCCAGGGACTCGCGGATGATGTCGGCGTGGCCGGCGTGCTGGGCGGTCTCGGCGATGATGTGCATCAGCACCCGGCGGGCCGTCCATCGCGCGCCCGACTCGGACCACGGGGCATTCGGTAGTGGCTGTGTGGCGTCCAGGTCGGGCAGGGTGACGACCAGTTCGTCGGTCCGACGGGCTACCTCGGCGTAGTCGGCGAGCACACCGGTCAGTGTCTCGCCGGGCAGCATCCGGAACTCGTCGGCCCGCCGGGCCCAGTCGGCCTCGGTCATGGTGGTGAAGTCGGGCATCGCCGATGGGCCGTCCAAGATGAACTGCACCCAGGTTCGCTCGACCGCGGCGACATGTTTGATCAGGCCGCCCAGGCACAGCTGGCTGGCGGTGGTCCGGAGCCCGGCCTGCTCGTCGGTGAGGTCGCGGGTGGTGAATCGCAGGAAGTGCCGATGCTTGGCCAGCGCCTCCAGCACGTCGGCGCGCTCGCCGGTGGCCGGGTCGTGGGCCGGGTCGTGGGCCGGGTCGTGGGTGGCCAGTTCGTTGACAGTCACGGTCTCGCTCATGGTCGCTGCCTTCCATGGTCCTTGTTCCGCCGGCAAGGAGGACGCTAGAGGCAGTAGAGGTCAGATTCTGACCTAAACGACGGGCGAGGATCGACGGCAGTGAGCCTCCCCGGTACTCCAAGGAGCTGGAGCGAACCGGGCGCATCGGCCAGCGCGACGCCGTGGTGACGGGTGAATGGCGTCTTCGATGGACGCAAAAATCGAACACATGCTTGAATTTGGTCATGCGATCGTTCCCCGCCGATCTCGCCCAGGCACAGCAGGAGTGGAGTGCCACCTACCAGCAGCTCGCCGACCAGCCCGGCCGCACCAAGCTGCGCCGACGCCTGTATCGGCTGTCGGTTCAGGTGTTCTTCCACCCCTACTGGCAGCAGCAGCGGCCGAGTCCTGTGGCGTGGCAGGAGCTGCGCATCCTGGGACTTTCGGACCGGGACTCGACGTGATCGGCCCGCTCGACCTCCGTGGGGCTTCCCCGCGACCCCTGCCACCGACCAGAGACTGGGAGTCCCCGAATGACGCGCTCGCATGCGGGGCCGTGCGCCGGGGATGATCCTGAAGGCATGGCCGGCCCCATTCGCGTGATCGTCCACCCGCCGTCGCCCACGGGTGGACGTCGCGTGCGCGTGGACGGCGAAATCCTCGGCCTGGCCCACAACATCGGCGACCTGGTCGAGTTCCTCCGCCGGGCCGGTCTGGAGCTCGACGCTGCCGAGGTCGCGGCGGCGCCGTGGATCGACTGGCGCGGAGTGGGACCGGATCGCTGGGGCCCAGAGACAAGCAGCTGACGCCCGCTCCCCAGCAACAGCACCTCGGACAACACGCTTTCCAAGTCTGTTGGCGGTTGACAGGGCCGTGTGCTGGAGCGTTCACCTGCGTTCATGCTTGTCCGGATCTCCAATCCGGCAGGTCACTCGGTCCCGGCCGAACGCCGATGACCGCCGATGAATGAGACGGAAACCGGGCCGGACAGGCTCCGTCCCTCCAAGCGGTTGGCTGGTGGCCGCGCGATACCGGTGCGACCGTAGCCGCATGGGCTTGTGGATGTCGTGGACGCTGGAGGGCGTGGGAAGTGCTGGCCAGATGGTGGCTGACATCGCGGCGGCTGTCAGGACCCTGGATGGCTCCGTGGAACGATCACGGCGGGCTTTCGGCTCCGACGAGCAGGGGTGGCAAAAGCTAAGAGACGCCGCAGGTCTGGTGGGCGCGCGAGCCCTTGATGAGGGCCTCGCGGCCTTCAAGCGAGGTCAGCCATGGTCGCTGGATGTTGGTGGCGTGTCTGTTCTGCTCATCCCGAGAGACGATCGAACTTGAAAGCCGTCGTGGCGCAAGCCACTGTGAGTTCAACTCCCCTACGCACCGCAAGTCGTGGCCCCGGACATCAGCAGTGACAGAGCAGGTCGACGACGACGGCTCCGGCATGGAGGCCGTCGAGATAATTGTTGGCCTGTTCCCAGTAGCCGTCGCGGTCCGCATCCATCCACACACCGTCGAGGGTGACCAGGGCAGAGCCGGGCACAGCGCACTGGACCGACGACTGCCGGGCTTCCTCGTGCTCCTGCGCGAAGTACGCGACCGGGTCATTGAATAGGAACGATGTGTCGAAGTGCGGGTCGCCCGAGACGGCCCGCTGCGCCACGTCCTGCACCAGCGGCTGGGCCAGGTGCTCTCTCTTGGCGTCCGCCAAGGAGTAGCCACCGGGATCGGACTCGTGGCGGGCGACGAAGTCGGACAACGGGCGGGCCGGCGGGTGCAGCGCGGCTAGTTCCTCCCAGGCGGCGAGCCTGGCATCATGCCTTTTCGCCGCTCGCCGCCGCATAGCGCCGAAATCGAGCAGGTCCCGAGGTCCGCCGTAGCACTCCAGCGGCCCGAGGGCATCGAGCTTGGCCTTTCTGCGGGGGACGGTGGAGGTCGTGACGAGCCTGCGGTCGCCGTCATGCTCGGGCCGGGTGAGGTAGGGGCTCTCCGCATCGGAGTAGATGACCCACCAGTCCCACTGGCCGACCGGGTTCCAGTCGTCGGTGAGGTTGGCGTCATACGGCGCCATGACGGCCGCTATCGCTTCCGGAAGCTTCCGTGGCTTGGTTGGCGGCAGGCACACCGTGACGAAGAACTTGCTCATACGCTGGATCGTAGAACCGAGGTGCTGTTCGAGGCATAACGTCCTCCACCCGCTGGACGCCCCTTCGACCAACAAGCCACAAGATCGGTACGACAACAGCTACTTAGACGGCGGGCAGGACGGCGAGCACCAGAGCCGCCATCGCAGAGAAGACCGCCACCAAGGCCCAGCGCGCTCCGCAGCAGGAAAACGGTGGTGTGCACAGAGAGCCTCATGGATGGCGGCTGCCCTGGCAGGTCTCTGACCTGGGCCAGAGCCCGATCGGGGCTGCTGTTCCCCGTGGATCCCCGCTGCGTCCCGCCGGACCGGGCACGCAACGGGCACGGACTGGGCATGGAGCGATGCCGTTCCTTTCAGGGCCTCAGGCCCGACCATCACCCCGGACCGTGCTGATCAGAACCTCCGCCGCCCCGGGATCGCCGGCGAGCCGCCCGGCCTCGCGCACCTGCTCCTCGTCCAGGGCCCCGGCCTTCGCCAGCTGGATCGCCTCGTGGATGCCGTCTCCGTCGCCGTGCGCGAGCATGACGAAGAACCAGCGCACCGCCTGAACCGGGTCCGGCGCGGTGCCGAAGCCGTCGCGGTACCAGCAGGCGGCGGCATTCATCGCCCCTTTGTGCCCGCGCTCGGCCGCCCAGACGTACCAACCCAGTGCCTCCTCGTCCCGGTCCAGCGCTGACAGCCGGTCGGCGAGCACGGCACCGGCGACGACGATCCCCTCCCGCGCGGCAGCCTCGAACAGCCGTAGGGACTCGTCGGGATCGTCGATCAGTTGGGCGAGGTTGAACCTGCCGTAGGCGTCCCCGCCCTCGGCAGCCGCCCGGAACAGCTCGGCGGCACGCTCGCGGTCCTCTTCGACGCCGAGACCCATCATCAGCGTGTACCCGTAGGTGCGCTGTCCGGCCGGGTGCCCGGCCTCGGCCGCCGCGCGCGCATAAAGCACGGCCATGGGCAGGGCCGACTCGTGGAAATACTCCAGATAGATCCCGGCGAGCAGCGCGGCGGCCTCCACCGACCCGCTGTCCGCCAGCGGTACGAGTTCGACGGTTACCCGAGTCGCCAGCTCGGCGCCCTGCGCACTGCCCTCCATGGCGGCCCGGACGAAGGCGTGCCCCGCGGCTACCCAGTCCCCGGCCTCGGCGGCCCTTCGCCCCTCGTCCAGATGCATGCCCAGACTTTAGGGCCGTTGTCCGGCGGGCTACAGGCGGGGCCGACGGCCCCAGCCACGACGTGTTCTGACCTCATGCACTGTGCTCCCGCCCTGAGGAGCGAAGCGACGACGGGTGTGAACGACGGGAGCGGATGAAGGCGCTTGGGATGCGTCTTCGGGGGCTGCGTGCTGAAGCTGGCCTGACCGGTGCCGTGTTGGCGCAACGGGCCGGCGTAGGACAGCCAACCGTGTCCAAGGTGGAGAACGGGCGGATGGTCCCGAGCCTCGATCGAGGATCAGGGGTGGGACCGGCTCGCCGCTGACGAGGAGTGGGAGGAACACGGCCTGGTCTTCTCGCCGGCCGTCGGCAAGCCGCTGGATGCCGCCGACGTCCGCAGTGCCTTCCGTCAGGCGCTCAAGGGTGTCGATGGGATCAACGCCGACGAGTGGCCCGTGATCCAGACCGGCGCCGTGGTCATGGACGGCATCTTCGGCACGCAGGAACGGCGTCCGTAGGCACGCGAGAGGCGGTAGTCACTCAGATAGACACGCAGACAGAAACAGATCAGGCCGGTACTGAATTCAGTACCGGCCTGATCTGCTGTTTCGGCTGTCGGGGTGGCGGGATTTGAACCCACGACCTCTTCGTCCCGAACTCTCGGCGGGTGGATCATCAGGGGCCAGCAGGCTGGTCGGTCGGCCGCTGACGGCCCATGCCGGTCGTCTGCGGTCACGGTGGTTGCTGTACTCCGCTGCTGTACAGCAGTCGCGTTGATCACCGCTTTAGGAGTTCGATCAACCGTGGGCTGCTGCGTGCTGGGGCGATGGGTGTAGTGCCGTAGCGGACCGCTGGGGCTGTGGGCGTACGCCGTCGTTGATGTCAGCTGTGGATGTCGGGCAGGCCCAGGCACCATGCTCACCGTGCGGTAGTCGTACCCGCCCTGCCCTCAGGTCTGTTGGTGCTTCAGCGACCCTGATGCCCTGCTCCGATATGGGACGCTGCGGGTCGGTCTGCGCGGGGCGCCCCTTTTCTCGTCGGCAGGGAGAGCGCGGTCACCACAACAGGAAAGCAGTGAGCGGCCATCCTGGTAGCACGAGGAGGAATCCGATGATGGCCAGGCCCATGCCGCGCTGGCCCCCTCGGGCCACCTGGATGATGGCGACGATGCTGAAGGCGAGTGCCAGCGGTGTGAAGAGCAACGACACAAGCAGCCCTAGGATGCCGAGACCGATAAGCAACAGCAACGACAGCAGTGAGAGGACCAGTGCGGCGATGGCTGGAACATTCCACTCTCTCGGAGAGTGCACTGGTTCGCTGGGCCAGAGGTAAGGGCCGGACGCAACATGCCATTCTGAGCCCCTGTATGGGCCGGGTGACCCGCCCGGGGTCGGATCTGAATCTGCCATCGGGTGGCGCCCTCCCGGCTCCGCATCTGAGGTCGAGCGGTGCACCGACCCGCCCGAAGATTCGCATAAATGTGCGGTGTGGGCTACCTCGGGTTCCGGACGTCCGTCCGGGTACACCCGGCTCTTCGGGCGCTGCGCAGATGCGGGCATGACGAAGCCCCGAACCGCCGGCGAAACAGCTGGTGGGGGCTTCTTCGGGCGGGCTTACTTCTTCTTGCCCTGGGTCTTGTCGTGGATCACGGCGACCAGCGTCTTCGCAGGCCCAAGTGGTACTCACGTACGGCCAGGTGGTCATCATTGGTCGTCGTTGGTCCCTGTCGAGCGGCCCCGGACGGCCCAGGGAGGCCCCCGGCGGTCGGTCATGTAGAACTGCGCCATGGACAGGTCTGCCTTTGTCTGGGACGAGTACTTCTGGCGAACGACGGTCCGCCTGCCCGCTGGGGGGTGGACATCGGCCGACGCACGTACCGATAGATCACCCGTGCCTGAGCCTGTCTCCCTTTACTACGCTCCGGAGGGCAGAGATGACCACCCGCTGAATGAGTCAGAGATCGCCTCAGTGGCATGGACGGTGGCCAACCTCCCACGCCTGATGGACTCCCTCTTGCCCGGACTGTTTGCCTACTACCAGGCGATCTGTGCCGATCCCGACGGACTGGATCCGGACTACCTGCCCGCTCTTGATCAGGCTGAAGAGCTGAAGTCGTTGATCGGTATCGAGTCAATCTACGTCCACCAGATCTCTAAGGACGGCAAGCCGTACGTCGGCTTCGAGGCCACCTGCCTGTGGGATGAAGAGCACGGTCTGGGCGCCCTCATGCACGACACACGCATCGTCAAGGTCGGAGGCGGCGATACGGCCGTCCTCCTCTGGATAGCCGAGGAAGACAGCGAAGGGACCGATGAGGTCGACGCCGCGACTCGTCTATGACAAGTGAGGCGCCTACTGAATCCAGTAGGCGCCTCACCTGGTGTTTCGGCTGTCGCGGTGGCGGGATTTGAACCCACGACCTCTTCGTCCCGAAGCAACTTGAGTGAGTGTTCGGTATTGGGTTGGTGTGCCACCTACCTGCGCTGACGGTCCACTGGCGCTCGCGTCCGTCCGTCGTTGTCTGCTGGCGTTGTCACGCAGTTAGACACTCACCCGAGCTGGCGCCCGCTCTGGCAGGGCCCCTGCCCTCGGGGGCCGAGCGCACCCAGCGCGCCGAGTACGAGGCACGCGGTACCGAAGAGGAAGACGACTCGTCCGAGAGCGCAAGCCGCGACGTCGACTCGTTTCACCTTCATCAAGTCGAGCCATGCCAAGCTCACGTCTTGCTCAGAAGATCCACGGAAGCTAGCAGTCCGCCTCTTCGCGCTGACATGATCCCGTCAGTGCCGGTGAGCGATCGAACACGGCGCGTCAACTCCCCTGACCAAGGAGAAAATGTCATGCGCACACCCACGGCGGCCCTGCTCGTGCCTGCCATCGCTATTACCCTCCTCGCCGGTGGGGGTCCGGCGTTCGCGGACGACTCGGTACCCGCCGCGAATGACAGCACCATCGCTACGGCCCCGCCAGACCAGCCGGAGGAGGCGGATCTCGTTGAGGGCGCCCCCGACACGCCTGCGGCTGCACCCTCCGATACCGAAGACGAGGGGGCCAACGTCCCGTCCGGCCGCGTATGCGAAGCGGGTTGGTACTACTACCCCACCAGCAAGAAGAAGGACTACCACAAGGGCGTGGGGGCGGAGCAGTCCAACTACAACGGAACCCCCCACATGGCTAAGTCCACGTTCGTTTCCGAAACGTCAGGCACCGTCGGCGTTGCCTTCAGCGGGGAACTCAAAGTGACTGCGAAGTCGTTGGTCACGGAGGTCGAGGCCAAGTGGGGCGTAAACGTCTCCGTGTCCCTCACCGCCAAGATCGGCAACACCGTCAGTGCGGACACCCCGTCACACAAGACCACCTTCGGCCGGTACGGGGTCTACCGGCTGAAGAGCTACGGGTACAACCAGTACACGCACGCCAACTGCGTCAAGGGCACCAAGAAGAACGCGACCGTCTACACGCCGCACCGTGTCGGCTGGGCCATCTGGGAGAGCTGACATGTCCCTCCGAACCCTCGCAGGACTGAGCCTCGCGTGTGCTGCGCTGCTCGCCCCGCTCACAGGCTGCACCTCGGATCACACCGAGGCCAAGGAACCTTCGCATCCCACAAGTTCGTCCGAGTCCGGTACGCCGACAGCGACGGCCTCTCCGGACCACAGTGCACAGCCATCCGTCCAGAAGCCCCCCGAGCTGGACGCCGACGAAACACTCGCCGGCCGGCGGAAGGTGACCACCGGCAGCGCGAGCTTCACCTACAGCAAGGGCAAGAAGGGGGACGCGCTGATCGTCGCGGTTCGCTGCCAGGGCGCAGGGAAGATCAAGGTCGCAGTGCGGTCTGTGCACGTCACCTTCCCGCTGGAGTGTGTCGCCGACCAGGTCAGCACCACCTACAACCAGGTGGGCGTCGGCGGAGTGGACCGCAGCGGCGTCGTCTCCGTTGAGGCCCCCTCGTCCGTGCGCTGGTCGATGACCATCGGCCGGGGTGAGCCCGCGCAGGAGGAGACGCCTACGGCGAAGTCTGAATCGCTCTGATTCACCAGCAACCGACCGAGCCGGGCCCGGCTTCCACCTGGAAGCCGGGCCCGCGGTGTGTGCTCACTCTGGTGGTGCATCCAGTAAATCGTTCAATTCACGGCTGCACTGAGCTGCCCTGTGCATCTCGAGGCAGCTCCGGGACGTCAGGCAGCATCCATGGCTCGCGGTTATCACCCCGCCCTGCCTGAACGGCCTAATGATGCAAAGACAACTTCTCCGTGCAGGTTGCTCTGGGGCGCACGCTTTCCAAGTCTGTTGGCGGTCCACTAGGGGCCGTGCCGGGGCGTTCACCTGCGTTCATGCCCGTCCGGGCGCTCATTACGAGTCGAGTGCCGGACCCGCCTGAATGGTGGTGTCCGTCGCTGAATGAGACGGAAACTGAGACGGACGAGCGCGAGCTGACCAGGTTCTTCGGATCAGCCGCAGGCGCATCCGGCCGCGGTCGGGGGCTCGTCGGCGGCCTGGCCGGTGCAGCCGGCCTGTGCGCTGCACTACCTCGGCTTCGGGCGCCATCGGCGTGCTGCGCCGAAGGGGCTCGCATACCTTCACGTCATGAACTTCAACATCACCGCGGGGGAGGAAGCCGTCGTGTTCCACGTAGCGAGCCGTGCACAGGACGGCTTCTCCCTCACGGATGACGACTTGGCGGAGGAACTGGGCGAAGAGGTCCGCCCACTGCTGCGATCGCTCCTGGACAAGGGTTGGCTTGTCGTTGACGAGGATCGTGAGCTGGCCTTGTCCACGATCGCGAGGCACGTCGTGTCCAGCCGGAGGGATGCCGAGGGGCCGCAGGCATAGCAAGACCGACCAGGGACGGAGCCGTCGACGTTTGTCAGCATCGGTCGTCGTTGAGCGCCCTCCGACGGCCCGTCACGGCCCGAGGTCACAGAGGTTATGGGGAGTTGGCTGCCCCTTCGCCGGGCTGAGGTGGGGTCTCAGCCGGCACGTTTAACTGGGATTTGTCGAGGAGCCTTATGTACAGCTCGATGCGATCTTGACCATCCGGGAGCTGTCCTATCTCCTCCGCTATGCGGATATGCAGCGCCTGGCGCTCGATCTCTGTCCGCCGGATGCGATCTTCTGCCCAGCGGCCCATAGCTCTGTCGTGGTGATCGACCCGCCACGTTCGACACTCCCTGAGCAGCACGGGCAGCAGTCCCACTATCGAGAGCACGACGATGACCCACCAGGGAGCCCCGCTCGCTGCTGCGCCGACTGAGCTGGTCGCGCCAATCAGCGACGACGTGAGGGACGAACTCATGATCGCTTCCTTTCGTGCCTCGCACAGCGGGCATGGCGATGGCGGATGGGAATTCCGCATATAGGGATGAATCGCAGGGTTCCGGGCATGAAAAAGGCCCGAGCGAGTCGCTCGGGCCTTAAGGGGCTGGCCCCCGATGCCGTGTCGTTAGACCTGCTTGGGCAGCAAAAAGGCCGTCCCAGCACTCTGGAACGACCTAGAGAGATGCACCGCGTACAACGCGGCTAGCGTAGCGGACCATCTCCGCACGCCGCGGGTCATTCTCAAGGGATGGGTTGGCGTCCCCGTGGGATTTCGGGCATCGGAGGTGTCTCGCCGGGGCTGACTAACTCCCGAGTCCATTCGTCGCGGTGCGCCTTTGGGAGTTCGGTCAGGTCGTACCGGATCTGCCCTCGCCCAGATCCGTAGGTAGTGATGCGACCCTCATGGGCCCAGCGCCTGAGTGTGCTTGTGGGCCGGCCAGTCCAGTACGCGGCAGCCTCTGGGTCAATAAGAACCATGCAGCCGCCCCCAGTTGCGTCTGATACAGGCATGCAGGTAACACGAGGATGACAGACATTACGCTCGCCCAGCTCAGAGGCACAAGGGGGTACGACTGATCGTTGCCGTAGGACGATCCGATCGCCAGCGCGCAGTCTGGCCAGAGGCTGCTTGGACGACAAGGCTGCCGCTGGCCACCGCTTTAGGAGTGAGGTTGGGCAGGTGCTCGGGTGACCAGCGGCTTTGCCGTCTCGGGCGCGTCTGGCGCTGAGCGCCGTGCCGTACCGCGGTTCCCCGTGAGACCCCGTCCGTTCTGGCACGAGAGTGGCACGGCCCTCGGACCGTGCCAAAGCCCCTCGATGCGAACTACGGGCGGGGCGGTCGTCGAGGTCTGGTGGGCTGGTCAGCCGGACTGTGAGAGGCATGGGGGGTCAGCGCCGGTCGGTGGGGTTGCTGTACTTCGCTGCTGTACGGGAGCCGGTTCTGCTCTACGGCGTCCGGCCTCCGCTCTCCCTAGACGGTGAGCAGAGCAGCAAGAAGCAGAGCCGCCATCGCAGAGAAGACCCGAGGTTTCCTCCAACCGGGCCCTGAAGCCTGGCGGTTGAGTTCCCAGGCCCACACGAGACCGCCACCTAGGCCAAGCGCGCTTCTCAGCAGGAAGACGGCAGTCTGCATTGTGAGCCTCCAGGAGCGTTCCAAACGGACGGGCAGGCTATCCATGGCGACGGTTCCGCGAGTGTCCGGCCCCAGTTTGGAAGATCGCGTATGCGGATCCCGCCTGAGCTGGCAAAACGCTGACCTGCACGTTTCTGGGCTGCGCGCCGTGGTTCCCCGCTGTTCCCCGACGGTTGCCGCCCCATCGGGCACGCATGGGGCACGGTGGCTGGCTGCGTGCGGCTACGGCGACGGACTCGGCTTCCTGCGCCGAACGAATCGACGGCAGGCTACCCAGAAGTTGATCAAGAGCAGCATTGATCCGGCGATGGGCCAGCCCACGGACTCACCATCCCGGTAGGTCTCGATACCGAGCGCCAGCACCAGTGAACCGACCGCCACGCCCATCAGGTCGAGGAAGACGTCTGCCGACCGCGCGATCTTCGAGAGGTTGACCACGGCTTGATCGTGACAGGTGAACGTGGTCGCCGCCAAGGGCGAGTTCTCTGCCGCGACCTGCACCCAGCCACGCCGTCGGCGGATGCGGCTGTGCCGTCAACGGTTGTCAGCGTTGGTCGCCCTTGTGCGCCCTCGCACGGCCCGGAGACGGCCCGAGACTCCCGCAGGGGGAAGATCTCCCTGGAGGGGTGTTAGTGGACATGCTTGAGCTGATGGAGTGGCTGGCCGAGCGGGGAGTCACGACCGTGTTCAAGGTCGACGGTGACCGCATGACCGAGCACAGGAAGGCATGGATGGTCATCGTCAGTGGTGGGGCACTTGGTGATGACTCGTTCTTCCGTGCGGACCAGGGCACGGCCGACGCGTGCCTTGACTCGTTGCTCGCTCACCTAGAGAGCAAGGGCTTGTCGCCGTTCGCATGACCGCGTCGCCCAGGTGGTCGACGCAGCCACTCGATGCGAACTACGGGCGGAGAGGTCGCTGAGGCCTCGCGCCCTGATCACGAGGGTGGCAACGGCTCGTGCCGGTTGCCTGCGGTCGCCACGGTTGCTGTACTTCCCTGCTGTACCGCAGATCAGCCGGCGATGATCCGCACAATCGGCTCCTGAGACACGACCTCGATCGCTCCCCAGTCGCCTTCGAGTTGGTAGACGGCCCCGACCTTTCGCAGTGCATCGATCCCGCCCCAGTCCTGCTCGCCGCTGGCATCCACTGCCGGCCTGATGCTGCTCTGGCGGGCCCAGGTGAGTTCCTGAACCGCGGGAAACTCGATCACTGCCTTTCGGAAGCAGGCCACCTCACCTTCGAGTGGGTCTCGGTAGGACGGGTGGGCCCACCCGATCATGAGGTCCAGCGTGATGTTCAGTCGGCCTGGTGTTGCCTGGATCTCCAAGACGAAGCTGTCTTCCAGACTGGTGCCCTCGAAGCCGGGAAAGCTCGTATTGAATCGGTTCTGCCATGAGTTCCTCGCGGACAGGGGCCCATCGGGACGCCGTCCATAGGCCGAGGACGGCGCCCCCACTTGGGCACAGGATTTGAACCTGGGGCCTCATCCCTATCAGGTCGATTACACGGCCCTGTCGACAGCGACCAACCCGTCCTGGACTTTGACTAGCAGTCCACTGGCGTTCGGCATTGACCGGCGCCGTTCGCCTCTGTTGGTGTCAGGTGGTGATGTCAGGATTCAGTCTCTCTTTGACAGGCTCCTCACGTGGGGGCACGCGTCGCACGCCCGCGCGATAGCCCACCACCCCACCGGCGATGAATGAACAGCCCACCAGGAGTATGACGGCCTCTACCTGCGCATTCCGGTTTCCCTCGATCACGCCCCTGATGACTTCAGCGACCAGCAGCACAAACGCACCCAGCCCAACCCAGCCCCTCCAGGACCGAGATGCGCGCCTACGAATTGGGCCCTCCGGCATGCTGCTCCTCTCCTGCGCTGACCACCGCGATCATCGACGCTTCATGGCCGGAGATCGTATATGTGCAGGTGGAGACGCTGATCGCTGCTAGGGGAGCTCGTAGTCAGTCGATGCGGTGACGTGACCGTGCCGTGTTCTGGCGAGGTGTCAGTATTTCCGCTCCAGCGTGCTGCCTGAGGGGAGCAAGCGCGGTCGGTGGAACGGCTTTGGGCGGGAGCTGCCATGGGGCGAGTGATCATGGCCCCTTAAGCTTCCGGCGAGTCGGGCAGTCTGTGGACCTGCCCGTTAAAGCACGACGTTGGGGCCATGATCTTAGAGGCTCGCCCCATGGTGGCTGCCTAAAGCCGTGGAGCCGACCGCCCCAGCCACAGCAGGTTTCTCCCCTCGCATAGCCGCGCCCGCCGTCCGACCGGTGGCCTGGTGCGGGATCAGCGGGCCGTACGAGCGCCGGCGTATCTGGCAGCGTCGGCCCGCATGTCGCCGCCACCACGATCCGGCCTCTTTCGGTGACACAACATGTCTTTGACCTGCCCCGTTGGGGATCACCGTTGGTCCCCGTGCCCGTGTTGGAATGTGGCCGCTGCGGGCGGCGACGGCGGGCGGCGCCGTGCGGCCGGTGGCGAAGACAGGTGAGGCGGCGCGGCGGCGACCGTCGGCGCCGCCGCGCTTGGCGCGGCCCTCGGGTCCTTGATCCGATCTACCGGAAGTAGGCAGCCGGGTGGAAAGGGGTAGGCGGTGGCCCCGGTAGCGGGGCGTTGGGATCTGGCTGCTGGTGTGTCTTCCTCTTCCTGAGGCCGGATCGTGGTGGCGGCGGCATGGGGGCCGGGAGTGGCCGTTGATGCGTTTGGGTGGAGTGTGCGGCGGCCGGGTTGGCGATGATCGACGAGGGCCGTTGGCCGCCGGACGAGCGAGCGCAGCGAGCCTTGAACCAGTAGAGAAAGTTGTAACTCACCCTGCTGGATGGGGCTTGAAGGTCTCGGCGCAGGCCGAGAGTTCGGCGCCTTGTCGGTGCATGAGCGGCAGGAAGAGCACCGGACGGATCGTCCACGTGATCCGCGTGTTGGCGTGGGTCACTGACACCGTGCACGGCTCGGATCGCAGCAGAGCTCGGCGGGTCTCGATGCGGCCCTCGTACAGCCACTCCCAAGCCTCGTCAGATGCGTCCGCGTCCAGGGCCGGTGAGATCGTCCGCAGCGTGACCGCTACCCAACGGTCAGCCTGAGGGGCTGAGTAGGCGTCGAACGCTGCTAGCAGTGCCGGCTGCCATCCTTCGGCCAGGTCCTTGGTCCAGCACTCGCACCAGTAACCCCACTGCGGTGGCTTCATCAGCACAGGTGGCCTCCCCGCCGTACGTCCGCGTACAGCTCCGCGGTGACCGTGTGCCCCTGGTCGCTTTCGTGGACGACGACTCGATGAGCGATCGCGCTGACCATGCCGAGTCCCCGGCCGTGCTCGGCGTCCTGGTTACGGTGCTCGACCTTGGGTGCTGTGCCGGCGCCTCCGTCGTCCGTGACCGACAGTGCGACCACCTGCGCCGAGACCGCAACGGCCAGGTGGAAGCTGCCGTATGCCTGGCCGCTGGCCGTGTGGAGGATCGCGTTCGCGCTCAGCTCGCTCACGATCAGCTCGGCGTCCTCGGCTAAGGGCGAGCCTCGCAGGATGTCGCGGGTCCATCGGCGGGCCCGGCTCACCTCTTCCGGGAATCCTGGGCAACTGAGCCCCCAGACCCGGGCCCTACTCGTATACTCGTGCATACAAGTTCCTTCGTGCTGGTAGGCCGCCATGTGTAGCGGGTACGGGCTAGACGAGTTTCACGCCGTCGTGGGCGCGGACGGCCGGCGGGGTCATCGCGTCGAGTGCGTCCAGGACGCGGATCGCGTATGCCTCGTCGGCAAGCTCGGTGACCTCTTCGCGGGTGGCCCAGCGCAGGGCGCGGGTCTCGTTACCGGTGGTGGGCGTACCGTCGACGGCTTCGCAGCGGAAGACCAGCGAGACGATCAAGCCCGTCATGTTCTTGTAGACGCCGGTGAGGGTCGCGGGAAGAGCGATCTTGATGCCGGTCTCTTCGAGGACTTCACGCTGAAGGGCCTCGGGGATGGTCTCCTCGCGTTCGAGGACGCCGCCCGGGGGCTCCCACTTGCCGTTGTCTCGGCGCTTGATCAAGAGGGCACGGCCGTTGTCGTCAACGATGACCCCGGCGACGCTCACGGAGTGCGGGCGTTCTGTGCTCACGTTCTTCGGCCCTCTCGGCTGGCTAGGCTCTCCACCGTAGCAACAACACTCGCCCACTCGTCTAGATACCTAAAGGAGTCTCTGTGACCTCTCTATCGAGCGTTCTCGGCGCCCTGGACCCCACGAGTGATCGTGCGGTCTTCCGGCAGATTGCCGACCAACTGCGCGAGGCCATCGACCGTGGGCGCTTCAAGGAGGGCGAGAAGCTGCCTTCAGAGGCCGAGCTGGTCGAGCACTACGGAGTCTCCCGGATGACGGTCCGGAACTCCTTCTCGATCCTCACGGGAGAGGGCCTGGTGCACGCCGAGCACGGCAAGGGTGTCTTCGTCAGGCCCCGTCCACCTGTGCGCCGGCTCGCCTCCGACCGCTTCGCCCGCCGCCACCGCGAGCAGGGCAAGTCCGCGTTCATCGTGGAGGCCGACGCCGCCGGCAGCCATCCGCAGGTCGACAGCCTGGAGGTCAAGGAGGAGAAGGCGAGCCAGGACATCTCCACGCGGCTCGGCTCGGTACGGCGAGTGCTCGCCCGGCGTCGCCGGTACCTGCTCGACGGACGCCCGGTGGAGTTCGCCACGTCCTACCTGCCGCTCGACATCGCCCGCGGCACCCAGATCGCCGAGCCCAACCCCGGCCCCGGCGGCATCTACGCCCGTCTCGAAGAGCTGGGCCACCACCTCGACCACTTCGAGGAGGAGATCCGCGCCCGCATGCCTTCGCCGGCCGAGGTCAAGACGCTGCGCCTGGCCGCGGGCGTGCCGGTCATTCACCTCGTGCGCACCGCCTTCGACACCGAGGGGCGGGCCGTGGAGGTCTGCGACACGGTGATGGCGGCCGACGCGTACGTCCTCTCCTACCAGCTCCCGGCGACCTGATCGGCGGTGCGCGAGGCCACTTCTTCGGACTCGTACACGCCGACAGGCATACTCGTATAGATGAGTGGGCAAGTTGTGTGGCATGGTGATCTCGTTCCCGGCGATGACGGGTTCTCAGATCGCATCTTGTATAGACGAGTAGATGGGAAGAAGCCTTGCGCACCATCCGTGTGGAGACCTCGGCCGCGACGATCCTGCTGACCGAGGCGCCCGAGCCCAAGGTCCGTGACCGGCAGACGGGCGAGATCGCGAAGGACGCCGTCAGCGGTGAGTCGCTGATGACGATCGGCGTCGTGTACATCGAGGAGGGGGAGTCGTCCCTGATCAAGGTGACCGTTCCGGAGAGCGGAGTCTCGGAGGGCCTCGCCCTCGGCTCGCCGGTCTCGCTGCCCCGTCTGGCTGCTCGGCCGTGGGAGAGCGTGTTCAACGGACAGCAGCGGCACGGCATCGCCTACCGGGCCGCCGCCGTCACCCCGGCCGCCTTCCCCGCCGTCGTGGGGGCCTCCGCCTGATGTCCGACCTGACAACGCTCCTGGAGGTGGGTGGTCCCGTCGCCGCACTCGGTGGTGGGGCTGCCTACACCCGGGCGCGACACCCCGGCCTCTACTGGTCCACGGTCGGCTTACCGCTCTCCACGGCCCGGCTGCTCAGCTCGTACGGGTCTGTCATGGAAGCCTGCGGCCTCACCGTGGCCCCGTCCCGGCTGCGCGTCCTGGCGGTCAAGGCCACCAGCCGCCGCGAGGTCCGACCCGTACCGCCGCGACGCGGAATCATCCGGCCGACCACGACCGGGCTTCGTCTCCGTCTGAGGCTCGCCCCCGGGCAGGAACCCGCTGACCTGGCCGCTTCCGCCGAACGGCTGCGGCACGCTTGGGGCGTCCACGCCGTCTACGTGACCACGGTCAAACCCGGTGTGGTGGACCTGCGGCTCGTCGGCTTCGACGTGCTGAAGCGGGTCCGCATGCCGCGCAAGGTCCCCGCAGGTCTTCTCCAAGTGCCGGTCGCGCTGCGGGAGGACGCCACGCCGTTCGTACGCGACTACCGCACCGTGCCGCATCAACTCACGCTCGGCGCTACCCTGTCCGGGAAGTCCATGTACCTGCGCCACCTGGTGACCGGCCTCGCTCATCAGCCCGTCGCCCTGGTCGGTATCGACTGTAAGCGCGGCGTGGAGTTGGCGCCCTTCGCTCCGCGGCTCTCGGCGCTGGCCACCGACCCGGACCAGGCAGCCGAGCTGCTGCCCGCGCTCATCAGGGAAATGGACGACCGGTACGACCTGATCAAGGCCCGGCAGGGCATCGCACCCGGCACACCGGACGAGGAGATCACCTCCGACATCTGGGGACTGCCCGAGCGCGAACGCCCCGTACCCGTCGTGCTGTTCGTCGACGAGGTCGCAGAACTTCCTTGTCGCGACGAAGAAGGAAGAGGCCGCCCTCGATGTCCACCCTCGGATCGCGATGCAGATCCTGCGCCACTCCGAGATCGCGGTGACCATGGAGGTCTACACGCACGTTCCCTCGGCGGACACCAGGCGGGCCCTCCGGAAGCTCGGGAGGGCTCTGGGCGGCAGCAAGCAGAAGGACGGCAAGAAGAAGGGCAAACGCAAGCAGGAGGAGCGGCCGGACGGGGACGATCGTCAAGAGCCATAGCGGTTGCTGTACTCCGCTGCTGTACAAACGCTCAGAGGCCCATCCGCGATCACGCGAATGGGCCTCTGACCTGTGTCGGGGTGGCGGGATTTGAACCCACGACCTCTTCGTCCCGAACGAAGCGCGCTGCCAAGCTGCGCTACACCCCGATCGTCGCCGCTTGTCGCGGCGACGACGTTTACTTTAGCCCACTGGTGGCCCCAGGCGAAATCCGGTTTAGACGCGGCGGCGGGTCGGGGTCGGGCGGGTGTGGTCGACGGCGATCAGGAGGACCGCCAGGGCGTAGATCGCGAGGCCCGTGAGGAGGGCGTTCGCCAGGGTGCTGCGGTAGCCGTCGGCGTCGGCGTCGAGGAACGGGTACAGGTAGTGCGCCGGGGTCGAGGGGGCCAGGAGTACGGCTCGGGTCAGGTAGAAGGCCAGGTAGGCCAGGGGGTAGAGGAGCCAGGCCGCCGCCTGGCGCAGGTGCAGGCGGGCCGCCGGGGTGAGGAGCAGCCAGTCCAGGACTACCGCCGCCGGGACCACCAGGTGGAGGACCTGGAGGGTCGCCCACTGGGCGTGCCAGCGGGCCGGGAGCGCGGTCGCGTCCGTCATGGCGAACGGGGGCACCGCGTGGTCCAGGAGCAGGTGGTACACCAGCGCGGTGATCACGGCGTACAGGAGAGTCGCGCCGGCCACGGACGACGGCAGTGGGCGCCGGGCGCGCCAGGCCCTCGACGCCGACATCAGCATGACGACCGCCACCAGGATGTTCGTCTGGACGCTGAAGTAACTCAGGGTCCGGGCGGGGGTGCCCAGGAGGAGTTCCAGGGCCACGCCGGCCGCCGCCGCCAGCGCGGTCAGGAAGCGGAACACCGCCACCGGCGGGCGGCGGATCGGGGCGACCACCGCCGCGGCCGGGACCGGGGCGGGCAGCAGGAGGGGTGGGGCCGGGACCGCGGGCAGGTCCGGCATGTCCCTCGGTATCGGAGCGGTCATGCCCCTCACGCTAGGCAGAGAGGGGCAATGCGGCCATTTCGGGCACTCCGGATGGGTTGCATCCCCCACACATCCCCCCACGGCGCTGCCACCCCCTACGGCACCACCGCCCCCTACGGGACTACCACCCTCGGCAACACCGCCCCCGCCCCACCAGCGGCAGCGCCTACCCCTCTCGCCCCACCAGCGTCAGCAGCGTCGCCTCCGGCGGGCAGGCGAACCGTACCGGCGTGTAGCGGTTCGTGCCGCAGCCCGCCGAGACGTGGAGGTAGGAGGTGTGGCCCTCGGCCGTGTGCCGGGACAGGCCCTTCACCCGGTCCGTGTCCAGGTCGCAGTTGGTGACCAGGGCGCCGTAGAAGGGGATGCACAGCTGGCCGCCGTGCGTGTGGCCGGCCAGCACCAGCGGGTAGTCGTCCGCGGTGAAGGCGTCCAGGACGCGCAGGTACGGCGCGTGTACGACACCCATCGAGAAGTCGTACGTGCCCGACGGGCCGCCGGCGACCCGCGCGTAGCGGTCGCGCTTGATGTGCGGGTCGTCCAGGCCGGTCAGTTCGACCGACACGCCCTCGACCTTCAGCACGCCCCGCGTGTTCGTCAGGTTCAGCCAGCCCGCCGCGTCGAAGCCGTCCCTGAGGTCCTCCCAGGGGTTGTGGATCACGCCCACCGCCGGCGTGTTGCCGTTCAGGCCGTGCTTGCCGCTGGCCTTCTCCAGCAGGTAGCGGGCGGGGTTGCGCAGGCGAGGGCCGTAGTAGTCGTTGGAGCCGAAGACGTACGCGCCCGGGAACTCCATCAGCGGGCCCAGCGCGTCGAGGACCTCGGGGACGCCCTCGGGGTCCGAGAGGTTGTCGCCCGTGTTGATCACGAAGTCCGGGCGCAGGCCGGCCAGCGACTGCAGCCAGCGCTGCTTCTTGCGCTGCCCGCCGACCATGTGGATGTCGGAGACCTGGAGCACGCGCAGCGGGCGCATGCCCGGCGGGAGGACGGGGACCGTCACCCGTCGGAGGCGGAAGGAGCGGGCCTCGAAGCCCGCCGCGTACGCCACTCCGGCGGCTCCCGCCGCCATGATTCCCAGGGGTACTCCGTATCGCGCGCGCATACCTCCATCGTGTCAGACCTCACCAGGGCCCCGGGACCGGCCGCCCTTAAATGCGCGGGCGCCCGCACCGTCGTAGCTGCGACAATCGACGGCATGACCACCACGCTCAAGTCGAAGCTGCAGGACGACCTCAACGCCGCGATCAAGGAGCGCGACGAGCTCCGCTCCTCGACGCTCCGGCTGACGCTCGCCGCGATCACCAAGGAGGAGGTCGCGGGCAAGGAGAAGCGCGAGCTCTCCGACGACGAGGTCCTCAAGGTGATCACCAAGGAGGCCAAGAAGCGCCGCGAGGCGGCCGACGCCTTCGCGCAGGGTGGTCGTGCGGAGTCGGCCGAGCGGGAGAAGGCGGAGGGTGAGCTGCTCGCCACCTACCTGCCGAAGCAGCTGTCCGACGACGAGCTGAACGTCATCGTCGCCCAGGCCGTCGAGGAGGCGAAGGCGGGCGGCGCCGAGGGGCCGCGTGCCATGGGCGCCGTGATGAAGATCGTGAACCCGAAGGTGGCCGGCCTGGCCGAGGGCGGCCGCGTCGCCGCCGTGGTGAAGAAGCTGCTCCAGGGCTGAGCCCGGAGGCCCGGAGGAAGGCGTTACGACGGCGGGGCCGCAACCCCTGTCTAGAGGTGCGGCCCCGCCGTCGTACGTCAGGAGCGGAAACGCTCGCTACCCGGTGCCGGGCTAGCCCCGTCGTCCCCCGGTGCCGTTGTGCCCGCCGTTGGTCTGGCCCTGGATGAAGTTGCCGGGGAGGGAGAAGGTCGGCGTCGGGATGGTGCCGCCGGTGGCGTCACCCGTGGTGCCCCCGGTTGCTCCCGTTGTTCCCCCGTCCGTCTGTCCGCCGATCAGTCCCCCGATCAGTCCCCCGTTGTTGTTGTCCCCGTTCCTGCCCCCGTTGTCCCCCCCGCGTCCTTTTCCCTGGCCGTCCCCGGGGTTGTCGTCGTCGGGGATGTCGACCAGGTTGAAGTCGGGTGCGTCCTTGCCCTCCAGGGCGCCCGCCATGGCGTCGCGCCAGATCGGGCCGGGGACCTGACCGCCGTAGACGAGGTCGCGGTAGACCCCGCCGATGGTGATGTGGGTCATCTCCACGTTCTGCTTGGCGCTGCCGACCCAGACCGCGCCGGCCATGTTCGGCGTGTAGCCGACGAACCAGGCGTTCTTGCGGGAGTCGGTCGTACCCGTCTTGCCCGCGCTCTCCCGGTCGCTCAGTCCGGCCTCCTGGCCGGTGCCGGAGTCGACCACACCGCGCAGCAGGGTGTTGACGGTGTCGGCGGTCTGCTCGCTCATCGCCCGCGAGCAGGTCGACTTGGGCACCGGGAGCGACTTGCGCTCGTTGCCCACCTTCTGGGTGATGGACTCGATGGCGACCGGGGTGCAGTACATGCCCCGGGAGGCGAAGGTGGCGTACGCGCTCGCCATGGTCAGCGGGGAGAGGCCGATCGAACCGAGCGCGATGGACGGGGTCTGGGGGAGCTTCGAGCCGTCACCCTGCACGACGTGCAGCGCGTCGGTCATCTTCACCACCGGGCACAGGCCGATGTCGGAGATGAGCTGCACGAAGTAGGTGTTGATGGACTTCGCCATCGCCTCCTTCATGCGGTACGGGCCTTTCTCCGACTCGTTCTCGTTCTCGACCGTCTCGTTCCTGGTGTTGACGTACGGACTGCTGCTGCACCGCTGGACGGGGCTCGGGTAGTTCATCTTGTACGGCGCCGAGTACTCCTGCGTCGCCGGCTTGCCGCCCTCGATCGCGGCCGCCGCCACGAACGGCTTGAACGTCGAACCGGTCGGGAAGCCGTAGTTGGAGCCGCCCATGGCCCGGTTGACCGAGAAATTGTACTCGGTCTCGTTGTTGCCGTAGCCGAAGGGCTTGGACTGGCCCATCGCCAGGACCTTGCCGGTGCCGGGTTCGACCAGGGTGGCGGCCGCCGCGACCTTGTCCGACTTGTAGACGTGGTCCTTGAGGGACGCCTGCACGGACGCCTGCGCCTGCGGGTCCAGGGTCGTACGGATGGTGAGTCCGCCCTGGTTCCAGAGCTTGGCGCGCTCCTCGCGGGTCCTGCCGAAGGTCGGGTCGGTCAGGAAGACGTTCTCGACGTACTTGCAGAAGAACGCGGAGCTCTTGGTGGCCGTGATGCAGCCGTTCTTCGGCTGGCTGACGTGCAGCCCGAGCGGCTTCTCCTTGGCCTGGTCGGCCTCCGCCTGGGAGATGTCGCCCAGCTCGGCCATGCGCTGCAGAACGGTGTTGCGCCGCTTGGTGGCCTCGGCCTCGTCGTTCACCGGGTCGTAGCGGCTCGGGGACTGGACGATGCCCGCGAGCAGCGCGGACTGCTGCAGGCTGAGGTCCTTGGCGTGCTTGGAGAAGTAGCGCTGGGCGGCCGCCTCGACGCCGTAGGCCTGCTCGCCGAAGAAGGTGATGTTCAGGTAGTTCTCGAGGATCCGCTTCTTGCCGAGCTTCTCCTCGATCTGGATCGCGTACTTCAGCTCGCGGACCTTGCGGCCGAGGGTCTGCTGGGTGGCCTCGGCGACCTTCGTCGGGTCGTCGCCGGCCTCCTCGATGAAGTAGTTCTTCACGAGCTGCTGGGTGAGCGTGGAGGCGCCCTGGGCGACCCCGCCCGACTGCGCGTTCTTGTTCAGCGCGCGCAGCACGCCCTTGAGGTCGATCGCGCCGTGCTTGTAGAAGCGTGAGTCCTCGATCGCGACGATCGCCTTCTGCATGTACGGCGAGATGTCCTTGAGCTCCACCACCGTGCGGTCACGGGAGTAGACGGTCGCGAGCTGGTTGCCCTTGCTGTCCAGTATGGTCGTGCGCTGGCTGAGCCGGGGGCTCTTGAGGTTGGCCGGGATCTCGTCGAAGCCCTTGACCGAGCCCTTGGCCGCGAGGCCCAGCGCGCCGGCCGCGGGCAGCGCGATGCCCGCCATGACGGCTCCCGCGAGCACACTGACACCGAGGAACTTGGCGGCCTGCTGTGTTGCCGACAGGCCACCGCCCGAGCGCTTCTTTGGCATGGGGGCAGCCTAATCCGTACTGATGAGCGTTCCGATGGAGGCGGCCGCTTCTCGGGATGTTCGGGTGCCGGATCGTGATGTCCGCGATGTCCGGTGCGGACGTATCGGGGCAGGTGAGTGCGGTGCGCGGCGCGTCATGGCGCGGCAGAGCGGTGCCTACGTTTCCATTCGCCGGACACGCGCACAGGCGTTGGCCTAAGCTGCTATCAACTGTCACAGCGGTGCGGCCACGTATCAATACGTCCGACGACCCCGAATCGTTCCGGAAGTACCCGACTTTCTGATGCGGGCGTGTCCGAAACCGCCTTGTGTGTCACCTGACGCCCGGTGTGGCGCGTCACAGCCGTCCCGGTATGCCGGGATGGTCGCGCATGTCGTCAGCTCACTCCCGCGGGTGATCTGCCGCTTACCCATAGTCCGTTCGGGCCATTCAAGATTGGGCCCGAAGGGGGTGTTGCGCTGTCTCCACCTTCCGTAACGTCCTCAACTGGCGGCGGTGAATATGCCGCTGCCGCCGTGGGGGAGCCTCGATTCGGGAGAGGACGGCGCCGGTATGGGCTGGGTTACCGACTGGAGTGCGCAGGCCGCCTGCCGCACTACCGATCCGGATGAACTGTTCGTTCAGGGAGCAGCGCAGAACAGGGCCAAGGCGGTGTGCACCGGATGTCCGGTACGCACCGAATGTCTGGCCGACGCGCTGGACAACCGCGTGGAGTTCGGCGTGTGGGGAGGCATGACGGAGCGGGAGCGCCGCGCACTGCTGCGCAGGCGGCCGACCGTGACCTCCTGGCGTCGGCTGCTGGAGACCGCCCGCTCGGAGTACGAGCGTGGCATCGGCATCGTGCCTCTCGACAGCGACGAGGTGTACGAGAACTACGCGGCGGTGAGCTAGGGCTCCGCCCCGGCGCTGACCCTGGGCCACTCCGGCCGGCCGTGAGGCAGGGGAAGCAGCGGCCGGACGTGTGTTCTGGAACACCACCCGTGGGACGCCCGCGGAGACACCCGCCGTGCGGGGCGTGCCAGGTGGCACGCCCGCGGGGCACGCGTGTACGAGCGGCGGCCGTCGGCGCGCTCACGGGGCATGGCCGAGGTCATCGAGGGACATCGGGGCCGGGCCACTGAGCCGCGGCCGAGTCGCTGAGCCGAGGCCGGGCCGGTGGGGCCGAGGCCGAGTCACGCGCGCTGTACGGCCCGTACGGCCGGTCCGTGCGCCGTCAGGACAGCTCCGTCTGTCCCGCCGCCAGCCGGTCGCCGATGTCGCGCAGACCCGTGAGGTCGTGCACGTCGCCGGGCAGCGCGGGCACCTCGACGACCGCCACCTCGGGGTGGCGGGCGGTGAACCGGTCACGCGTGCGCTGCTCGCGTGAGAGCAACTGCATGCGATCGGCGTGCAGCCTCAGCAGGTCGGCGGTGAGCTGGTCGACGGAGTGCTCCGTGGTGGCGGGGGAGCCTTCTTCGGAAGCGGTGTCCACAGCTGCGGCCCGGGAAGCGAGAGAGTCTGAACTGCCGTACGTGTCGGGAGAGTTACGAAGTCCAGCTTTCCCGTCCCCCTGATCGACAATGCCGGACTCCTCAAGATTTTCCGCGGCGGCGAGCGCCCGCTCGGCCGTGAGCCCGCCGGCGCCGCTGCCGTGCACCCGGTTGAGCACGAGCCCCACCAGCGGCATCTTCTCGGCGGCCAGCCGCTCCACGAAGTACGCGGCCTCGCGCAGCGCGTCCCGCTCCGGCGCCGCCACCACGAGGAACGCCGTACCGGGCGCCTGGAGCAGCTTGTACGTGGCGTCCGCGCGCGTGCGGAAACCGCCGAACGTGGTGTCCATCGCGGCCACGAAGGTCTGCACGTCCTTCAGCAGCTGGCCGCCCAGCAGCTTGCCCAGCGTGCCGGTCATCATCGACATGCCGACGTTGAGGAAGGCCATCCCCGCGCGGCCGCCGAGCTTCGCCGGAGCGGTCAGCAGCCGGATCAGCCGGCCGTCCAGGAACGAGCCGAGCCGCTTGGGCGCGTCCAGGAAGTCCAGCGCCGAACGGGACGGTGGGGTGTCCACCACGATCAGGTCCCACTCGTCCCGGGCCCGGAGCTGGCCCAGCTTCTCCATGGCCATGTACTCCTGCGTGCCCGCGAAGCCCGCCGAGAGTGACTGGTAGAAGGGGTTGGACAGGATCGCGGCCGCCCGGTCGGGGTCCGCGTGCGCCTCGACGACCTCGTCGAAGGTGCGCTTCATGTCGAGCATCATGGCGTGCAGCTCGCCGTCGCCCTCGGTGCCCTTCACCCTCCGGGGCACGTTGTCGAGGGAGTCGATGCCCATCGACTGGGCCAGCCGCCGGGCCGGGTCGATGGTGAGGACGACCACCTTGCGGCCCCGCTCGGCCGCTCTGAGGCCCAGCGCCGCCGCCGTCGTCGTCTTGCCGACACCGCCCGAGCCGCAGCACACCACGATGCGGGTCCCCGGGTCGTCCAGCAGCGGGTCGACGTCGAGCACGCGCGCGGGGGAGATGCGGGAGCGCGCGCCGTCCCGGGCGGAGGACTGGGCGGACGGCGAGGTCGGGGACTGCGCCGGGTCCGGACTCATGACAACCCCTGCTTCCGCAGCTCGCTGGCGAGTTCGTACAGGCCGCCGAGGTCCATGCCCTCGGCGAGCAGTGGCAGTTCGTGCATCGGCAGGTCCAGGTCGCCGAGGACCGCGCGCTGCTCCTGCTCCAGCGCGTACCGCTCGGCGTACTCCGACGCCTGCTCCAGCAGCGGGTCCACCAGCCGCTCGGCGTGCCCGCCGCGGCGCGCCCCGCCGAGGCCGGCGGTGGACAGCGCCCGTGCGACGGATGAACGCTCCACGGTCCGTACGAGTTCCAGATCCGCCGCGTCCAACACCTCGGGGCGGACCATGTTCACGATGACCCGGCCCACCGGAAGCCGTGCGGCGCGCAGCTCGGCGATGCCGTCGGCGGTCTCCTGGACCGGCATCTCCTCCAGCAGCGTCACCAGGTGCACCGCCGTCTCCGGCGACTTCAGCACACGCATGACGGCCTGTGCCTGATTGTGTATCGGGCCGATCTTCGCCAGGCCCGCCACCTCGTCGTTGACGTTCAGGAAGCGGGTGATGCGCCCGGTGGGCGGGGCGTCCATCACGACGTAGTCGTACGTGAAGCGCCCGCTTCTCTCCTTGCGGCGCACGGCCTCGCACGCCTTGCCGGTCAGCAGGACGTCCCGGACGCCCGGCGCGATGGTGGTGGCGAAGTCGATCGCGCCGAGCTTCTTCAGGGCCCGGCCCGCGCCCCCCAGCTTGTAGAACATCTGGAGGTAGTCCAAGAGGGCCAGTTCCGCGTCTATGGCCAGGGCGTACACCTCCCCGCCGCCCGGAGCGACCGCGATCTTCCGTTCCTCGTAGGGCAGCGCCTCCGTCTCGAAGAGCTGGGCGATGCCCTGCCGGCCCTCGACCTCCACGAGAAGCGTGCGCTTCCCTTCCGTGGCGAGAGCCAACGCGAGTGCGGCGGCGACCGTCGTCTTTCCGGTCCCGCCCTTGCCGCTGACGACCTGGAGCCTGCTCACGTCTTCGAGCCTAACCAGTCCGGCCGACGGTCACGCGCGGGGCTGTGGACAACGGCGCCCGCGGTCGGTCTCGGGCGGGGTGGACGACGGCGGCCGCGGTCCGTCGCGGGCGGGGTGGACGACGGTGCCCGGTCGGCCGCAGGTGCGGTGGTCCACAGCGGCTACAGTCGGCCCATGACCAAGTGGGAATACGCAACCGTGCCGCTGCTCGTCCATGCCACGAAGCAGATTCTGGACACCTGGGGCGAGGACGGCTGGGAGCTCGTCCAGGTCGTGCCCGGGCCCAACAACCCCGAGCAGCTCGTCGCCTACCTGAAGCGGGAGAAGCAGGCATGAGCGCGGTCGAGGCCAAGCTGGCCGAATTGGGTCTGACCCTTCCGGACGTCGTCCCGCCCCTGGCCGCGTACCAGCCGGCCGTGCGGTCCGGTGTGTACGTCTACACCTCCGGCCAGCTCCCGATGGTCGAGGGCAAGCTGCCGGTCACCGGCAAGGTGGGCGCCGAGGTCACCGCGGAGGAGGCCAAGGAACTGGCCCGCACCTGCGCGCTGAACGCGCTGGCCGCCGTGAAGTCGGTCGCCGGTGACCTGGACCGCGTCGTGCGCGTGGTGAAGGTCGTCGGCTTCGTCGCCTCCGCCGCCGACTTCACCGGCCAGCCCGGTGTCATCAACGGCGCGAGCGAGCTGCTCGGCGAGGTGCTCGGCGACAAGGGCGTGCACGCCCGTAGCGCGGTGGGCGTCGCGGTGCTGCCGCTGGACGCGCCGGTGGAGGTCGAGATCCAGGTCGAGCTGGCCCCCTGAGCCCGTCGGGCCCCCGTAGGACCCTGTGCCGGGCCGCCGTCGGACCCGTGCCGGACCGCCGGGCGGCTCCCCGAGTGCCCCGCGGTCCCGGAACCCCTCTGACCTCGGGTACCTCTCGAACATTCGCCCTATACGGGATAGCCTCCGGCCATGGCGAATGGGCAGTGGTACCCCCCGGAGTGGCCGGACCGCATCCGCGCGCTCGCGGACGGCACGCTGACCCCGGTGACCCCCCGGCGCGCGGCCACGGTGCTGCTCCTGAAGGACACCGAGGCCGGCCCCGTCGTCCACATGCTGCGCAGACGCGCCTCCATGGCCTTCGCCGGAGGCGCGTACGCCTACCCCGGCGGCGGGGTCGACCCGCGCGACGACGACCTTCACGTCCGCTGGGCGGGCCCCACGCGCGCGTGGTGGGCCGACCGGCTCGGCGTGGACGAGTCCGGCGCCCAGGCGATCGTCTGCGCGGCCGTGCGGGAGACGTACGAGGAGGCGGGCGTCCTGCTCGCCGGGCCGGACGCCGGTTCGGTCGTCGGCGACACCACCGGCGACGACTGGGAGGCGGACCGCGGCGCCCTGGTCGCGCGCGAGCTGTCCTTCGCCGAGTTCCTGGACCGCCGCGGCCTGGTGCTGCGCTCCGACCTGCTGGGTGCCTGGACCCGCTGGATCACCCCCGAGTTCGAGGCCCGGCGCTACGACACCTGGTTCTTCGTCGCCGTGCTCCCCGAGGGCCAGCGCACCCGCAACGCCTCTACGGAGGCCGACCGCACGGTGTGGATCCGCCCCGAGGAGGCCGCCGCCGGGTACGACAAGGGCGAGCTGCTGATGATGCCGCCCACCATCGCCACCCTGCGCCAACTGCTTCCGTACGGCACCGCCGCCGAGGCGCTGGCCGCCGCGCCCGCGCGCGACATGACGCCGGTGCTGGCACGCGCCCGCCTGGTGGACGGCGAGATCGTCCTGGCCTGGCCGGGCCACGACGAGTTCACCAAGCACGTCCCGACGGCCGGGGCGGCCTCCGGAACGGACGCATCGACGGCGGCCGGGGCGGCGACCGCCCCGCGGACCGGTGGAGGCCCCGCATGACCGACGCGGCAGCCCTGCCCGGCCAGCCCCGGGGCGCGGTACGCAGCGGCCCCGCGACCGAACGGGCCGTCAACGTCCTGGCGCCCAACGCCTCCGCGATGACCCTGGACGGCACCAACACCTGGATCCTCGCCGAGCCCGGCTCCGAGCTGGCCGTGGTGATCGACCCCGGCCCGCTGGACGACGCCCACCTGCGCAACGTCGTCGACACCGCCGAGAAGGCCGGCAAGCGGATCGCCCTCACCCTGCTCACCCACGGCCACCCCGACCACGCCGAGGGCGCCGGCCGTTTCGCCGAGCTGACCGGCACGCGCGTGCGTGCGCTCGATCCGGCGCTGCGGCTCGGCGACGAGGGCCTGGCCGCCGGGGACGTGATCACCGTCGGCGGCCTGGAGCTGCGGGTCGTACCCACGCCCGGGCACACCTCGGACTCCCTGTGCTTCCATCTCCCGGCCGACCGGGCCGTGCTGACCGGGGACACCATCCTCGGGCGCGGCACGACCATGGTGGCGCACCCCGACGGCCGCCTGGGGGACTATCTGGACTCCCTGCGCCGTCTGCGGTCGCTGACCGTGGACGACGGGGTGCACACGGTCCTGCCGGGTCACGGGCCGGTCCTGGAGGACGCGCAGGGCGCGGTCGAGTTCTACCTCGCCCACCGCGCCCACCGGCTCGCCCAGGTCGAGACGGCCGTCGAGGACGGCCACCGGACCCCCCAGCAGGTTGTCGCCCACGTGTACGCCGACGTGGACCGCTCCCTGTGGCCGGCGGCCGAGCTCTCGGTGCTGGCCCAGCTGGACTACCTGAGCGAGCACGGCCTGATCTAGCCGGGCGGGTCGGGGCGGGGCGCTTTGACGCCGTGCACGCGTGCGTACTCCCCGGCCAGCCAGGGCCCGAGGTCGTCGACGTACGAGCGCAGGACGTCCGGGTCACCGACGGGCTCGTGGCCGTACTCGGCCGCCTGCCGCAGCTGTGCGGCCCGCTGCGGGTAGTACGCGCCGAACGCCCCGGCCATCTCCCGCAGATCGCTGGTCCAGCCGTCCCAGCGGGGCATGACGAGGGTGAAGCCGGTGCGGACGAGGTGCCGGGACATGAAGCGGACCAGGGGCCTGCGGGCCCGCTCGGAGTCCTCCGCCGCGGCGATCCGCTCGCGCCAGCGCGGGAGGAGGAGCGCGAGGTCGCCGTTGGTCTCCCGGGCGAGCAGGGAGTCGGGGCGGTAGCGGGGCAGGTACTCGGCGAGGTCGTCCCCGAGCAGTGGGGTGCACAGGCAGGCCACGAACCAGCCGAGGTCGTACCGCTCCGGCTCGCTCAGCAGCCGCGCCCGGCCGTACAGCAGCGTGCCGACGCCGTCGATCTGCGGGAACTCCCCGTCGAGCGCCTCGCCGAGCGTGCGGGTGGCCGCCCGGTCGGCGTCGGCCGGTTCGTCGCGCAGGGCGACCAGCAGGTCCAGGTCGCTGCGCCCCACGCGCGCGGTGCCGCGCGGGATCGACCCGTAGAGGTACGCGCTGTGCAGACGCGAGCCGAAGAGGTCGAGCAGCCGGTCGCGCGCCGCGGCCACGACCGGCCGGAAGACGTCGGGCACGCGCGCGAGGGAGCCCTCGCGTTCGATGAAGCCCTGGGCGTCGAGCCCCGGACGGCGCACGGTTTCGGCCATGTGCTCACTGTGCCCGGTCGCCGGGCCCTGGGGCAGGTGAATGTGCCGGCGGCGGGCGGAGCGGGGCGGTGACGGGCCCTTGAGGGGCCCGTGCGGTTTCTGGAAGCGGGCCCCAGGAAGCGGGACTCGGAGGCGGGACTCGGGAGGTGGGGGCCGCCGAACCGCGGGGCCCCCACAGGGCGTCAGCGCGAACGCTTGGCCAGGCGCTCCACGTCCAGCAGGATCACGGCCCGCGCCTCGAGGCGGAGCCACCCGCGCTGGGCGAAGTCCGCCAGCGCCTTGTTCACGGTCTCGCGCGAGGCGCCGACCAGCTGGGCCAGCTCCTCCTGCGTGAGGTCGTGGACGACGTGGATGCCTTCCTCGGACTGCACGCCGAAGCGGCGGGAGAGGTCGAGCAGGGCGCGCGCCACCCGGCCGGGGACGTCGGAGAAGACCAGGTCCGACATGGCGTCGTTGGTCTTGCGCAGCCGGCGGGCGACGGCGCGCAGCAGGGCGCCGGCCACCTCGGGACGCGCGTTCAGCCAGGGCTGGAGGTCGCCGTGGCCGAGGCCCAGCATCTTGACCTCGGTCAGCGCGCTCGCGGTGGCGGTGCGCGGGCCCGGGTCGAACAGCGACAGCTCGCCGATCAGCTCGCCGGGGCCGACGACGGCGAGCATGTTCTCGCGGCCGTCGGGGGAGGTGCGGTGCAGCTTGACCTTGCCCTCGGTGACGACGTACAGCCGGTCTCCGGGGTCCCCCTCATGGAAGAGTGAGTCACCGCGCGCGAGGGTCACCTCACTCATGGAGGCGCGGAGCTCCGCGGCCTGCTCGTCGTCGAGCGCCGCGAAGAGCGGGTTGCGCCGCAGAACGTCGTCCACGAGTTCTCTCCCTTGTCGACCTGCTCAGGGGATCTTGCTCCCCTGGTGTGCCAGGGGACCGTGTTCCCCATTTTGCCGGACGGTCCAAACAGTGTGATCTGTCACAAGGATGCCGCACAGGTGTCCCGAGGTAAGCGGCAGGGGTCCAATCGGGGGCCGATCTTCGGGGGCCGGGGCGGATGTCGGTGCCGGGCTTTAGGCTGGCCGGGTGTCCAAATCGCCGGTGAGAGCACAGGCCAAGGGGGCTGGGCGGGTGGCTGTACGTCGAGATTCCGCTGTGGGCGAACAAAGCCCCGACGGTAGTAAGAAAAAACGCAAAACGGCTGAAAAGGTCGCGCCCCCCGCGTCCGTCGCGGCCGGCGCGCCCCTCAGGAAGGCCGCCGCGAAGCCACTGAAGAAGACTGCCGCGAAGCCCCCCGCGAACGAGTCCCGCACCGCGCTGGTCCGCCGCGCCCGCCGCATCAACCGCGAGCTCGCCGAGGTGTATCCGTACGCCCACCCCGAGCTGGACTTCGACAACCCCTTCCAGCTCCTCGTCGCCACGGTGCTGTCGGCCCAGACCACCGACCTGCGCGTCAACCAGACGACCCCGGCGCTCTTCTCGAAGTACCCCACCCCCGAGGACCTGGCCGCCGCCAATCCGGAGGAGGTCGAGGAGATCCTGCGCCCCTGCGGCTTCTTCCGCGCCAAGACCAGGTCGGTGATAGGGCTCTCCAGGGCCCTCACCGAGGACTTCGGCGGCCAGGTGCCCGGCAGGCTGGAGGACTTGGTGAAGCTGCCCGGCGTCGGCCGCAAGACCGCCTTCGTCGTCCTCGGCAACGCGTTCGGGCGGCCCGGCATCACCGTGGACACGCACTTCCAGCGGCTGGTACGGCGCTGGCAGTGGACCGCCGAGACCGACCCGGACAAGATCGAGGCGGCCGTCGGGGCGCTGTTCCCCAAGAGCGACTGGACCGACCTGTCCCACCACGTCATCTGGCACGGCCGCCGCATCTGCCACGCCCGCAAGCCCGCCTGCGGCGCCTGCCCCATCGCCCCGCTCTGCCCGGCCTACGGCGAGGGCGAGACCGACCCCGAGAAGGCGGCGAAACTCCTGAAGTACGAGAAGGGCGGTTTCCCCGGCCAGCGGCTGAAGCCCCCGCAGGCCTACCTCGACGCCGGCGGGAAACCCGCCCCGCCGCTGGGGGCCGGATGACGGAACGATCTCGGAGTCGTCGGGCGTTGAACACGGCAGGACGGGGGTGGCGATGACGTACACGCACGGCACGCACGACACGGACAGGGGCCCGGTGGCTCTCAGCAAGGAGGGCCTGCCGGGCTGGCTGGACCCGGTGGTGCGCGCGGCGGAGACCGTCGAGCCGCTCCAGCTCAGCCGCTTCCTGCCGCCGGAGAACGGCTCGGGCCGCCAGTCGGCCGTCCTCATCCTGTTCGGCGAGGGCGAGCACGGCCCCGAACTGCTGCTCATGGAGCGAGCCGGCTCCCTGCGCTCCCACGCCGGGCAGCCCTCCTTCCCCGGTGGCGCCCTCGACCCGGAGGACGGCGACCCGGGAGGCGACGGCCCGCTGCGGGCCGCGCTGCGCGAGGCCGAGGAGGAGACCGGGCTCGACCCCCGCGGTGTCCAGCTCTTCGGCGTCCTGCCCGCCCTGTACATCCCGGTCAGCGGCTTCGTCGTCACCCCCGTGCTCGGCTGGTGGCGTGAGCCCAGCCCGGTCGGCGTCGTCGATCCCAACGAGACGGCCCGGGTCTTCACCGTCCCCGTGGCGGATCTCACGGACCCCGCGCACCGCGCGACCACCGTCCACCCCAGCGGCCACCGGGGCCCGGCGTTCCTGGTCGAAGGGGCTCTGGTCTGGGGTTTCACCGCCGGAGTGATCGACCGCCTGCTGCACTTCGCGGGCTGGGAGCGGCCCTGGGACAGAGAGAAGAAGGTCCCGCTCGACTGGCGGTCATGACAGGGTGTCTGCCGTGCTGTGTTTTTCCGGGGGCGCCCACCCCCGGGCCCCCGGCCGCGCTGCTGGGACCGGAGTGAATAGGCGAGGCCTCAAGCAGTGAACGTGCTGGACATCCTGTTGCTGGTCGCGGCCGTGTGGTTCGCGGTCGTGGGCTACCGCCAGGGCTTCGTCGTCGGCATCCTGTCGGTGATCGGGTTCCTCGGCGGAGGTCTCGTCGCCGTCTACACGCTGCCCGTCATCTGGGACGCCGTCACGGGCAACGCCCAGGTCGGCACCACGGCCGCCGTCGTCGCCGTGGTCGTCGTCATCGTCTGCGCCTCCGTCGGCCAGGCCCTGACCACCCACCTCGGCAACAAGCTGCGCCGGCACATCACGTGGTCCCCGGCCCGCGCCCTGGACGCCACCGGCGGAGCCCTGGTCAACGTCGTGGCGATGCTGCTCGTCGCCTGGCTGATCGGCTCCGCCCTCGCCCAGACCACGCTGCCGACCCTGGGCAAGGAGGTCCGCAACTCCAAGGTGCTGCTGGGCGTCTCCCAGGCGCTGCCCGCCGAGGCCGACACCTGGTTCAAGGACTTCACCTCGGTCCTCGCGCAGAACGGCTTCCCGCAGGTCTTCAGCCCCTTCTCCAATGAGCCGATCAAGGACGTCGAGCCGCCCGACCCGGCCCTGGCGAACAGCGCGGTCGCCACTCACGCCCAGCGCTCCATCGTCAAGGTCACCGGCACCGCCCAGAGCTGCGGCAAGGTGCTGGAGGGCACCGGCTTCGTCTTCGCCGACCGCCGCGTCATGACCAACGCGCACGTGGTCGGCGGCGTGGACGCGCCCAGCGTGCAGATCGGCGGGGAGGGCCGCAAGTACGGGGCCAAGGTCGTCCTGTACGACTGGAAGCGCGACATCGCCGTCCTCGACGTGCCCGATCTGCGGGCCAAGTCCCTGCGGTTCACCTCGCGGGACGCGGCCGGCGGTGACGGCGCGATCGTCGCGGGCTTCCCCGAGAACGGCTCGTACGACGTCCGGGCCGCGCGCGTGCGCGGACGCATCACGGCGAACGGGCCGGACATCTACCACCGCGGCACGGTCAGCCGGGACGTCTACTCCCTGTACGCCACCGTCCGTCAAGGCAACTCCGGCGGTCCGCTGCTCACGCCCGACGGCAAGGTGTACGGCGTGGTGTTCGCCAAGTCCCTCGACGACGCCGACACCGGGTACGCGCTCACGGCGGACGAGATCCAGCAGGACATCGCCCGGGGCCGTACGGCGAACGAGCAGGTCGGCACCGACAGCTGCGCCCTGTGAGGAAGCCGCGGAACGCCCGCCGGGACTGAGCCGTCCGGGTGACGCCCCGCGGGCTCAGCCGCGCGGGTGACGCAGGCGTACGGAGACCCAGCGTGCCCGGCGGCGCAGAATGCGCGGAATCCCGACCCTGAGGTCCGCCTCCGCGAGTTGCGGAGTACCTCGCCGCGACGCGCCGAGCCCGGCGGCCGAGCGGCGATTGCGGGGTGCGTCACTGTAGTCGTGCGTCCAGCCCATACCCCGACGTCTGCCCGGGCCCCAAGGTCGATAACCGCCTCCACGGCGCCCAATTGGCGTATGCGGCAGGCATGTGGCCGTTCGAGGGACAAGTGTTCAGGAAGCGGATACTCGACGCATCGATCCGGTCACCGAATCGGTCAGGAAGCGGTCACCTGATCGTCGTCGGAACGGTCGCTTGACCGTTCGTCGGAGCGGCCATCCGATCGGTCGCCGGAACGGTCATCGGGGCGTGCCCGCCGCGGATCTGACCGGCCGTCGGGCGTCCGCCCGGTCACCGGTCCGGTTCGGGGTCCTTCAGCCAGTTGATCAGCTCGGCCGAGAACGCCGCCGGGTCCTCCTCGTGCGGGAAGTGGCCGAGACCGTCGAACAGGCGCCAGCGGTACGGCGCTTCGACGTACTCGCCCGATCCGGCCGCGCTGCGGGTCCGGGTCACCGGGTCGAGCGAGCCGTGCAGATGCAGCGTCGGCACCCGCACCGGGCGCTTCATGCGGCGGTTGAACTGGATGCCGTCCGGACGTGCCAGTGAACGCACCAGCCAGCGGTAGGGCTCCACCGCACAGTGCGCGGTGGACGGGATGCACATGGCCCGCTGATACGCCGCCACGTCCTCGTCGTCCGGCAGCCGCGGCCCGGACCACTCCCGGATCAGCCGGCCCACCAGCGCGCCGTCCTCGGCGGTCAGCTGACGCTCGGGCACCCAGGGCCGCTGGAAGCCCCAGATGTAGGAGCTCGCCGCCGTCTGCCGGGGGTCCCGCAGCATCGCGGAGCGCCAGCGCCGCGGGTGCGGCATCGACGCGACCGCGAGCCGCCGTACGAGCTTGGGGCGCATCGCCGCCGCCGTCCACGCCAGGTAGCCGCCGAGGTCGTGGCCGACCAGCGCGGCGTCCGGCTCGCCCAGCGAGCGGATCACGCCGGTGACGTCCAGCGCGAGGTTGGCGGGGTCGTACCCGCGCGGGGTGCGGTCGCTGCCGCCGACGCCCCGCAGGTCCATGGCCACCGCCCGGTAGCCCGCGTCGGCGAGCGCGACGAGCTGGTACCGCCACGTCCACCAGAACTGCGGGAAGCCGTGCAGCAGCATCACCAGGGGCCCGTCGCCGAGTTCGGCGATGTGGAAACGCGCGCCGTTGGCGGCGACGTCCCGGTGCGTCACCTTCGCCCCGTGGGGGAGGTCGATCCTTACGGCCGATGCCGCGGCGGGCTCCGTCATGACGACGTGCGGACCCCGGCCTCGATCGCCTCGGGCGTCCGCTCACGCGGCAGCTCCGGGCGCGGGTGAGGCTTGGCGTTCTGCAGCACGCCCGCCGTCTCCTTCATCGACGCGGCGACCTTCTGCGGGCCCTGGCTCTTCTTCGCCTTCTTCGCGAACACCACGCCGATCAGGGCGAGGAGGCCGGCGACCAGGACGTTGGCCGCGAAGGACAGCAGGAAGCAGACGGCCAGGTTCCAGCCGCTCCAGGTCCGAATGCCGTACGCGAGCGCGAAGTTGAGCATCGGCAGCGAAAACAGCAGGAGCACCCCGGCCGCCGAGAAGGCGCCACCGCTGGTCGCGCCGCGCTTGACGTCCTGCTTGAGCTGGGCCTTGGCCAGCGCGATCTCGTCGTGCACCAGCGCCGACATCTCGGTCGTCGCCGAGGCGAACAGCTGGCCGATGCTGCGTTCGGCGCCGACCGGGCTGCCGTCGGGTGCGCTCATCGCGTTCTCCCTCTGAGGTCTTTCGTTCCGCTTGATTTGTACCGTCTCGTCAGATCATGCCGGACGGTCGCCCTCCTCGCCTGCCCCGCCCGCCATTTCCTGAAGCCCGTGGCGTGCCGCAGCGGCCTTCTCGGCGGCCAGACGCCGGTGCTCGGCGGCCTTGCGCTCGTGGATCTCGGCCATCCGCAGATGGTGTGCGGGGTCGTCCTGCTCGTAGATGTCCGGGATACCGTCCCTGTCCTCGTCGCGCTCCTCGTCCTCGCACAGTCCGCGGTATCGGGCGTTCCTGATCTTCAGCAGCACCGTGGCACACCCGGCCGCGATGAGCGATCCGGCGAGCACGGCCGTCTTCACCTCGTCGGTCAGCAGCGCGTCGCCCGCGAAGGCCAGCTCGCCGATGAGCAACGAGACGGTGAAGCCGATCCCGGCGAGTGCGGCCACCGCGAAGACGTCCGCCCAGGCCAGGTCGTCGCTGAGGGAGGCGCGGGTGAAGCGCACGGTCAGCCAGGCGCCGCCGAAGATGCCGAGCGTCTTGCCGACGACCAGGCCGAGCACCACCCCGAGCGTCTCCGGGCGGGTGAACACGTCCGCGAGCGCCCCGCCGGTGACCGACACACCGGCGCTGAACAGCGCGAACAGCGGGACGGCGAGCCCGGCCGACAGCGGCCGCACCAGATGCTCGATGTGCTCGGCCGGAGCGTGCGGCTCGCCCTCGCGGGGGGTGCAGGGGAGCATCAGGCCCATCGCCACGCCGGCGATGGTGGCGTGCACGCCGCTGTTGTACATCAGCGCCCAGACGACCAGCGCCAGCGGCACGTACACGTACCAGCCGCGTACGCCCCGGCGCAGCAGCAGCCAGAAGACCACCAGACCGGCGACGGCCCCGCCGAGAGCGGGGAGGCTGATCCGTTCGGTGAAGAAGATCGCGATGATCAGGATGGCGAAGAGGTCGTCGACGACCGCCAGGGTCAGCAGGAAGGCCCGCAGGGCGCTGGGCAGCGAGGTGCCGATGACGGCGAGGACGGCGAGCGCGAAGGCGATGTCGGTGGCGGTGGGCACCGCCCAGCCGTGGGTGGAGCCGTGCCCGGCGACGTTGGTGAGGGTGTAGACGAGCGCCGGTACGGCCATCCCGCACAGCGCGGCGACCACCGGCAGCACGGCCGCCCTGGGGTCGCGCAGGTCCCCGGTGACCAGTTCGCGTTTGAGCTCGATGCCGGCGACGAAGAAGAAGACGGCGAGCAGGCCGTCGGCGGCCCAGTGCGCCACGGACAGGTCGAGGCCGAGGGCGGCGGGGCCGAGGTGGTAGTGGCTGACGGCCTCGTAGCTGTCGTGCAGTGCGGGGATGTTCGCCCAGACCAGGGCGGCGACGGCCGCCAGGAGGAGCAGCATTCCGCCGACGGTCTCGGTGCGCAGCGCGTCCACGATGTAGGTCCGCTCGGGCAGCGACAGGCGTCCGAGGACCTTGCGGGTGGTGTTCGGGGTGCGGGGCGCGGCCACGGCGGGGACCTCCGGGTCGGTACGGCGGTTCGTCGGCCGTCGCCGGGGTCGCCGACGGCCCTGCCGACCAGACTTCCCGGCACGCCTAGAGGTTCTTCTCGCCCTGGGGGCTTTAGTTAACTTACCTAAGGTTGTCGCGGGACGCATCCGGCGCTTTCCACGGTAGGCGCATAAGGGGCGCCCGGCGTTTCCTGCCGGACGCCCCCTCGCGTGGCCCTCTTGTCCTCGCTCGGTCAGTCCTCGCTGGACGCGGCCGGGAGCTTGGCCTGGATGAGGTCCATGACCGTGGAGTCCGTCAGCGTGGTGACGTCACCGAGCTGGCGGTTCTCGGCCACGTCCCGCAGGAGGCGGCGCATGATCTTGCCGGAGCGGGTCTTGGGCAGTTCCGCCACCGGCAGGATGCGCTTGGGCTTGGCGATCGGGCCGAGCGTGGCGCCGACGTGGTCGCGGAGCTGGCCGATCAGCTTCTCGTCCTCGGACGCCGTGCCCCGCAGGATGACGAAGGCGACGATGGCCTGGCCGGTGGTCTCGTCGGCGGCGCCGACGACGGCCGCCTCGGCGACCGACGGGTGCGAGACCAGGGCCGACTCCACCTCGGTGGTGGAGATGTTGTGCCCGGACACGAGCATCACGTCGTCGACCCGGCCGAGCAGCCAGATGTCGCCGTCGTCGTCCTTCTTCGCGCCGTCGCCGGCGAAGTACTTGCCCTCGAAGCGCGACCAGTAGGTGTCCAGGAACCGCTGGTCGTCGCCCCAGATGGTGCGCAGCATCGACGGCCACGGCTCGGTGAGGACCAGGTAGCCACCGCCGCCGTTGGGCACCTCGTTCGCCTCGTCGTCCACCACCGTGGCGGAGATGCCGGGCAGCGGGGTCTGCGCGGAGCCGGGCTTGGCCTCGGTGACGCCGGGCAGCGGCGAGATCATCATCGCGCCGGTCTCCGTCTGCCACCAGGTGTCCACGACGGGTGTCCGGTCCCCGCCGATGTTCTTGCGGTACCAGACCCACGCCTCGGGGTTGATCGGCTCGCCCACGGAGCCGAGGACCCGCAGCGAGGTCAGGTCGAACCGCTCGGGGATGTCGTCGCCCCACTTCATGAAGGTCCGGATCGCTGTCGGCGCGGTGTAGAGGATCGTGACCCGGTACTTCTCGACGATCTCCCAGAACCGGCCCTGGTGCGGGGTGTCCGGGGTGCCCTCGTACATGACCTGTGTCGCGCCGTTGGCCAGCGGCCCGTACACGATGTACGAGTGCCCGGTGACCCAGCCGACGTCCGCCGTGCACCAGTAGACGTCCGTCTCCGGCTTGAGGTCGAACACCGCCCAGTGCGTGTACGCCGTCTGGGTGAGGTAGCCGCCGGAGGTGTGCAGGATGCCCTTCGGCTTACCCGTCGTGCCGGAGGTGTAGAGGATGAACAGCGGGTGCTCCGCCTCGAACGCCTCCGGGGTGTGCTCGGCGGACTGGCGCTCCACCAGCTCGTGCCACCACACGTCCCGGCCGCTGTCGAAGGCCACGTCCTGCCCGGTGCGGCGCACCACCAGCACGTGCTCGACGTTGTCGACCTTGGCGATCGCCTCGTCGACGGCCGGCTTCAGGGCGGACGGCTTGCCGCGCCGGTAGCCGCCGTCGGCGGTGATGACGACCTTGGCGTCCGCATCCTGGATCCGGGTGGCGAGGGCGTCGGCCGAGAAGCCGCCGAAGACCACCGAGTGGGCCGCGCCGATCCTGGCCGAGGCCAGCATCGCGATCGCGGTCTCCGGGATCATCGGCATGTAGATGGCGACCCGGTCGCCCTTGCGGACCCCCAGCTCCAGCAGGGCGTTGGCCGCCTTGGAGACCTCGTCCTTCAGCTCCGCGTAGGTGATCGACCGGCTGTCGCCGGGCTCACCCTCGAAGTGGATGGCGACCCGGTCGCCGTTCCCGGCCTCGACATGCCGGTCCACGCAGTTGTAGGCGACGTTCAGCTCGCCGTCCTTGAACCACTTCGCGAACGGAGGGTTCGACCAGTCCAGTGTCTCGGACGGTTCCTTGGCCCAGGTCAGCCGGCGGGCCTGCTCGGCCCAGAAGCCGAGCCTGTCAGCCTTGGCCTGTTCGTACGCCTCTGCCGTGACGTTGGCGTTCTGGGCCAGGTCAGCGGGCGGCGCGAAGCGTCGCTCCTCCTTCAAGAGGTTGGCCAGGCTTTCGTTGCTCACGACATCTCCCTTTCCCAGGGTGTCCGTTGTGTCCCAGGCCACAGCTCATCAGACGCGGGGGGCCGGTGACAAGGGTCGACGGCCAAATTGGTTTAGACCTGTCGGGAGGCGGGCCGCTCAGACCGGACTGCGGACCTCCTTCACAGCGGTCACGTCCTTACCCTTCACCTTCCCCTCCTGAGCCTCCTTCTCCTCCTGTTCGTCCTCCATAACCTTCCGCCCCGCCGGTCGCTCGCCCGCGTCCTCGGTCACTTCACCGAACATCGCGCCGTCCGCCGCCCCGTCGAGCAGGTACGCCTGCGCCTCGCCCACGTGGAAGTACATCCCGTGCAGCTCCAGCGCACCCGCCGCCAGGGCGCGGGCCACCGGGCCGTGCGCCCGCAGGTGATCCAGCTGCTGGACCACGTTGGTCAGGCACAGCCGCTCCACCGCGTCGGCGGAGGCACGCCCGGCCAGCCTGGGCCCTGCCCGGTGGTCCTCGGCCATCCGGGTGAGGCTCGGCAGCCCGTGCCGGAGCCACCGCTTCAGCGGAGTCGCCGCGTCCCCGGGCCCGGCGGCCAGCAGCGCCTGCATCGCCCCGCACCCCGAGTGCCCGCACACGGTGATCGACCGGACCTTCAGCACCTCCACCGCGTACTCGATGGCGGCGGCCACCGAGTCGTCGCCGTGCTCCTCGCCCGGCGGCGGCACCAGGTTGCCGACGTTGCGGACGACGAACAGATCGCCGGGACCACTGGCAGTGATCATGGACGTGACGAGCCGGGAGTCGGCACAGGTGAGGAAGAGCTGCGAGGGCCGCTGCCCCTCCCGCGCCAGCCGCGCCAACTCCTCCCGCACCAGCGGGGCGGTGTTCCGCTGGAACGAGCTGATGCCGCGGGCCAGCTCCTGGGCCGCCGGCGCCACCGGTGCCGCGGGGGCCGAGGAGGCGCCGGTGAAGCAGGTGCGGTGGTTGCGCCAGGGCGTCCAGGGCCGGCACCGGCAGACGGCGGCCGGGGCGGGTTCGGCGGTCCGCACCGCCGCGCTCCGTCCCGTCAGCTCGGCGGAGCCGCCCCGGGCGGTGTGGGAGCTCTGCCAGTCCTGCAGTGACTCGTACGCCGCGTGGTCCATGAACGAACCGTCCAGTTCCACCACGGCGTGGGCGCCTTGGGGTACGAGATGCAGGGCTCTGCTGAGCCGGGGCACGGCGAGGAACGTCAGCTGGCCTCGTACGTGTACGCGATGGACTCCTTCCTTCTGGTGGTGCGTGATCCGGGTGCGGGTGAGGCGGTGCAGGGCGAGCGCGACGGCCACGGCGACCCCGAGGGCCACACCGGCCAGCACGCCGAGGACCACCACGCCGAGGGTGGTGGCGGCGTACACCAGCACCTCACGGTGGCGGGTCACCGTGCGGATGTGGTGCAGGGACACCATCTGGATGCCGACGGCCATCACCAGGGCGGCGAGTGAGGCGAGGGGGATCCGCTCCAGGAGCGGGACCATCAGCAGCGCGGCGACTACTACGAAAACGCCGTGCAGCATCGTGGAGTTCCGGCTCACGGCACCTGAATTCACATTCGCCGTGCTGCGCACGGCCACCCCCGCGACCGGCAGCCCGCCGAGCGTCCCGGAGACGATGTTGGCGGCGCCCTGGCCGAGCAGTTCGCGGTCGAGGTTCGACCGTCCGACGTGGGCGGATCCGGGGCGGGCGGCGACCAGCTTGTCCACGGCGACCGCGCCGAGCAGGGACTGCACGCTGCACACCAGCGTGGTGGTGAGCACGGCAGCGGCGACGCCGAGCACCGGCCCCTCGGGCAGTCCGGCCAGCGCGTGGCTGCTCCAGGACGGCAGGCCGACCCGGGGCAGGGCCAGCCCGGTCAGCGCGGCGGTCGCGGTCGCCCCGGCCACGGCGACCAGAGCCGCGGGGATCCGGCGCAGCAGGCGCCCCGCCCGGCCCGGGATGCGCGGCCAGGCCAGCAGCAGAGTCAGGGTCAGGGCGCTCATCGAGACGGCGGCCGGGTCCAGACGGGCCAACTGGGCGGGCAGCGCCGCGAGGTTGGCGAGGACCGAGCTGTCCGGGCTGCCGCCCAGGACGATGTGCAGCTGGGCCACGGCGATGGTGACGCCGATGCCGGCGAGCATGCCGTGCACCACGGCGGGGCTGACGGCGAGCGCACCGCGCGCCACGCGCAAGCAGCCGAGGCCGAGTTGGGCGAGCCCGGCGAGGACGGTGATGCCGCAGGTGGTCCGCCAGCCGTAGCGGTGGATCAGGTCGGCCGTGACGACGGTGAGTCCGGCGGCGGGTCCGCTGACCTGGAGCGGGCAGCCGCCGAGCCGGCCGGCGACCAGTCCGCCGACGGCGGCGGCGACCAGTCCGGCCTGGAGCGGGGCGCCGGTGGCCAGGGCGATGCCGAGGGAGAGGGGCAGGGCGATCAGGAAGACCGCGACGGACGCGGACAGGTCGGCGCCCTCGATACGGAAGCGGCGGCGCCGGGACGTCGGGGGGCTGTGCGGCGGGTGGGAGTGCTGGGTGCGAGGGGGTGCGCAGGCTGGCATGGTCCGTCTCCTCCGGGTGGGCGCGGTCGTGGGCCGAGGCCCCTGGGCCGGCGATCCGGTAGCGGCCGTCGGTGCACGGCGTGCAGCGGCGGGCTGTGATCAACCCTTGGTAAACGAACCGTAATGCAACGTAAAGGTCATACATAGCTTTTCAAGGCAAATGGAGCATTGCGTCACCTAGCTGAGTGAAGCGGTCATTTCATCGGCTTGTCGTATTAATTCCCTCTCGGCTCCGTGCGACTTTGGCGGCGCTGTCGGCACAACCCGGCAGACCACCGGAAAACGCCCTCGTCAGCGTTTGCCTGAGAGAAGGAAGAAGGTGGGCGGAAGATGGCCGCCACCCAGAGGATCGCCGTCGGCGCCATCGTCGCCGCGGCCTGTGCGACGTCGCTGGCCGGCTGTGCGACCGGCTCCCCCGGCTCCAAGGAAGGAGCACCCGGCCCGCGGAAGGGCGCGCCCGCGCCCGGGAGCGTGGTTCGGCTGATCGGCGACGGGTCCACCGCGTACACCGGTGCCCAGCCGCACCTGCCCGTGCCGGAGCGGCTCAAGCCCGGTGAGAAGCCCCCGCAGTTCGTGGTGTTCTCGTGGGACGGGGCCGGCGAGGACAGCCAGAAGCTGTTCTCCCACTTCCGCAAGGTCGCCAAGGAGAACCACGCGACGATGACATACTTCCTCAGCGGCGTCTACATGCTGCCCGAGGACAAGCGTGACCTGTACAGACCTCCGCAGCACGCGCCCGGAAGCTCGGAGATCGGCTTCAACGACCAGCAGGGCATCGCCGACACGCTCAAGCAGGTGCGGCTCGCCTGGCTGGAGGGCAACGAGATCGGCACCCACTTCAACGGCCATTTCTGCGGCACCGAGGGCGGCGTCGGCCAGTGGTCGGTGAAGGAGTGGAAGAGCGAGATCGCCCAGGCCAAGCAGTTCGTGAAGACCTGGAAGACCAACACCGGGATGACGAAGACCCCCGCGTTGCCCTTCGACTACGACAAGGAGCTGATCGGCGCCCGCACCCCCTGTCTCGAAGGGCAGAAGAACCTCCGGAAGGCAGCCGTCGAACTGGGCTTCCGCTACGACTCCAGCGGTGTCAATCACCAGCTCTGGCCAAGCAAGCGCCAGGGCCTGTGGGACGTGTCGATGCAGCTGGTGCCCTTCCCGGGGCACGACTACGAGCAACTGACCATGGACTACAACTTCATGGTCAACCAGTCCGGCGCGCAGACCCAGGGCGACCCCGACAAGTTCGACTACTGGGGCGACCAGATGAGGGACGGCCTGCTCAAGGGCTTCTACCGCGCCTATGACGGCAACCGCGCGCCCCTGATCATTGGCAACCACTTCGAGTCCTGGAACGGCGGCACCTACATGCGCGCCCTGGACGAGGTGGTGAAGCAGGTGTGCAACAAGCCCGAGGTGCGCTGCGTCTCCTTCCACCAGCTCATCGACTGGCTCGACGCCCAGGACCCCCAGACGCTGGCGAAGCTGCGCACCCTCAAGGTGGGCGAGGCGCCCCGGCAGGGCTGGGCTTCCCTCCTCTCGGGCCGCCCGGCCCCGGCGCCCAAGGGGGTCCCCGGAGCGCCGGCGCTCAAGCAGTAGGCGTCGGGCAGCGGCCCGTACACCTCAGGCGGAGGCCGCCACTTCCTCGCTTAGCACGAACTCGGGGTCGACCTGTGACGCCAGGTCGGCCCCGGTGCGCTCATTGCCCCAGGCCTCGGCGTTCTTCAGGTGGAAGTGCACCATCTGGCGGGTGTAGCGCTCCCGGTCGCGCAGCTCGTAGGTGGCGTCGGCGGCGGTCCGCAGGGTGTGCAGGGCGCGGGCGTTGGCCTCCTCCAGGAGGTCGAACCGAGGCGGGCGGCCCTTCTCCATGGCGCGCACCCAGTCTGAGTGCCCGACCGTCACCAACAGATCGTCCCCGACCTCCGCGCGGAGGAAGTCGATGTCGTCCTGCGCCTGGACCTTGTTGCCGACGACCTTCAGGGCGACGCCGAAGTCGCGGGCGTACTCCTTGTACTGGCGGTAGACGGAGACCCCCTTCCGGGTCGGCTCGGCGACGAGGAACGTCATGTCGAAGCGGGTGAACAGGCCGGAGGCGAACGAGTCCGAACCGGCCGTCATGTCGACCACGACGTACTCGTCGGGGCCGTCGACGAGGTGGTTCAGGAACAGCTCCACCGCTCCGGTCTTGGAGTGGTAGCAGGCGACCCCCAGGTCGGCGTCCGTGAAGGGGCCGGTGACCATCAAACGGACGGCGCCGCCGTCGAGTTCCACCGGGCGGGCGCAGGCGTCGTAGACCGGGTTGGGCTCCCGTACCCGGACCAGCCGCGAGCCCCTGCCGGGCGGAGTGGTCTTGATCATCGTCGCGGCGGAGGCGATGCGCGGGTTGGAGCCGCGCAGATGGTCCTTGATCAGCGACAGCCGTTCGCCCATGGCGGGCAGCGCGGCCGCCTCCGCCTCCTCCAGCCCGAGCGCGGGCCCGAGGTGCTGGTTGATGTCGGCGTCGATGGCGACCACCGGGGCGCCGGCGGCCACGACGTGGCGGACGAAGAGGGAGGAGAGCGTCGTCTTGCCGCTGCCGCCCTTCCCGACGAAAGCAATTTTCATGTTCACCAAGGGTAGTCATTCGATAGCTGTATGTGGCAGTCGGCGTGAAGAAGACCACTCCTTCGTGGGCAGTGCGGGTGGGGTGCGTAGTGTCGTACTCATGAGTACGACAGGCGCGACCGCCGATCCGCTGGCGACGCTGGGCTCGCTGCCCGGCGTGGCCGAGTCCGTGGAGACCGTGCGCAAGGCCGTGGACCGGGTCTACGGGCACCGGATCATGCGGCGCCGCAGCAACGCGGTCACCTCCGAGGCCGCGCTGCGCGGCGCCCGCGGCTCGGCGGCGCTGTCCGGCGCCGACTGGGCTCTGGAGGAGGTGCGGCGGCGTACCGACTTCAGCGCCGACGCCGAGGCGCGCGTCGTGGGCGGGGCGCTGCGGCTGACCGCCGAGGCGGGACAGTTGCTGTCCATCTGGCGGCAGTCCCCCCTCAGGGTGCTGGCCCGGCTGCACCTCGTGGCCGCCGCGAGCGAGGGCCCCGAGACCGGCCGGCCGCGCCAGGCGGGCGAGGCGGTCGACGAGCCGCTGGTCGAACTGCCACTGCCGGACGCGCCGGAGGTGTCCGGGCGGCTGGAGGGCCTGGCGGACCTGATCATCGCGGGATCCGCCGCGCCCGCGCTGGTCACGGCCGCCGTGGTGCACGGCGAACTGCTCGCCCTGCGCCCCTTCACCTCCCACAACGGCCTGATCGCGCGCGCGGCCGAGCGGATCGTCCTGATCGGCAGCGGGCTCGACCCCAAGGCCGTCTGTCCGGCCGAGGTGGGCCACGGGGAACTGGGGCGCGCCGCCTACCTCGCCGCTCTGGAGGGGTACGTCTCCGGCACCCCCGAGGGCATGGCGGCATGGATCGCCCACTGCGGGCGGGCCGTGGAGCTGGGTGCGCGCGAGTCGACGGCGGTGTGCGAGGCGCTGCAGCGCGGGGCGGCCTGACGGAAGGGCCCGGAAACGGGTTGCGGCGGTACGAGTACTCGTACCGCCGCTGGCATGCTCACCCGGTTACCAAGCGTCCTCGAAGTGTTACCCATCAGGCCGGGAGCTTTGCCCGTGACCTGGTGCGGCTGGCCCGTAATCGACGGGTCGACGTCGCGTGGGTGCCCAGTGTTCATGCGGGGTCCGTGGGCCATGTGCGTAGTGGTAGGTGATCCTCTCGGATGTCCTCTGGTCACGCGGGCCTACGACCTTTGTACTGCAAGCCCGGACCAAGCGGAACCCCTGCCTGCACTTCTTTACTTTCATGTTCAAACAGGGGTGAATCGGTCAGGTGGTGACGCCTCGGCGCCGGCTGGCGTACCAGACGAGGCCCGCCGTGGCGGCCGCGGCTCCGATGGCCGCCGCGGCGACGAGCACCGGGCGGGGCGGTACGGAGAGCGCGGGCAGCCGCTGCTTGAGCCGGACCGGCCGGCGGAACTCCAGGACCGGCCACCCGCGGGCGACGGCCTCGCGGCGCAGCGCCCGGTCCGGATTCACGGCGTGCGGGTGCCCGACCGCCTGGAGCATCGGCAGGTCGGTCGCCGAGTCGCTGTAGGCGTAGCAGCGTTCGAGCTCGTACCCCTCGGAGAGGGCCAGTTCCCTGACCGCCTCGGCCTTGGTCGGGCCGTAGGCGTAGTACTCCACCTCTCCGGTGAAGCAGCCGTCCTCGCCGACGACCATGCGGGTGGCCACGACCCGGTCGGCGCCGAGCAGCTCGCCGATCGGCTCGACGACCTCGGCGCCCGAGGTCGAGACGATCACCACGTCACGGCCGGCGGTGTGGTGCTGCTCGATGAGGGAGGCGGCCTCGTCGTAGATGAGCGGGTCGATCAGGTCGTGCAGGGTCTCGGCGACGATCTCCCGTACCTGCTGGACGTTCCAGCCGCGGCACATCGCGGACAGGTACTCACGCATCCGCTCCATCTGATCGTGGTCCAGGCCGCCGACCAGGAAGACGAACTGGGCATAGGCGGTCCGCAGTGCGACCCTGCGGTTGATCAGGCCACCCTGGTAGAAGGACTTGCTGAAGGTGAGCGTGCTCGACTTCGCAATGACCGTCTTGTCCAGGTCAAAGAAGGCCGCCGCGCGGGGCAAGGAGTGGTTTTCCACGCCCCTGAGCATAGGCGCCCACCATTCGGCGTAAGGTGAGGCGTGTGGGTTTGCCTGAGAGGGCTCTCGGGTACACCATGGAAGTCACGGATCGTTCGCGACCGTGCTAACCCGGTCCGACTCCTCCCCCCCCGAGTCGGCCGTGGGGACGACCCCCGCTCTCCCCCCCGGCGGGGGTCGTCGCATGTCCGGACGCGTTTTCCTCCTCTTTTCAACCAGTCGCGTGAGCGGCCGCGGCCCGCTGGGCCGCCCTTCGTCATGTCCGCCCGTCATCACACAGGGTAATCATCGGGCTGCGCTGTGGAAGTCGTCCAGGGATCGGTGCACGGCTCACCGGTATGGGTGACGGCGATATTCACAACCACTGAGTTGTCCACTGTTTTCCACCAAGATCCACATGATTTCCCGCTTCGCCGCACCGTGATTCCTGCGCGCTCCGACCGCGGCGAGTTCGAGGCCGGTTCCGATTGCCGGGCGCGTATGGCCGATTCCGTTCGGCCGTTCATATGGAGGCCGCTTGCCGGTTCTTCACATCTTCGGGAATCGCGTGGCCGCAGGGGCTGCGCGGAACGCGCAGCGAAGGGGGACCACACGTGTCCGGAACCGTCACCCAAGACCCACCGCCCGGCACGGCAGACCGGCCGGGACGGCCGCTCATCGTCACCGAGGACGCCCAGCTCCTCGACGACCTGCTGCGCCTGTGCGCGGCCGCCGGCGCCACGCCTGAGGTCCACCACGCCGTGCCGGACCACGGCGACGGCTGGGACGCGGCCCCGCTCGTCCTGGTCGGGGACGACGCCGCGCGCCGGGTGCGCGGAGCCCCGCGCCGCCGGGGAGTGGTGCTGGTCGGCCGCGACCAGGACGACTCCGGGGTGTGGAAGAGGGCCGTCCAGATCGGCGCCGACCACGTCCTGATGCTGCCGGACGGCGAGCAGTGGCTGGTCGACAGGATCGCGGACGTCGCCGAGGGCGTCGGCCGCCCCGCCCTCACCGTCGGGGTCATCGGCGGCCGGGGCGGGGCCGGTGCCTCCACGCTCTCCTGCGCGCTCGCCGTCACCTCGGCGCGCGAGGGGCTGCGCACCCTTCTCGTGGACGCCGATCCCCTGGGCGGCGGACTCGACGTGCTCCTCGGCGGTGAGAGCGCCGAAGGACTGCGCTGGCCCGCCTTCGCCGCCTCCCGCGGCCGGGTCGGCGGCGGCGCCCTGGAGGAGTCGCTGCCCCGGCTGCACGCGCTGCGGGTGCTCAGCTGGGACCGCGGCGACTGCGTCGCGATCCCGCCCCAGGCCGTGCGCGCGGTGCTCGCCGCCGCCCGGCGGCGCGGCGGCACCGTCGTGGTCGACCTCCCGCGCCGCCTGGACGACGGGGTCGCCGAGGCCCTCGCCCAGCTCGACCTGGCGCTCCTCGTCGTACCCGGCGAACTGCGGGCCGTGGCGGCCGCAGGGCGGGTCGCCTCGGCGGTCGGCATGGTCGTACGGGACCTGCGGGTGGCGGTACGGGGCCCGTACGCACCCGGCCTGGACGACCGCGAGGTCGCCCGGCTGCTCGGCCTGCCGCTGGCCGGCGAGGTGCCCCTCGAACCGGCGCTGCTGCGCCCGCGCGGGACCGCGAAGCCGCCCGCGGCGACCGGGCGCGGCCCCCTGGCCCGGTTCTGCGCCACCTTCTGGGAGCAGGCCCTGGTCGAGGCGGGAGGCGCCCGATGACCCTGCCCGGGCTGGACCTGGCCGACGGCGCGGCCCTGCTCGACGGAGTGCGCCGGCGGCTGGCCGAGAGCGGCGCCGAACCCACACCCGCGCGCGTGGCCCAGGCACTGCGCGACCAGGGCCGCGTGCTGGGCGACGCGGAGGTCCTCGGGGCGGCCGAGCACCTGCGTTCCGAACTCGTCGGCAGCGGCCCGCTGGAACCACTGCTCGCCGACCCGGGCGTCACCGATGTCCTGGTGTCCGCTCCGGACCGGGTGTGGGTGGACCGCGGCGGCGGCCTGGAGCTGACCCGGGTGACCTTCCCCGACGCGGCGGCCGTACGACGCCTCGCGCAGCGCCTCGCCGCCGTGGCGGGACGCCGGCTGGACGACGCACGCCCCTGGGCGGACGCCCGGCTGCCCGACGGGACCCGGCTGCACGCGGTACTGCCTCCGGTGGCCGTCGGCTGCACCTGCCTGTCCCTGCGGGTCGTACGGCCCAGGGCTTTCACCCTCGACGAACTGGTCGAGGCGGGGACGGTGCCGCCCGGCGGCGACCGCGTCCTCCGGGCGCTGCTGGCCGCCCGGCTGTCCTTCCTGGTCAGCGGCGGCACCGGCAGCGGTAAGACGACCCTGCTGAGCGCCCTGCTCGGCCTCGTCGGCCCCGGCGAACGGATCGTGCTCGCCGAGGACTCGGCCGAGTTGAGACCCGATCACCCGCACGTCGTCCGGCTGGAGACCCGGCCGGCGAACCAGGAGGGGGCCGGCCTGGTCACCCTGGAGGACCTCGTCCGGCAGGCGCTGCGGATGCGGCCCGACCGGCTGGTCGTCGGCGAGGTGCGCGGCCCCGAGGTGGTGCATCTGCTGGCCGCGCTCAACACGGGCCACGAAGGCGGCTGCGGCACCGTGCACGCCAACGCCGCCGGGGACGTGCCGGCCCGCCTCGAAGCGCTCGGCACGGCGGCCGGGCTCGACCGGGCCGCGCTGCACAGCCAGTTGGCGGCCGCGCTGTCGGTGGTGCTCCACCTCGTGCGCGATCCGACCGGGCGGCGCCGGATCGCCGAGGTGCACGTGCTGGAACGGGACGCCTCCGGACTGGTGCGGACGGTGCCGGCGCTGCGCTGGGGCGCCCGGTCCTTCCACCGGGAGCGCGGCTGGGGGCGGCTGAGGGAGTTGCTGGGGGGTGAGTTCGCGAGCGGGGGCGATGAGCACGACGAAGTCGCCCAACTGCGGGCGAGCGACAAGCGGGACGAAAACGACGAGAGGGCCGGGATGCCTGAGAGCACCGCGATGAGTCAGAGCGCCGGGACGAGTGAGAGGGGTGAACGGCGTGACCGGATTGAGCGCTGAGACCACGATGGGCGCCGCGGTGGCCTGTGTCGGGGCCGCGGTCTGGATGTCGGGTGGCCGGCACCAGGGGGTGCGGCGGGCGCGGCTGCTGCTGGCCGACGGCGGGGCGGTGGCGACCGGGCCGCCCTCCTGGGAGCGGGCTTGCGCCGAACTGCGCGGGTTACACGCGCGATTGGGGGCCGAGTGGTGGGCCCTCGCGGCAGGTGCGCTGATCGCGCTGCTGGGTTCCTCGCCGATCCCGGTCGTCGCGGGAGCGGCCGGGGTGCCGGTGCTGCGCCGGATGCGGCTGGCCCGGCAGGCCGGTCGGGACCGGGAGGCGCGCGCGGACGCGGTGATCGGTCTGTGCGGTGCGCTGGCCGGCGAGGTGCGAGCGGGACGGCAGCCCGGTGAGGCGCTGCTGCGGGCCGCGCGGGACTCCGGTGGCCTGGGCGACGCACAGGCGGCCGTGGTCGCGGCCGCCCGTTTCGGCGGGGACGTGCCGGGGGTGCTGGCCGTGGCGGCCCGCCAACCCGGCGCCGAAGGGCTGCTGGGCCTGGCCGCCTGCTGGCGGGTGGCCGTGGACCAGGGCGCCGGACTGGCGGCCGGCCTCGACCGGCTGGACGGGGCGCTGCGAGCTGAGCGCGACCAACGAGCGGACTTGCGAGCCCAGTTGGCGGGAGCTCGCGCGACCGCCCTGATGCTCGCCGCGCTACCCGCCCTCGGGCTGCTGCTGGGCTCCGCCATGGGCGCGGACCCGCTACGGGTGCTCCTGCACAGCGGAGCGGGGCTGGGCTGCCTGGTGGCCGGAGCGGTGTTCGAGGCCGCCGGGACGTGGTGGGCGGCCCGGATCGTGCGGGGAGCCGAGACGGCATGAGCGGAGAAGTCGTCCACAGGCTGGGGATGACCGTGGCCGTCGCGCTGACCCTCGGCTGGGTGGTCCGGTCGCTGGACAGCACCCGGATCCGACGCCGCGCACGCCGTCGGGTGACCGCGCTGCTGGCCGCACGGGAGGCCGAGTCCGGTCCGACCCCGGAGGTCCGGCAAGCCCTGCGGCGATGGCTGCCGATGGCCGGCGTGGTGTGCGGTGCGTGGGTGCTGGTCGGCGGGATCACCGGCGTGATCGTCGGGCTCGCTGCGGCGGTCGGACTGTGGCGGTGGCGGCGCGGACAGGAGCCCGCTGACCCGGCCGAGGAGATCGATTCGGGCCTGGCCGCGGGTCAACTCCCGTTGGCCGCGGACTTGCTGGCTGCCTGCATCGCGGCCGGCGCCGGGCCGGTGATCGCCGCGCAGGCGGTGGGGGAGGCCCTGGGCGGCCCCGTCGGGGACGCGCTGGCCCGGGGCGCGGCGGAGGCCCGGCTCGGCGGTGAACCAGCGGACGCCTGGCGGCGGTTGGGTCGACTGCCCGGAGCCGGCCCGCTGGCCCGGCTGCTGGAGCGGGCCGACGAGTCGGGGCTTCCTGCCGCGGGACCCGTCGCCCGGCTCGCCTCGGACGCGCGGGCGGAATGGGCGCGCAGTGCCACGGCGCGGGCGCGCAGGGCTGCCGTGCTCATTTCCGCACCGGTGGGGTTGTGCTTCCTGCCCGCGTTCATCGCGATCGGCGTGCTGCCCGTGGTGATCGGGCTGGCGGGCGGGGTGCTGGGAGGAGGAGGCGGCTGACGGCGGCGAGTGGGGACCTGCGCAGGACGGCGACGGGTGAAGACCTGCGCAGGCGAGTGAGGACCGTTCGACAACAGGACTGCGATGAAGGGCGTTGAGATGAGGAAGAAGGCTGCGGAGATGTGGGCGCGTCTGCGGGAGCGGTGCCGCAGGGATGCGGGAATGGTGACCTCCGAGTACGCGATGGGGATCATCGCGGCGGTCGGGTTCGCGTTGCTGTTGTACGAGGTCGTCACCAGTGGCCAGGTCAAGGCGGAGTTGCAGTCCATCGTCAAGCGAGCCCTCAGTGCGCGGACGTGAGCGCAAGGGGGACCGCGGGTTCGTGACCGTGGAGTCGGCCCTGGTGCTCTCCGTGCTGGTGGCGTTCACCATGGCGCTGGTCTGGGGGCTGCTCGTGGTGGCGGCTCAGATCCAGTGCCTGGACGCCGCCCGCACGGGCGCGCGGGCCGCTGCCCGGCAGGACCCGGCCGACAAGGTGGTGGAGGTGACCAGGGAGGCGGCGCCGCGCGGTGCGCGGGTGACGGTGGGGCGGACCGGCGACCAGGTGCGGGTGACGGTGGTGGCCCGGCCGCCGGTGCTGACCGGGCTGCCGTTCGAGGTACGGGAGGAGGCCGTCGCGGCGGCGGAGGAAGCGGTGGGGGCGGGCTCCCCGGGCTGGGGCCCTGGCCCGGGGTCCGACCCGAGCCCGGCGACACCGCCGGGGCCGGCCCGGGAGCCAGGGCCCGCCAAGGGGCCGGCGAAGGGCGCGGCGGCAGAGGCCGGGACGCGGGAGGTGGGGCCGTGAGGCGGCGGTGGCGGGTCGGGAACGGTGTGTTCCGGCCGTTTACCCGCCCTGCTCGCTGCGCCGCCTCCGCGAGATCCGCCGGCTCCGCCTGCTCTGCCGGGCCTGTCCGCTGGATCCGCTCCGTCGAAGCTGCCCTCTGGGCCCTCTGTGACCCCGGCGCCCGCCGACCGCGCTCGGACCGTGGTTCGGCCACCGTCTGGAGCCTCGGGGCGATCACCGTGCTGTGTGTCGTCTTCGGTGCCGTGCTGGCGTTCGGGCAGGCCGTTGTCGTCCGGCACCGGGCGGCCGGGGGCGCGGACCTGGCGGCGCTGGCCGCGGCGGACCACTGGTTCGAGGGCGGCCCGGCGGCCTGCACCCGGGCCGAGCGGGTGGCGCGGGCCCAAGGGGCCCGGTTGGTGCGGTGCGCCATTGTGGGCGAGACGTCGGACGTGACGGCGGCGACCGGACAGGGCCCGTTCGCGGCGGAGGTCAGGGCCAGGGCGGGGCCTGCGGGGCCGCCGCCGACCGGACTGGCGCCGGCCGGGATCCCCGGCGCGGCACCCGCCTCGGAAGCCGCACGGCTCAGCTTTCCGCGGGCTCCTGCCGGTCCGCCGGCGGCTGCTGGTCCGCTGACGGCCCGTGCTGATCCACAGGCTCCCGCTGACCTGCCGACGCCCGCTGCTCCGCAGGCTCTAGCCGCTCGGCCGGCTCCTGCCGCTCCGGCGGTTCCTCCTCGGGTGCGCCGCGGAGCAGCACCGTGAGGAGGCGTACCGCGCCCCTCTTGTGCAGCGGGTCGTTGCCGTTGCCGCACTTGGGGGACTGGATGCAGGACGGGCAGCCGGACTCGCACTCGCAGGACGCGATGGCCTCCCGGGTGGCGGCGAGCCAGGCGCGGGCGGTGTGGAAGGCGCGCTCGGCGAAGCCCGCTCCGCCGGGGTGGCCGTCGTAGACGAAGACCGTGGGCAGGAGCGTGTCGGGGTGGAGCGGCACCGACACACCGCCGATGTCCCAGCGGTCGCAGGTGGCGAACAGGGGCAGCATGCCGATCGAGGCGTGCTCGGCGGCGTGCAGGGAGCCGCCGAGGATCTCCGGGGGGATCCGGGCCTCGTCGAGCTGGTCCTCGGTGACCGTCCACCACACCGCGCGGGTGCGCAGCGTACGAGGAGGGAGGTCGAGTTTCGTCTCGCCCAGCACTTCGCCCGTGATGAGCCGTCGGCGGAGGAAGGAGACCACCTGGTTGGTGACCTCGACGGAGCCGTAGCACAGGCGGCCCGAGCCCCAGGGCACCTCCACGTCCGTCTCCAGGACGGAGATGGCGGTGGTGTCGCGGGCGACCGTGGAGTAGGGCGGCTCGGCCCGCTCGACCAGGGCGACCGAGTCCTCCAGGTCGAGGGAGCGCACCAGGTAGGTGCGGCCCTGGTGCAGGTGGACCGCGCCCTCGTGGACCGTGGAGTGGGCGGCGCCCGCGTCGACCGTGCCGAGCAGCCGGCCCGTGCCCTCCTCGACGACCTGGACCGGGCGTCCGCCGGCGCCGCGGATGTCGGTGAGGTCGGCGGCCCGCTCCCGGCGCGTCCAGTGCCATGCCTTGGTGCGGCGGCGCAGCAGCTTCGCGGCCTCCAGCTGCGGCAGCAGGTCCGTGCAGGCGGGGCCGAAGAGGTCCAGGTCCTCCTCGGTGAGCGGGATCTCGGCGGCGGCGGCGCACAGGTGCGGGGCGAGGACGTAGGGGTTGTCGGGGTCGAGGACGGTGGATTCGACCGGTTGGTCGAACAGCGCTTCCGGGTGGTGGACCAGGTAGGTGTCCAGCGGGTCGTCGCGGGCCACGAGCACCGCGAGGGCGCCCTGGCCGGAGCGGCCCGCGCGGCCCGCCTGCTGCCACAGGGAGGCCCGTGTGCCCGGGTACCCGGCGATCACCACGGCGTCCAGTCCTGAGACGTCCACGCCCAGCTCCAGGGCCGTCGTGGCGGCAAGACCGAGGAGCTCGCCGGAGTGCAGGGCGCGTTCCAGGGCGCGGCGCTCCTCGGGGAGGTAGCCGCCGCGGTACGCCGCGACACGCCGGGCGAGGGAGCGGTCGACCTCGGCGAGCCGTTCCTGGGCGATCACGGAGATCAGCTCGGCGCCACGCCGGGAGCGGACGAAGGCGACCGACCGGACGCCCTGCACGGTGAGGTCGGTCAGCAGGTCGGCGGTCTCGGCGGTGGCGGTACGCCGTACGGGTGCACCTCGCTCGCCGTGCAGCTCGGTGAGCGGGGGCTCCCAGAGGGCGAAGACGAGCTCTCCGCGCGGGGAGGCGTCGTCGGCGACCTCGACGACCGGCAGGCCGGTCAGCCGGCGGGCGGCGACGGCGGGCTCGGCGGCGGTCGCGGAGGCCAGCAGGAAGACGGGGGAGGCGCCGTAGCGGGCGCACAGGCGGCGCAGCCGGCGTAGTACCTGGGCGACGTGCGAGCCGAAGACGCCCCGGTAGGTGTGGCACTCGTCGATGACGACGTACTTGAGCGTCTTCAGGAAGGAGGACCAGCGGGGGTGGGACGGCAATATGCCCCGGTGGAGCATGTCGGGGTTGGTCAGGACGTAGTTCGCGTACTGGCGGATCCACTCGCGCTCCTCGAACGGAGTGTCCCCGTCGTACACGGCCGGCCGAACGGCGTTTCCCAAAGGTTGGGAAAGTTCTTTGACCGCCCGGCACTGGTCGGCCGCGAGGGCTTTGGTGGGCGCCAGGTAGAGCGCCGTGGCGCCCCGGCCGTTGGGGGCCTCGGAGCCGTCCAGGAGGGCCGTCAGGACGGGCACGAGGTACGCGAGGGACTTGCCGGACGCGGTGCCGGTCGCGACGACCACCGAATCGCCGTCCAGGGCGTGCTCGGCGGCCAGCGCCTGGTGGGCCCACGGGTGCTCGATTCCGCACGCCTGTACGGCGGCGATCACCTCCGTGCGAATTCGATCAGGCCAGACGGCATGCCGACCCGCGCGCGGGGGCAAGTGCTCCGTATGAGTGATGCGCGCGGACCGGCTCGGCCCGGAGGCGAGTCGGTCCAGGACCATGCCCGGAGACGGGCGGGACGCCGGGTCTGCCAGGGGTCTGTCGGATCGGTGATTCTTGGCCATCGGCACCGAGTGTGTCACCGGCGTGACGGACAATGGGGCCAAGGCGTCGTGCACGCCTGCCGGTAAGTGATTGAATGCCATCGCGGCTGGCGTTGCGTCCCGGGGGCCGCAAGCCCGAGGTGTCCCGAGGGACGACCGCTCGATAGCAAGGTGCTGGAGGATCCGTGGACCTGTCCCTGTCGACCCGTACCGTCGGCGATCGTACGGTCGTCGAGGTCGGTGGCGAAATCGATGTATACACCGCGCCCAAGCTGCGCGAGCAGTTGGTCGAGTTGGTGAACGACGGGAATTTCCACCTCGTCGTCGACATGGAGGGCGTGGACTTCCTCGACTCCACCGGACTCGGCGTACTGGTCGGCGGCCTGAAGCGGGTACGTGCCCATGAGGGCTCCCTGCGTCTGGTCTGCAACCAGGAGCGCATTCTGAAGATCTTCCGTATCACCGGCCTCACCAAGGTGTTCCCGATCCACACCTCGGTCGAGGAAGCGGTGGCGGCCACCGACTGACCCCAGGGCCGGTCGCCGTGTCCGGACCGCTGGTCGGTCCGGACACCGGTAGGCCCCGGCCCCCGGCCGGTTCGTCGTGGGGGCCAAGGTTCCGCAGGGGTGCGGGCTCTCGGCGGCCCCGCCCCGACAACGCACGCCCGTAGTCGCGAGGGGGATGCATGGCCACCGTCGAACTCCGCTTCAGCGCGCTGCCCGAGCACGTCAGGACCGCCCGGCTGGTGGCGGCAGCGGTGGCGCGCAGGGCCGGAGTGGACGAGGCCGTGCTGGACGAGGTCCGGCTCGCCGTCGGCGAGGCCTGCTCCCGTGCCGTCGGCCTGCACCGGAGCCATGAGATCGCGGCTCCGGTGAAGGTGGCGCTGATCGAGGACGAGAAGCTGTTCTCCATCGAGGTCGGTGACGAGGCCCCGCACGCCGTGCCCGCCGAGCGGGTGGCCGGCGGTCCTGCCGCCGACGCGGACGTGGAGGCCGAGGAGGACGAGATGGGCCTCGCGGTCATCAGCGGCCTCGTGGACGACGTGGAGGTCACCACGGGCGAGAACGGCGGGCTGATCCGGATGAGCTGGCCCACCGCTCCACCAGCCGTCGCACTCGCCTGACCCAGACGCACAGCGCATCGAAGGGCCCTGCTGAGCAGGGCCCTTCGCGCTTTTCCAGGCACTCCGCCGAATTCGTGAAAGAATTCACGATCAATACCCTGATAATTCGATCAAGCATCAATGTGCCCGTCAATGCCCCAAGGGCGTTACTACTTTCGGGTTCCGTGGGTTGACCTCGATCATTTGCTGAAGTGGCACGAGAAGGCCAATTCCGTTTACCGTCCCCTGTTTAGATCACTCAGTGGTACCTAGAATCCGTCCACATCTTGAGCTCAGCCCAAGCGTCAAGGAGGACGAATGGCGGGGCTTTCTACCCCTCAGCAGTTGGGTCACCCCACAACACTCGCGGCAGCGGTCCTGACCGACGACAACCGGATCCTCGTGGCGGTGATCGCGGTGGTCGCCCTGGCCGCGCTCGCGGTCGCGGGCATCCTGGTGCGCCAGGTGCTGGCGGCCGGCGAGGGCACCGACAGCATGAAGAAGATCGCCGAGGCGGTCCAGGAAGGTGCCAAGGCGTATCTCGCCCGGCAGTTGCGCACGCTCGGCGTATTCGCCGTCGTCGTCTTCTTCCTGCTTCTGCTGCTGCCCGCGGACGACTGGAATCAGCGCGCCGGACGATCACTGTTCTTCTTGATCGGCGCGGTGTTCTCGGCGGCCACCGGCTATATCGGCATGTGGCTGGCCGTGCGCAGCAATGTGCGCGTCGCAGCAGCGGCCCGGGAGGCCACTCCGGCACCCGGTGAACCGGAAAAAGATCTCACCACCGTCTCGCACACCGCGATGAAGATCGCATTTCGCACGGGCGGTGTGGTCGGCATGTTCACGGTGGGGCTCGGCCTGCTGGGCGCCTCCTGCGTGGTGCTGGTCTACGCGGCCGACGCGCCGAAGGTGCTCGAAGGCTTCGGCCTCGGTGCCGCCCTGATCGCCATGTTCATGCGTGTGGGCGGCGGCATCTTCACCAAGGCCGCCGACGTCGGCGCCGACCTGGTCGGCAAGGTCGAGAAGGGCATTCCGGAGGACGACCCGCGCAATGCCGCGACCATCGCCGACAACGTGGGCGACAACGTCGGCGACTGCGCCGGCATGGCGGCCGACCTGTTCGAGTCGTACGCCGTCACCCTGGTGGCCGCACTGATCCTCGGCAAAGCGGCCTTCGGCGACTCCGGGCTCGCGTTCCCGCTGCTCGTGCCCGCCATCGGTGTGATCACCGCGATGATCGGCATCTTCGCGGTCGTACCGAGGCGCGCCGACCGCAGCGGCATGACGGCGATCAACCGCGGCTTCTTCATCTCCGCGGTGATCTCCCTCGCACTGGTCGCGATCGCGGTCTTCGTCTACCTGCCGGGGACGTACGCGGATCTCGACGGCGTCACCGACGCGGCCATCCGGAGCAAGAGCGGCGACCCCCGCGTCCTCGCCCTCGTCGCGGTCGCCATCGGCATCCTGCTGGCCGCCGTGATCCAGCAGTTGACCGGTTACTTCACGGAGACCAACCGCCGCCCGGTCCGGGACATCGGCAAGACCTCCCTCACGGGGCCGGCCACCGTCATCCTCTCCGGCATCTCGCTGGGCCTGGAGTCGGCCGTCTACACCGCGCTGCTGATCGGGCTCGGCGTGTACGGCGCGTTCCTGCTCGGCGGCACTTCGATCATGCTCGCGCTGTTCGCGGTGGCGCTGGCCGGTACCGGCCTGCTCACCACGGTCGGCGTGATCGTCGCCATGGACACCTTCGGGCCGGTCTCCGACAACGCCCAGGGCATCGCCGAGATGTCCGGTGACGTCGTGGGCGCCGGCGCCCAGGTGCTCACCAACCTGGACGCGGTCGGCAACACCACCAAGGCCATCACCAAGGGCATCGCCATCGCCACCGCCGTCCTCGCGGCCTCGGCGCTGTTCGGGTCGTACCGGGACGCCATCACCACCAACGTCCAGGACGTCGGCGCGAAGCTCAGCGGACCAGGCTCGCCGCTGAGCCTGTCGCTGGACATCTCGCAGCCGAACAACCTGGTCGGGCTCATCGCGGGCGCCGCGGTCGTGTTCCTGTTCTCCGGACTCGCCATCAACGCCGTGTCGCGCTCGGCCGGTTCGGTGGTCTTCGAGGTGCGGCGGCAGTTCCGCGAGCGGCCTGGGATCATGGACTACACGGAGAAGCCCGAGTACGGCAGGGTCGTCGACATCTGCACCAAGGACGCCCTGCGGGAGCTGGCCACGCCCGGTCTGCTCGCCGTGATGGCACCCATCTTCATCGGGTTCACCCTCGGCGTCGGCGCGCTCGGCTCCTATCTCGCGGGCGCGATCGGCGCGGGCACGCTCATGGCCGTGTTCCTCGCCAACTCCGGCGGCGCGTGGGACAACGCCAAGAAGCTGGTGGAGGACGGCCATCACGGCGGCAAGGGCAGCGAGGCCCACGCGGCCACGGTCATCGGCGACACGGTCGGCGACCCGTTCAAGGACACCGCGGGTCCGGCTATCAACCCGCTGCTGAAGGTCATGAACCTGGTCTCGCTGCTCATCGCGCCCGCGGTGATCAAGTTCTCCTACGGCGACGACAAGAACATCGGGGTACGGATCGGGATCGCGATCATCGCTCTCCTCGTGATCATCGTTTCCGTGTACGTGTCCAAGCGGCGCGGTATCGCGGTCGGCGACGACGAGAACGCGGAACGCGTCTCCAACTCGGCCGACGCGGCGGTGGTTTCGTAGACCCTCCGCACAGGGCCCGGTCAACGGGCGGGCGGGCGGTGCGTGTTGACGCGCCGCCCGCCCGTTCGTGTGCGGGTGTCCGCTGGGGCTCCGGTCATGCCGTGAGCCTTCTCTCCCATGGTGCGAAGAGTCACAAAAGCAGACCAATGGGCCGATCGGTATACGGAGCGCAGCGGTCCGCCGTGTAGATTCCGGTGGCCGAGAGCCATGGAAGGGACCAATCCGGTGAACAAGAAGCTCACGGCCGCACTGTCCGGCGGTGCGGTACTGGTAGTGGCGCTGTCGGGATGCAGCAGCGACAAGGACAGCGGACCCGATCCCAAGCTGGTGGCCTGGGCCAAGAAGGTGTGCGACGCGGTGCCCGCGCAGGACGCGAAGATCAGGGCGGCGAACGCGTCGATAGCCAAGATCGCCACGGACAGCAACCTGCCGCCCAAGACGGCCAAGGAGACCTACGCACAGGCCTTCCAGGACATGGCCGACGGCTACAAGGGTCTCGCCGCGGCCATCAGCAGCGCCGGAGCGCCCCCCGGCGTCGAGGGCGGTGCCAAGCGCCAGCGGGACGCCGCCAAGAACCTCAACGGCCTGGCCACCTCGTACAGCGACCTGAAGAAGAAGGTCGACGGGCTGGACACCAAGGACCAGGGCAAGTTCGCGAGCGGGCTGCACGACGTCGCCGACCAGACGAAGGCCATCGGCCAACAGAGCAACAACGGCACCGAGGCGCTCAAGCGGCTGGAGCAGGGCGACGTCCAGGCGGCGATCGCCAAGCAGCCCAGCTGCAAGGTGGCCGCGTCGGCCACGGCGTCGTCGGCCTCCACGACGGCCGGCTGACACCGGCGGCGGGCCGGCCGGACCGCGTGGGCTGACGCCGGCGGTCCGGTCCGGACGGCCGCGCCGACTTACACCGGCGGCGGTCTGGCCCGGTCGCGCGGACTGACACTGGCGGTCCGGTGCGGCCACGCTGCCGCGGCACTGGAGGCCTGCCCCGGCCGCGCTGCGCGACACCGGCGGTCTGCACCGGCCGCGCTGCCCCGACACCGGCGGCCCGGTCTGGATCGGCCCGCTGCCCGGCACCCGTGATGGGCCAGGCCGGCGAGGCCACCGGACACCGGTGGTCCGGTTCAGCCGCTCTGCCCCGACACCGGCGGTCCGGTCCGCACCGGCCGCGCTGCCCGGCACCGTGGTGGCCCAGGCCCGGCCAGGTCGGCCGACGGCGGCGGTCCGGCCGCCCGGCCGCGCTGACCGATACCGCTGGTCCGCACGGACCACCTGCCTGACACTCGCGGCGGCCCAGGCCCCGCCAGGTCGGCCGACGGCGGCGGTCCGGCCGCCCGGCCACGCTGACCGATACCGCTGGTCCGCACGGACCACGCTGCCTGACACTCGCGGCGGCCCA
>NZ_JARAUO010000010.1:94092-200115 GCF_033792105.1 Streptomyces sp. WI03-4A
GGCCCGGCCAGGTCGGCCGACGGCGGCGGTCCGGCCGCCCGGCCGCGCTGACCGATACCGCTGGTCCGCACGGACCACGCTGCCTGACACTCGCGGCGGGCCAGGCCCGGCCAGGTCGGCCGACGGCGGCGGTCCGGCCGCCCGGCCGCGCTGACCGATACCGCTGGTCCGCACGGACCACGCTGCCTGACACTCGCGGCGGCCCAGGCCCGGCCAGGTCGACGACCGGCACCCGCGGTCCGGTCCGGCTCGGGTCGCTGCGCCGGGGCAGCCTCCGGAGGTGCCCGCGGGCCACAATGGGGGCGTGACTGACACCGGCCTCGCCCCCCTGCCCGCCACCGACCGGCCCGACGTCGCCGCACGCCTGCGCGACGCCCTGCTCGCCGCCTCCTTCACCGCCGACGGGCTGCTCGATCTGCTCGGCGCGCCCGCCTACGCGGCGCTGGCCCGCAGTGAGACCGTGCCCGCCCTGCGGGCCACCCGCGGCGACACGCCGCTGGAGACCCTCGTCCGGCTGTTCCTGCTCCAGCAACCGGCGCCCCACGCGCGCGTAGCGGCCGTTCTGCCGGTCGACGAGGCCCTGGCGAGCGGCTGGCTCACCGAGGCGGGCCACGGCCAGGTGGCCGCGACCGTGGACGTGCGGCCGTTCGGCGGACCCGACGGCGAGGACTGGTTCATCGTGTCCGACCTGGGCTGCGCGGTCGGCGGCGCGGGCGGCATCGGGCAGCGCGACGAGGAGGTCGTCCTGGGCGTCGGCGGCGCCTCCACCACCCTCGCCGGCATCACCGTCCGCACTCCCGTCGGCTCGGCGCTCGACCTCGGCACCGGCTCCGGCATCCAGGCGCTGCACGCCTCCCGGCACGCCACGCGTGTGACGGCCACCGACGTCAACCCGCGCGCGCTGCACGTCACCGCGCTCACGCTCGCGCTCTCCGGGGCGCCTGCCGCCGACCTGCGCACGGGTTCGCTGTTCGAGCCGGTCAGGCAGGACGAGACGTTCGACCTGATCGTGTCCAACCCGCCGTTCGTGATCTCCCCGGGCGCCCGGCTGACGTACCGCGACGGCGGGATGGGCGGGGACGATCTGTGCCGCTCGCTCGTTCAGCAGGCGGGGGAACGGCTGAACCGGGGCGGGTTCGCGCAGTTCCTCGCCAACTGGCAGCACGTCGCGGGGGAGGACTGGCAGGACAGGCTCAGGTCGTGGGTGCCGCGCGGGTGCGATGCCTGGATCGTGCAGCGCGAGGTGCAGGACGTCACACAGTACGCCGAGCTGTGGCTCAGGGACGCCGGCGACCACCGTGGGGATCCCGCGGAGTACCAGGCGCGGTACGACGCCTGGCTGGACGAGTTCGAGGCGCGCAAGGTCAAGGCCGTCGGCTTCGGCTGGATCACCCTGCGCAGGACCGGTGCCGCCGAGCCCTCCGTGACCGTCGAGGAGTGGCCGCACCCGGTCGAACAGCCGCTCGGCGAGGTGATCCGGGCGCACTTCGACCGGCTCGACTACCTCCGGGAGTACGACGACGCGGCCCTGCTCGAAGGCCACTTCAAGCTGGCCGCCGAGGTGGTCCAGGAGCAGGTCGGGCTGCCCGGCGCCGAGGACCCGGAGCACGTGGTGCTGCGCCAGCACCGCGGGATGCGCCGCGCCACCAAGGTCGACACGGTCGGCGCGGGCTTCGCCGGGGTGTGCGACGGCACGCTGAGCGCCGGCCGCATCCTGGACGCCATCGCCCAGCTCGTCGGCGAGGACCCGGTGATGCTGCGCGACCGCACGCCCGCGCAGATCCGGCTCCTGGTGGAGCAGGGCTTCCTCGAGCCCCAGGGGTGACGCCCCGGGTGTGACGCCCCGGATAGGACGACGCTCCGCGTGCGTGGGCCTGTGAGAAGCAGCACGGGGCACGGCTACCCGGCCCCCACAGCCGGGCACGGAGCGTCGTCGTATGCCGCCGGCACGGGCCAGGACGCGCCGGGTCCGGCAAATCGGCCGGAAAAATATGGCTGGGCGCCGAGCGGGCACCGTTCGTGTGCCCGTTCGGTGACGCGCCGGCCTTCCGTTCACCCTGATGTCGCCCGTGCGTTTCCCGCGTGTGCCACTCTCCCCGCGCTGGGTCCGGGCGGCGGCGCTGAAGGGGCGGGCGGAACCATGGAGAGTGGGCCGGCGATCTTCGCGGGAGTGGTGTTCGCCCTGTTCGGAGGGGCTCTGCTGGTGTGGACCGGCACGCGCGTGCGGCGCGGTGAACCGGTCGCCCTCGGTGTGAGCCAGATCGCATCGAAGGCCCTCGCGGTCGCCGCCGGCGTCCTCGCGCTCGGCCTCGCCGCGTACTGCCTCACCCGCCTCTGACATCGGCGGCCGCCGTGCCGTACGGGTAATTGGAGCGTCACGCTCCGGACAGGGGATGCGGGACCGCTGCCCACTCCGGGCGGCAGGAATGCCGGTAGTCGGGTTACCGTTCGAGTGGCCGTTGTGGGCTTTTCCCGTTTGACACGGGGGCGGGATGTAGCGTCACACTCCGCAGCGTCACACGAGCCAGAAGCACGCCGCGACCCCGGGACCAAGGCCTGGGGAGGCCACAGCGTCGACCGGAGAGAAGAGCGAAGTTGTCCCCGACCAGCGAGACCGCACAGGGCGGCCGCCGACTCGTCATCGTCGAGTCGCCTGCCAAGGCGAAGACGATCAAGGGCTACCTCGGCCCCGGCTACGTAGTCGAAGCGAGCGTCGGGCACATCCGTGACCTTCCCAACGGCGCCGCCGAGGTGCCCGACAAGTACACCGGTGAGGTCCGCCGCCTCGGAGTGGACGTCGAACACGACTTCCAGCCGATCTATGTGGTCAACGCCGACAAGAAGGCGCAGGTCAAGAAGCTCAAGGACCTGCTGAAGGACTCCGACGAGCTGTTCCTCGCCACCGATGAGGACCGGGAGGGCGAGGCGATCGCCTGGCACCTCCAGGAGGTCCTCAAGCCGAAGATCCCCGTCAAGCGGATGGTCTTCCACGAGATCACCAAGGACGCGATCCGCGAGGCCGTCGCCAACCCGCGCCAGCTCAACCAGAAGCTGGTCGACGCCCAGGAGACCCGCCGCATCCTCGACCGCCTCTACGGCTACGAGGTCTCGCCGGTCCTGTGGAAGAAGGTCATGCCGCGCCTGTCGGCCGGCCGTGTCCAGTCCGTCGCCACCCGGCTCGTCGTCGAGCGGGAACGCGAGCGCATCGCGTTCCGCTCCGCCGAGTACTGGGACCTGACCGGCACCTTCGGCACCGGCCGTGCGGGTGACCCGAGCGACCCGTCGTCCCTCGTCGCCCGCCTGCAGACGGTCGACGGCCGGCGCGTCGCGCAGGGCCGCGACTTCGACTCGCTCGGGCAGCTCAAGAGCGCGAACACCCTGCACCTCGACGAGGCGAACGCCCGCGCCCTCGCCGCGGCCCTGGAGAACACCCGCTTCTCCGTGCGCTCGGTCGAGTCCAAGCCGTACCGCCGCTCGCCGTACGCCCCGTTCCGTACGACGACGCTGCAGCAGGAGGCCAGCCGCAAGCTCGGCTTCGGCGCGAAGGCCACCATGCAGGTGGCCCAGAAGCTGTACGAGAACGGCTACATCACGTACATGCGTACGGACTCCACGACGCTGAGCGAGACCGCGATCGCGGCCGCCCGCGCCCAGGTCACGCAGCTGTACGGCGCCGACTACCTGCCGGCCCAGCCGCGCACGTACGCCGGGAAGGTCAAGAACGCCCAGGAGGCGCACGAGGCGATCCGCCCCTCGGGTGATCGTTTCCGCACCCCGGCGGAGACCGGGCTGACCGGCGACCAGTTCAAGCTCTATGAGCTGATCTGGAAGCGGACCGTCGCCTCCCAGATGAAGGACGCGACGGGCAACTCCGTCACCGTGAAGATCGGTGGCACCGCCGCCGACGGCCGGGACGTCGAGTTCAGCGCCTCCGGCAAGACGATCACCTTTCACGGCTTCCTGAAGGCCTACGTCGAGGGTGCCGACGACCCGAACGCCGAGCTGGACGACCGCGAGCGCCGGCTGCCGCAGGTCGCCGAGGGCCACGCGCTGTCCGCCGAGGAGATCACGGTCGACGGCCACGCCACCAAGCCCCCGGCCCGCTACACCGAGGCCTCCCTGGTCAAGGAGCTGGAAGAGCGGGAGATCGGCCGCCCGTCGACGTACGCGTCGATCATCGGGACGATCCTCGACCGCGGCTACGTCTTCAAGAAGGGCACGGCCCTGGTGCCGTCCTTCCTGTCCTTCGCCGTGGTCAACCTCCTGGAGAAGCACTTCGGGCGGCTCGTCGACTACGACTTCACGGCCAGGATGGAGGACGACCTCGACCGCATCGCCCGCGGCGAGGCGCAGGCCGTGCCGTGGCTGAAGCGCTTCTACTTCGGCGAGGGCACCGTCACCGGCGCGGCGGCGGACGCCGGCAACGGCGACGGGGACCACCTCGGCGGCCTCAAGGAACTGGTGACCGACCTGGGCGCGATCGACGCGCGCGAGGTGTCCTCGTTCCCGGTGGGCAACGACATCGTGCTCCGCGTCGGCCGCTACGGCCCCTACATCGAGCGCGGCGAGAAGGACACCGAGCAGCACCAGCGCGCCGACATCCCGGACGACCTGGCGCCCGACGAGCTGAGCGTCGAGCTGGCCGAGGAGCTGCTGGCCAAGCCCAGCGGCGACTTCGAGCTGGGCGCCGACCCGGCCACGGGCCACCAGATCGTCGCCAAGGACGGCCGCTACGGCCCGTACGTCACCGAGATCCTCCCCGAGGGCACCCCGAAGACCGGCAAGAACGCGGTCAAGCCGCGCACGGCCTCCCTCTTCAAGTCCATGGCGCTGGACACGGTGACCCTCGACGACGCGCTGAAGCTGATGTCGCTGCCGCGTGTCGTCGGCACCGACGCCGACGGGGTGGAGATCACCGCGCAGAACGGCCGCTACGGCCCGTACCTGAAGAAGGGCACGGACTCGCGCTCGCTCCAGGCCGAGGACCAGATCTTCACGATCACGCTGGAGGAGGCGCAGGCGATCTACGCCCAGCCGAAGCAGCGTGGCCGCGCGGCCGCCAAGCCGCCGCTGAAGGAGCTGGGCGAGGACCCGGTCTCGGGCAAGCCCGTCGTGGTCAAGGACGGCCGCTTCGGCCCGTACGTCACCGACGGCGAGACCAACGCCACCCTGCGCTCCGACGACAGTGTGGAAGCGATCACACCGGAGCGCGGCTTCGAGCTGCTCGCCGAGAAGCGCGCGAAGGGGCCCGCCAAGAAGACGGCGAAGAAGGCCCCGGCCAAGAAGGCCGCCCCGGCGAAGAAGACCGCCGCCAAGAAGACGGCGGCCAAGAAGACGACCGCGGCCGCGAAGAAGACCACGGCCAAGAAGACCACCGCCACGAAGGCGACGGCTTCGAAGGCCACGGCCTCCGGCACCGAGGACTGACACCCCGTCGGACCTGGCCGACGGCCCGCATCCCGGTCCGCGTCCCGGCTTCGCGAAACGAACGCCCCGGCATCACTTTGGTGTCGGGGCGCGCGGACGTCCGGGGCGGCCTGGGTGTGGTGTCGGATCCTGCGGATAGGCTGAACGCATGACGCGAGCCGAGCAGCCAACGGCCCCCACCACAGCACCGGACGACGCCCTGGTCGCGGACTCCCGCGAACGCGCAGTCCGTTCCCTGCTGCGCCGACCGGAGTTGAGGCGCCTGTGGAGCGCACAGCTCGTGAGCGGCGTCGGTGACGCCCTCGCGCTCCTCGTGCTGGTCCTCCTCGTCCTCCAGGCCGCCGTCGCCGAGGGTTCCTTCGGCGGCGGCTACCGGGGCGTGGCGTTCGCAGTGGCGACGGTCTTCGCCGCGCGCATCCTCGCCACCCTGCTCTTCGGCGCGGTCCTCCTCGGCCCGCTGACGACGCTCACCGCCCCCGAGGGCCCGCTCGACCGCCGCTGGACCATGGTCGGCGCCGACGGCCTGCGGGCCGCGCTGCTGATCGTCGCGCCCCTGTGGATCGACTGGAGCCCGGCCAACGCGCTCGCGATCCTGCTGGTCACCGCGTTCGTCGTCGGCGTCGCCGAACGGCTGTGGACGGTGTGCCGGGAGAGCGCGGCGCCCGCCCTGCTGCCGGCCCCGCCCCTGGAGGGCGCCACGGTGCGCCCGCTGCCCGACCACCTGGACGCCCTGCGCCGTCTCTCGCTGCGTACCGGCTTCCTGGCCGTCCCGCTGGCGGCCGCCGCGCTCGTGGTGGCCGCACTGCTCAACAACCTGCTCGCCGCCGGCGTCGTCTGGTTCGACCAGCACCACGCGGCCCTCGCCGCCTACGTGGCGGCGGGACTCTTCGCCGCGTCCCTGTCCGTGCTCACCGCGCTGGACCTGCCCGGCCGGAGCACCCCGCGCCCGCGGTCCCCGCTGGAGGGCCTGCGCCGCCCGCGCACCGGCACCGGCGTCGACAAGGGCCGTACCGGCGCGATCCCGCTGCTCGTCCCGGCCTGCGCCGCCGTGGCCGGAGCCATCGCCGCCGCGGTCTCGGTGTGCGTGCTGCACGCCACCGACCTGGGCGGCGGCCCGGTTCTCTACGGCCTGCTGGTCCTCGGCCTGACCGGCGGGGTCGCCGTCGGCATCCGCACGGCACCCTCGGTACTCCCCTCGCTCTCCCGCCGCCGGCTGCTCGCCCTCGCGATCGCCTTCACCGGCATCGCCCTGCTCGCCGCCGGCCTCGTCCCGGACGTCACCACCGTCCTGCTGATCGTCACGCTGGCCGGCATCACCGCGGGCGTGGCCGCCAACACCGGACACGCCCTGCTCGACCAGGAGACCGAGGAGTACCGCCGGGCGCGGGTCACCGAGCACCTGCACGCGGTGGTGCGGGTCTTCATAGCGCTGGGCACCGTGATCGCCCCCGTGGTCGCCGGGCTGATCGGCCGGCACCGGATGGAGAACGGCCGCTTCGTCTTCGCGCACGGCGGTGCCTCCTTCACGCTGATGCTGGTCGGCGCACTGCTGCTGCCGGTGGCCGCGCTGGTGCTCGCCAAGGTGGACGACCGCTCCGGCATCCCGCTGCGGCAGGACCTCAAGGACGCGCTGCTCGGCGGCGACGACCCGGACACGGCCCCGGCGACCAACGGCTTCTTCATCGCCCTGGAGGGCGGCGACGGAGCCGGCAAGTCCACCCAGGCCGAGGCGCTCGCCGACTGGATCCGCGCCAAGGGGCACGAGGTCGTGCTCACCCGCGAGCCCGGGGCCACCCCGGTGGGCAAGCGGCTGCGCTCGATCCTGCTGGACGTGTCCTCGGCGGGGTTGTCGCACCGCGCGGAGGCGCTGCTGTACGCGGCCGACCGGGCCGAGCACGTCGACACCGTCGTACGCCCCGCCCTGGAGCGCGGCGCGGTCGTGATCTCCGACCGGTACATCGACTCGTCCGTGGCCTACCAGGGCGCGGGCCGTGACCTGTCCCCGACCGAGATCGCCCGCATCAACCGATGGGCGACCGACGGGCTCGTGCCGCACCTGACCGTCCTGCTGGACGTCTCCCCGGAGGCCGCGCGCGAGCGGTTCACCGAGGCGCCGGACCGGCTGGAGTCGGAGCCGGCCGAGTTCCACGCGCGCGTACGGGCCGGTTTCCTCACCCTCGCCGCCTCCGACCCCGGCCGCTACCTGGTGGTGGACGCCGGGCAGGAGCCCGAGGCCGTCACCACCGTCATCCGGCACCGCCTCGACACCGTGCTGCCGCTCTCCGAGGCCGAGATCAAGGCCCAGGAAGAAGCGCGCAAGAAGGCCGAGGAGGAGGCCCGCCGCAAGGCCGAGGAAGAGGCCGCGCGCAAGGCGGAGGAGGAGCGCCTGGAGCGTGAGCGCCAGGAACAGCTCGCCAAGCTGCGCGCCGAGGAGGAGGAGCGCAAGCGCCGCGAGCTGGAGGAGGCGCAGCGCCGCGAGGCCGAACGGCAGGCGGAGGAGGCCCGGCAGCGGGCCGAGGAAGCCCGCCGGCGCGCCGAGGAGGAGCGGCAGCGGCTGCTCGCCGAGGAGCAGGCGCGGGCCGAGGAGGAGGCCCGCCGCAAGGCCGACGAGGAGCGGCGGCGCAAGCAGGCCGAGGAAGAGGCCCGGCTGCGCGCCGAGGAAGAGGCACGGCAGGCCAGTCTGCGCGCCGAGGAGGAGGCGCGGCGCCTGGAGAAGCAGCGCAAGGCCGAGGAAGCCCTGCTGCGCGCCGAGGAGGCCCGCCGGCAGGCGGCCGAGGCCGCCGCGGCGGCCGACGAGGCGGCCCGCAGGCCCAGCACGCCGCGGCCCAAGGCGCCGGGCGTGAGCCCCGACGCGGCGGCCCGGCCGACCCCTGCGGCGGCGGCGGGCTTCGACGAGACGGTGCCGACTCCGGTCGTGTCCCCCGGGACCGAGGAGACCGCCGTACTGCGTCCGGTGCGCGAGAAGCGGGCCGACGGCGCGGGTTCGGCCAAGTCCGGCCGCGACTCCGAGGTGACGGCCGAGCTGCCCCAGCCGCCCGCCCCCGGTGCGGCGGACGAGACGGCGGTGCTGCCGCCGGTGCCCAAGGGCGCGGCCGACGAGACGGCCGTGCTGCCGCCCGTGTCCGCGGACGAGACGGCCGTCCTGCCGCCGGTGCCCCCGGGTGCCGCCGACGAGACCGCCGTGCTGCCGCCCGTACGGGACACCGGTTCGGGCGACCGGGTGCCGCCCGGCTTCTTCCGCGACGAGCGGCCCGCGACGGGCCCGGACGGCTCCGAGGACCGTACGCGCGAGATGCCCCAGCTGGACGCCGACGGCACGCCTCGCCGCAGGCCCCGACCCGACTGGGCCGAGGAGACCCCGCTGGACGACCTGCCCAGCCTGGCGGACGAGCTGCTGGGGTCGTACGACGAGCGGGAGTACCCGCGGCGCGAGGAGCACGCCGAGCAGACGGACTCCGGTGAGGACCGGGGCCGCCGGGGCCGGGGACGCGGCCGTCGCGGCTGAGCGCGCACACCTGGACAGCGTGCAGGGCGGCGCCCGCCGGACCCCTCGGGGGGACCGGCGGGCGCCGCGTTCGTCCTGGCGCCTGCCGTGCCCGTCCGGGCTGTCAGTGCGCACCCGCACAATGGATCCCGGAACGCGGAACGTGACGGAAGGGCGGCGTGACCCATGACCGTGTGGGACGACCTCGTCGGGCAGGAGAAGGTGAGCGCGGTGCTCGACGCCGCCGCGCGGGACGCCGACGCCCTGGTCACGGCCGCCGCGGCGGCCGAACCGCTGCCCGAGGCGTCGAAGATGACCCACGCCTGGCTGTTCACGGGACCGCCCGGAGCGGGTCGCAACCAGGCGGCCCGGGCCTTCGCCGCCGCCCTGCAGTGCGTGAGCCCCGACCGCGCCCTCGGCGGTTCCCCCGGCTGCGGTTTCTGCGACGGCTGCCACACCGCGCTGCTCGGCACCCACGCGGACGTCACCACGGTCGCCGCCGTGGGCTCCGAGATCCTGGTCAAGGACATGCGGGACACCGTCCGCAAGTCGTTCACCTCGCCCGCGACCGGCCGCTGGCAGATCATCCTGGTCGAGGACGCCGAGCGGCTGAACGAGAAGTCGGCCAACGCCGTCCTCAAGGCCGTGGAGGAACCGGCGCCGCGCACGGTCTGGCTGCTGTGCGCGCCCTCCGTCGAGGACGTCCTGCCCACGATCCGCTCCCGCTGCCGCCACCTGAACCTGGCCACGCCCTCCGTGGCCGCGGTCGCCGACATGCTCGTACGGCGCGACGGCATCGAACCCGAGGTGGCGGCGTCCGCCGCGCGCGCCACCCAGGGCCATGTGGACCGGGCCCGCCGCCTGGCCACCGATCCGGCGGCCCGCGAGCGCCGCGCCGCCGTGCTCAGGCTCCCGCTGCGCCTGGACGAGGTGGGCGCCTGCCTCCGGGCGGCGCAGGAGCTGGTCGACGCGGCCGCCGAGGACGCCAAGCAGCTCGCCGAGGAGATGGACGGCAAGGAGGCCGAGGAGCTGAAGGCGGCGCTGGGCGCGGTCCAGGGCGGCCGGCTGCCGCGCGGCACGGCGGGGGTGATGAAGGACCTGGAGGACATGCAGAAGCGCCGCAGGACCCGGACCCAGCGCGACAGCCTGGACGTCGCCCTCGGCGACCTGACCGGCTTCTACCGCGACGTCCTCGCCCTCCAGCTCGGCTCGCGCGTGGCGATCGCCAACGCCGACACCGCCGACTCCGAGGCCGCCCTGGACCGGCTGGCCCGGGGCAGCACGCCCGAGTCCACGCTCCGCCGCATCGAGGCGATCGGCGCCTGCCGCGAGGCCCTGGACCGCAATGTGGCGCCGCTGCTGGCGGTGGAGGCGATGACGATGGCCCTGCGGGCGGGGTGAGCCGGGCGTACGGTGGTTGACGGGCCGCGTCCCTCGTACGAGGCCTCGGTCCGCACGCACCGCACCTGTTCCATCGCACAGCGTTACGCTCGCCTGATGCAGACCTGGCCTTCCCCTCGCCGGACCCGCCGCACCCGGACCCGCGGCCGCCACCGGGCGACGCCGCGCGCCACGGGCGCCCTGATCGCCGCCGCCGCGCTGCTCGTGTCCGCCTGCTCCGCCGGGAGTCCGAGCACGTCGGCCCGCGGTGCGGCGGAGGCGGCGCTGGCCGCGCTGCCGAGTTCCACGCCGACGGCGCTGTCGTCGTACTACCACCAGCACCTGCAGTGGCACGACTGCGGAGTCTCCGGATTCCAGTGCGCCACGATGAAGGCCCCGCTGGACTACGCCAAGCCCGACGCGGGCGACATCCGGCTCGCCGTCGCTCGCAAGAACGCCACCGGCAAGGCGAAGCCGATCGGATCGCTGCTGGTCAATCCGGGGGGCCCGGGCGGATCGGCGATCGGCTACCTCCAGCAGTACGCCGGGATCGGCTACCCGGCCGAGATCCGCGCCCGCTACGACATGGTCGCGATGGATCCGCGCGGCGTCGCCCGCAGCGAGCCGGTCGAGTGCCTCACCGGCCGCCAGATGGACACGTTCACCGAGACCGACACCACGCCCGACGACCAGCGGGAGGCGGACGCGCTGGTCGGGCAGTACAAGAAGTTCGCGGAGCGCTGCGGCGCGCACTCGGCGCGGCTGCTGCGGCACGTGTCCACCGTCGAGGCGGCGCGGGACATGGACATCCTGCGCGCGGTGCTCGGGGACCCGAAGCTCAACTACGTGGGGGCGTCGTACGGCACCTTCCTCGGCGCGACGTACGCGGGGCTGTTCCCGCACCGGGTGGGCCGGCTGGTGCTGGACGGGGCGATGGACCCGTCCCTCGACGCCCGGCGGCTCAACCTGGGCCAGACGGCGGGCTTCGAGACGGCGTTCCAGGCGTTCGCGAAGGACTGCGTGCGCCACACCGACTGCCCGCTCGGCGGCAAGGGCACCACGCCCGCGCAGGTCGGCGACCACCTCAAGGCCTTCTTCCGCAAGCTGGACGCCCATCCGATCCCGGCGGGCGACGCGGGCGGCCGCAAGCTCGGCGAGTCGCTGGCCACCACCGGGGTGATCGCGGCGATGTACGACCAGGCGGCCTGGGAGCAGCTGCGCGAGGCGCTGACCTCGGCGATGAAGGACAACGACGGCGCCGGCCTGCTGGCCCTCTCCGACAGCTACTACGAACGTGACGCCAAGGGCGGCTACAGCAACCTGATGATGGCCAACGCGGCCGTGAACTGCCTGGACCTGCCGTCCGCCTTCGCGAACCCCGCGCAGGTGAAGCAGGCGCTCCCGGAGTTCGAGAAGGCGTCGCCGGTCTTCGGTGAAGGCCTGGCCTGGGCCTCGCTGAACTGCGCGTACTGGCCGGTGCACGCCACCGGCAAGCCGCACCGGATCGAGGCCAAGGGGGCCGCGCCGATCGTCGTGGTCGGCACCACCCGCGACCCGGCGACCCCCTACCCGTGGGCCCAGTCCCTCGCCCGCCAGCTCTCCTCGGGACGCCTGCTGACGTACGTCGGCGACGGCCACACCGCCTACGGCCGGGGCAGCTCCTGCATCGACTCGGCGATCGACACCTACCTGCTCCACGGCACCCCGCCGCCCGTCGGCAAGCGCTGCACCTGACCCCCGACCGGCCCCGGAACCTCGGCCTCCGGGGCCGGTACGAAGCACCCCGCGAAACTGTGTAGACTTACCGACGTTGCCGATCGCACCATAGTGCGGGCAGCACGCCGCTTTAGCTCAGATGGCCAGAGCAACGCACTCGTAATGCGTAGGTCTCGGGTTCGAATCCCGAAAGCGGCTCCAATTCGAAGCCCAGCTCGGACATTGTCCTAGCTGGGCTTTTTCGTTCCAGGGGTGGGGGCATGGGGTACGACCTGTACGCCGTGATCGGGGAAGGTGAGGCGCTGAGTGCCGCGGCGAGAGAGCTGTCCGCCGTCCGGCCCACGTCGATCGGGCAGGGGCTGGCTCTCCTGCCGATGACGGACGCCCTGTTCGATGCGGTCACGGACGGCGGCGGTGAGCGCGTTCTGGGGTTCTGGCGGTTGCCGGGAGGGTTCGAGGGGACGCTCGCCGCCTGGTCGGCCGGCGGGCCGGTGGCCTACGTGGAGGCCGAGTACTTCGGCGGAGTGGGGGAGCAGCGGGCTGCCGTCTGGGACGGCGGGGCCCTCGTGCTGGGGCCGCTTCATCTTGAGGAGGGGCGGCCGTTCGGGCCCGCCGGCAGTCCCCTCTCTCAGGCGCTGCGGCGGCTGGGCGTGGTCGCGAGCGCCGGAGAGGACGAGTTCTCGGCCGTGGGGCTGGGCCGGCACCGACACCGTGACGCGTGGACCGGCTGACACGGCGCCTCCCGGCTCAGGACCTCGTGCGTCCGATGGTCATCGACCAGCGGACCGTGGAGGAGGCCCGCACGGAGGCGGTGCCGCTGCGGGCCGTTCCGGTGACGCGTACCTGGTGGTAGACGGTGTCGGCCCGGTCGGCGGGGCATCGCAGCGGGAAGGCGACGTGCACGGGGCGCACCGTGACCTCGACCCGGCCCTGGCCCTGGCAGCGGACGGCGAGGATCAGGGTGTCCCCCTTCCTGCCCCCGGCGAAGGCGAAGCTCGCGCTGCCGGTGATCGGCTCCTGGCGGCCGGCGAGGATCTCGTTCGAGTCCAGTTCCGGTGCCCGGTGGAACAGGGGGTGGGCGGCCGATGTGCCCTCGGGGGCCGTGGTCGCAGGGACGGTGGCCGCCGAGTCCGTGCCCGCCGTGGTCGTGCCCGCCGCGCCCGCTGCCGGGCTCGGCGTGGACGGGCCGGTGGGGCGCGGTGGCTTCCCGGTGGCGGTGGCGTGGTCCGTGGCGCAACCGGTGAGCAGCGCGGTGCACGCGAGGCCCAGTGCGGCGAGGGTGCGGAGGGTCATGTCTGCTTCCCCGTTCTTCTGTGGTCGCCCGGATCATGTCAGCGGCACGGGGCGGAGCCGGGGGCTCCGGCGCGACTTCTGAGGAAGACGAGAGGTTCGAGGTGCTCGAGGTACACGACGGCGCGGCGGGGACCACCTGGGTCATGCGGGATGCCTGCGGTGCCGTGAGCGATCGCTGGGCTGCGTCGGGGGGACGACATGGGTCGGATGGTGCTGAGCAATGCGGGGGTCGGCCTCTTCTCCGCTCTGCCGGGCTTCCTGGGCAGCGTGCTGTTCGGAGACGTGCCGTGGGGGGAGGCGCTGCGGTTCGCGGCCTGGTGGGCCGTCGCGGCCACCGTCATCGGAACGGCCTCGGACCGGCGGCGGGCGCGTGGGGGGCGCACGCTCACCAGGGTGGTCCTCGACCGGTGGCGCGCCCGTCGGGGGAATCGGCGCCAGGCGCCGGGCGGGGTCAGCGGGGACTGAGGCGGGGCGAGGCCGCGGGCCGGCTCGCGCTCACTTCCCGTTCCGGCAGGTGACGGGCCGCCTTGCCGCGGGTGTGGGCGTCCTTCTAGGGTGAACGGGCCGTGGTGTTCGGGAAGACCGGTGACCGCCCTCAGGGGCGCAGTCCGGAGCGGCCCTCGCCACTGTGATCGGGAAGTTCCCGCCCCCTGGACGCCACTGGCCGCACGGCCGGGAAGGCAGGGGCGGGCGCGTCGACCCGTCAGCCAGGAGACCGGCCACGGCATCACGAAGCTGATCCACGAGGTGCTGGAGCGTGACCGTATGACCGTGCCCACAGGCGTGCCCGAGGGCGGGCCCCGGCCCGCCGCCACCCCGACCTTCCGGTGGCGCCGCGAGGACACCGTCCGGACGGCCGGCCTCCTCGCCGTGATCGTCGCCCTGCACGTGGTCGCGTTCGGGATCCTGTTCCTGCTCGTGATTCCGCGTCACTACGAGGTCGGCACCAAGGCGTTCGGGATCGGACTGGGCGTCACCGCGTACACGCTCGGCATGCGGCACGCCTTCGACGCGGACCATATAGCCGCGATCGACAACACCACCCGCAAGCTGATGGCCGACGGCAAGCGGCCGGTGTCGGTCGGCTTCTGGTTCGCGCTCGGCCACTCCAGCGTGGTGGTCCTCATGGCCGCGCTGGTCGCGGGCGGCGCCAAGCTCGCCGGCACCCTGATGAACGACGGCTCCCGGACCCACCAGGTCCTCGGCACCGTGGGCACGACGGTCTCCGGCTCCTTCCTGTACCTGATCGCCGCGCTCAACCTCGTGGCCCTGGTGGGCATCCTGCGGGTCTTCAGGGCGATGCGGTCCGGGCACTACGACGAGGCGGCGCTGGAGGCCCACCTCGACTCGCGGGGTTTCATGAACCGGCTGCTCGGCCGGCTCACCCGGTCCATCCGCCGGCCCGGCCAGATGTTCCCGCTCGGCTTCCTCTTCGGCATCGGCTTCGACACGACGACGGAGGTCCTGCTCCTCGCCCTGGCCGGCAACGGGGCCGCCGCCGGGCTGCCGTGGTACGCGGTGCTGTGCCTGCCGTTGCTGTTCGCGGCCGGCATGAGCCTGTTCGACACCCTCGACGGGACGTTCATGAACTTCGCGTACCAGTGGGCGTTCTCCAACCCGGTGCGCAAGGTCTTCTACAACCTCACCATCACCGGCCTGTCCATCGCGGTCGCCTTCTTCGTCGGCACCATCGAGCTGGTCGGCGTCCTGCACGACAAGCTCGGCCTGGACGACGGGGTCACCGGCTGGATAGCGGGGTTGGACCTGGACAACGTCGGCTACGTCATCGTCGGCCTGTTCGTGGTCGTCTGGGCCGTGGCCGTCGGCTACTGGCGGCTGGCCAAGGTCGAGGAGCGCTGGACGGCTCGCGCCGCCGACACCGGCTGACGTCCCCGTACCCCTCCAACACCTCCGCCCGTCAACACCCGTGCCCGCCAACACCCATGCCCGTACGCGCCCGCACCCCTACCCGCCCACACCCGTACAGGCCGAGCCCCGGGCCGGCGTGCGCGTCCGGCCCGGGGCCTGCCCTCCGGCGCGGCCGAAGGAGGCGCGGGGGAGGGGCGGGGAGGGGGAGGGGACAGGGGGAGACGGCTCAGCGGATGTCGATCTTGTAGATGCTGTCCTGGGCAGGGCCCTTGCTGGTCCCCAGCCACAATTGGTTCGCGCCCGGCACCTTGGCCAGTGCCCGGAGGCGGCCGTAGGCGCCGCTGTAGTAGGACGTCGCCGTCCCGACCGCCTGGCCGGTGGCGTCGATCGGCAGCCGCCACAGCCGCGCGCCGCGCAGCGTGGAGACGTAGATGACGTCGTTGACGATCGCGACCTGCGAGGGGACGCCTCCCGCCTCCGGCTTCCAGACCGACTTGGGGTTCTTCATGCCCGCGTGGGAGCAGGCGCCCTCGCAGGCCGGCCAGCCGTAGTTGCCGCCCTTCTCGACGAGGTTCAGCTCGTCCCACTTGGCGCCGCCGATCTCGCTCTCCCACAGCCGGCCCCGGGAGTCCCACGCGAGGCCCTCCGCGTTGCGGTGGCCGTAGCTGTACACCCGGTTGCCGAAGGGGTTGCCGGGTGCCGCGGCCCCGGTCCTGGTGATGCGCAGGATCTTGCCGTTGAGCGAGTTCTTGTTCTGCGAGGTCGTCTCGTCCAGGGCGTCGCCGGTGGTCACGTACAGGAATCCGTCGGGCCCGAAGGCGATGCCGCCGCCGTTGTGGTCCCCGTGGAACTTGATGCCGCCGAGCACGACGGTGTACCCGCTGAGCGAGGTGCCGTCGAAGCGCATCTTCGCGACCCGGGTGCCGGCGGCGGTCGTCTGCACGAAGAACACGTCCTTGTCCGTCGTGCCGTTCCAGGTCGGCGAGGTCGCCACGCCCAGCAGGCCGCCGCTCGCGGCGTTGGCGTCACCGTCGTCGGCGACGGTGTTCGGGACCTTTCCCACCTTCGTCCGGGTGCCGTCGGACCTGAGCAGCCACACCGCGGACGTGTACCGCTCGGTCACCAGCGCCTTCGCCGTCTTCGGCAGGAAGGAGATCCCCCATGGGAACGCCATCTTGTCGGTGAGGGTGCTGATGCCGGACGGCGCACCGCCCTGCCGGAGGTCGCCGGCCCCGCCGGCCCCGCCCGCGGACGCAGGCTGCGCGGCCGCGCCGGGTGCCTGGAGCAGGGCCGCGGTCAGCGCGGCGGTGACGGCGGCGGCCGCCGCGACACCCGGACGGACTCGATGCAGCACCCGATGCGCCAAACGTGACATGTCGATGCCTTTCCTGTCGTGGGGGGAGGAGACCGCGGCATTCCCCGAGCGGAGGAACGGACGGCCGGTGGCGAGCGTGAGGGGCCTGGAGTGTGCAATGCGGCTTCGCCGAGTGAGGCCTCGTGGGGAAGGGCCGGGCCGAAGCGTGGCAATGGATCTTGCACTCCTGCCAGGAGTATTGGGGCCATGTCGATGCGGCAGCCACCCGGATTGACCCATCTGCTGGGCGAGAATGGACCCTGAGGGGACAAAACCACAGCAAAGGGACCGCAAAGTGAATCCACGTCAGGTGAACCCCCTCCGCTGAGGCAACATCTTGGTGAACGGCGAGCGCCGCGCGGTCCGGACGCCGGTGCCGCCACAGCCCGGACGGGGTGAGGGACGTGGTGGAGCCGAGGATTGCCGTGGCCGTGGTGACCATGGGCAACCGGCCCGCCGAGGTCGACGCCCTGCTGGAGTCCGTGGCCAAGCAGGACGTCGCGCCCGCCCGGATCGTGATCGTCGGCAACGGCTGCCGGCTGCCCGAGTTCGCCCACCGGCTGTCCCTGCCGGGCGAGGTCACCACCATCGACGTCGAGGAGAACCTGGGCTGCCCGGGCGGGCGCAACGTGGCCCTGGCCCGGCTCCGCGCGTACGGCGACGTCGACGTCGTGGTCGAGCTGGACGACGACGGACTGCTCGCCGACGCCGACGTGCTGCGCCGGGTGCGCGACCTGTACGCCGCCGACCCGCGCCTCGGCATCGTCGGCTTCCGGATCGCCGACGAGCACGGCGAGACCCAGCAACGGCACGTGCCACGGGTCGGCAAGTCCGATCCGCTGCGCGGCGGTTACGTCACCTGCTTCCTCGGCGGCGGCCACGCCTTCCGCATGGCGATGCTGGCCGAGACCGGGGACTGGCCCGCCGAGTTCTTCTTCGCGCACGAGGAGACCGACCTCGCCTGGCGGGCCGCCGACGCCGACTGGAAGATCCTCTACGCCCCCGAGCTGCTCCTGCGGCACCCCAGGACCTCGCCGGCCCGGCACGCGATCTACTACCGCGTCAACGCCCGCAACCGGGTCTGGCTCGCGCGGCGCCGGCTGCCCCTGCCGCTGATTCCGGTGCACCTCGGCGTGTGGCTGCTGCTCACCCTCGCCCGCACCCGGTCCACGGCCGGACTGCGGTCCTGGTTCGGCGGGTTCGCCGAGGGACTGCGGGAGCCGGCGGGCGAGCGGCGGCCCATGCGCTGGCGGATGGTGTGGCGGCTGACCCGGCTCGGGCGGCCGCCCGTCATCTGAGCGGACGGCGGGGCGAGCGGGGCGCGGGTACGCGACTGGCGACCGGGACGCGGATACGGGACAGGACCCCGGTCGTTCACCTCCGACGACCGGGGCCCTACTACGTCCCCGGACCTGGCCTGCGGCGACACTCCCCCGAGTTACGCGTCTTGACGCGCGCGCCGTCGGGCCGGATCCGATGAAAGGATCACATCAGGGCTCACCAACGGATCGCTAACATGTGGCCAACGGTTCGTCCGCAGGTCGTGGACCGGGTGGCCGGAAGTCGCCGAACGGCGGGGGACGGCAGCCGGAACCCTAACGGAATCCGGTCGCGACCGGCAGAGGCACGGTGGCGGGAAACTGTGGTGGACGGGGCGGAATTCCGCCAGGGAACGCAAGGAACGGCGGGTGGACACCCGCCGCGCGGCGCGGTCGCGGGAGACCGCGCGGGAAGGCAGTGGGCGGCGTGATGCGGCGGTACGAGCTGCGGTTCGGACTGCTGGGACCGCCCGTTCTGTACGACCGACAGCCGTACGGTATTTCGTACGACGCCTCCGGCGCCGGTGTCCCCGGGAACACTCCGGACGGCGCCCCCGACGCCACCTCGGACAACGCGGACGGCGCGGACAACACTCCTGACAACAGCGTGCGGGCCATCGGCAGCCCCAAGGTCCGCGCCCTGCTCGTCGCGCTGCTGCTCGAGGCGGGCCGGGTGGTGTCCGTCGAGTCGCTGAAGGACGCCCTCTGGGCAGGGGCACCGCCGGTCTCCGCGCAGGCGTCGCTGCACAACCACGTCACCCGGCTGCGCCGGCTTCTGGACGACCCCGAGCGGCTCAGGGCCGTCGCCCCCGGCTATCTGCTGCGGGTCGACGACGGCGAGCTGGACGTGCACGTGTTCGAAGCCCGGGTGGCCGAGGCGCGCGCCGCGCACGCCCGGAGCGACTGGGCGGGAGTCATGCGCCCCTGTACGGCCGCACTGTCGCTCTGGCGCGGCACACCGCTCAGCGGGCTTCCCGCCGACTTCGGCGGCTACGCCTTCGTACAGCGCCTGGAGGAGGCGCGGCGGCTCCTGCTGGAGTGGCGCTACGACGCCGAACTCGCCCTCGGCGGGGCCAGAGTGGCCGCGCTCGTCCCGGAGCTGGCGGCCCTGGTGGCCGAGCATCCGCTGCGCGAGGCGTACCACCGTCAGCTGATGCTCGCCCTGCACCGCACCGGCCGTCAGGCCGAGGCCCTGGCCGTCCACCGTGATCTGCGGGCCCGCCTGGTCGACGAACTCGGCATCGAGCCCGGAGCCGCGGTCCGCCAGGCCCATGTGGAGGTGCTGCGCGGCTCCTCCGACACGCCTGCGGTCCCGGCGGCGCGCACCGGGGGCGCGGTGCCGCCCCGCCGCGTGTCGACTGAGGCAGCCGCCGGGGTGACCGCCGGTGGGACGCCGGCCGTCGGGCCGGCGGACGGTGGGGCGTTGGTCTGGGCGGCGTTGGCCAGTGGTGCGTTGGCCAGTGGGCCGGCGGTCGGCGGACCGGTCGCCACCGCGACGATCCTCAGGAGCACCGCCGCGCCCGGTGAGGGGCGCCCGGGCGAGCCGGCGGTCCGCGACGCAGCCGCGCCCGAGTCCGCAGCCGCGCTCACGCCCGAGTCCGCGCCTGAGGCCACCGGCGGTGGGGCGGCCCGCACGGCCGAGGTCCCGGTGCCACCCGCCTCCGGGACGGCAGTTCCGCGTACCCCTGCGCCCGCTCAACTGCCCCCACCACCGGCCAACTTCACCGGGCGGGCGGCCGAGCACCGGGAGCTGCACGAGAGCCTGGCCGAACGGCGGAGCCGGCTCGCGGTGATCAGCGGCATGGCCGGTGTCGGCAAGAGCGCCCTCGCCCTGCACGTGGCCCACGGGCTGCGGGAACGCTTCCCGGACGGCCAGCTGTACGTCAACCTGCACGGCGCCGCTCCCGGCACGGGCCCGCTGACCTCGGCACAGGCGCTCTCCGCCCTGCTGCGGGACCTCGGCGCCGAGCCCCGCACCATCCCCGAACACCCCGACGCGGCAGCCGCGTTGCTCCGCTCGCTGCTCGCCCCCGCCCGCGTCCTGCTGGTGCTGGACGACGCCGCGAGCGCGGCCCAGGTGCGCCCGTTGCTGCCGGCCGGGCCCGGCTGCGCCGTGATCGTCACCAGCCGCTCGCCGCTGACCGCCCTCGACGGCGCCCGGCGTCTGCCGCTCGGCCCGCTGACCGGCGAGGACAGCGCGGCGCTGCTCCGGGCCGTGAGCGGCCGTGCGGGACTCGACGCCGGTCACGCGCTGGTCGAGCTGACCGGCAGGCTTCCGCTGGCGCTGCGGGTCGTCGCCGCCCGGCTGGCCGCCCGCAGGGCGCTCACCCCGGACGTGCTGGCCGGGCAACTCGCCGCCACCGGGAGCCGGCTGCACCACCTGGAGTACGACGACCTGAGCGTCCGCCGCTCCCTCGCGGTGGCGCACGACGCGCTCGCCGCCGCCGACCGCGAGGCCGACCGGGACGCGGCCCTCGTGCTGCGCCGCATCGGAGCCCTCGACCTGCCCAGTTACAGTGCCCCGCTGATCGCCCGCCTGACCGGTACCGACGCGCGCCGCGCCGAGGCCGCGCTGGACCGGCTGGTCGACGTGGCCCTGCTGGAGGAGACGGCGTTCGGCCGTTACGCCCCGCACGACCTGGTGCGCGACTTCGCCCGGGAACTGGCGGACGCCGACGCCCGCCCCGGCACGGCCGCCGACGGGGATGCGGGCAGGGCACCCGGCTCCGGTGACCGCCGCACGAGCCCCGACCGCCGCACCGGCGTCGACCGGCGCAGGGGAACCGGCCGGCGCAGAGGCGACGACCGCCGCTCGGACACCGGAAGTCCCACGGACCAGGACAACCGCACGGACATCGGCAGTCCCACCGGTCAGGACCGCCGCACAGGCACCTCCATGCCCACCCTCACCTCTACGCCCACGGCCGGTGCCACCACTGCCCCCGCCACTGCCGCCGACACCGACCTGGCCGCCCTCCGCTGGTACGCGGCGGCCGCCGAGTGCGTGCTCACCGCCATCGTGGAGCCCGGCCTCGACCAGGAGGACCGCCGACGGCCCACCGCCGCGCAGCCCGCCGGGCACGCCGCCGACGTCGTGGCGCTGGGCACCTTCGAGTCCGCGGAGGTGGCCTTCGCCTGGGGTGACGTGGAACTGGAGAACATCGTCGCGCTGGTGGAGCGCAACGCGGACGGCGCCGACGAGCGGCGGACCGCCCACCTCTCCCTCCTGGTCCGGCTGTTCTTCCCGTACGTGCAGCGCAGCGGGCGGGTCGCCGAGATGGAGGTGCTGGGCCGGGCCGGGCTCGGTGCGGCGCGGCGGCTGGGGGACGCGGCGGCCGAGGCGTACGCCCTGGGCGACCTCTCGGGCCTGCACTTCCTGACCGGGCGGCAGAACGACGCCCTCGCCCTCACCGACCAGGCCCTCGCGATCTGGCGGCGGCTGGGCGCGGCCTCCAGGATCCGGCGCTGCCTGAACAACCGCGGGCTGCTGCTGGAGGGACTCGGCCGGTTCGAGGAGTCCGGCGAGGCGCTGCTGCAGAGCCTCGGCTACTCCCGGCAGCTGAACGACCCCTACGGGGAGGCGGTCACTCGCAGCCACCTCGGCAACCTCTACGAGCACACCGATCCCCGGGCCGCGATCGAGCAGCACCGGCGCTCGCTGGCGATCGGGGACGCCCTGGGCGCGGTCATCGTGCAGCACTCGGCGCACTGCAACATCGGCTACGCCCACCTCACCCTGGGCGAACCGGCGGCCGCCGCCGGGCACTTCGAGGAGAGCCTGCGCATCCTCGGCGGGCACGGCGACTGGCACGGCGAGTCGCAGACGCGGCTCGGACTGGTCCGGGCGCTGCGGCGGCTGGGCGACGGCGAGCGGGCCGCGCGCGAGTGCGCCGAGCTGCTGAGCCGGGCCGACGCCCGCGCCGACCGTTACATGGGCGGTCTCGCCCGCCACCAGCACGGTCTGCTGCTGCGCGAAGAGGGGCGGCGCCCGGAGGCGCGCGACGTCTGGCGCGCGGCCCTCGCGGCCCTGGACGGCACGGACGAGCAGACGGTGATGGAGGAGCTGCGGGAGCTGCTGGCCGAGGGATCGGGCCGGTGACGGGCGTTCACTTGGCGTCGGCGTAGCACTCCACCACCGCCGTGGTGAACGGGAAGCGCACCGGGGTCTCGCCGAAGGTCAGCCGTGCGGCGAGGCCTGAGGCATCCTCGATGGCCCGGACGACGGTGTCGGCCTCCTCGGCGGGACAGTGCACGATCACCTCGTCGTGCTGGAAGAACACCAGTTCGGCCCGGAGTTCCGCGCAGGTCCGGCGGAGGGCGGCGAGCAGCAGCAGGGCCCAGTCGGCGGCGCTGCCCTGGACCACGAAGTTCCGTGCGAAGCGGCCCCGGGCGCGGGAGTCGGTGGAGGCGTAGCCGGGGAGCCAGGTGGATCCGTCGGGGTCGTCGTCGCCGACGGGGATGCCCGCCTCCTCCGCCGTGTCCTCGCCGGTCCTCGCGGCGGGCGGGCAGGTGCGGCCCAGCCAGGTGCGCACGAGCCGGCCCTCCTCGCCGGCCCGCGCGGCGTCGTCCACGTAGGCCACCGCCCGGGGGAAGCGGCGGCGCAGCGCCGCCAGGTTCTTCAGGCCGTCGCCCGAGGTCTGGCCGTAGACGGCGCCGAGCACGGCGAGTTTGGCCTGGTCGCGGTCGCCGGAGAAGGCCCGGTCGGAGACGGACTGATAGAGGTCGTCGGCGCGGCCGGCCACCTCCATCAGACCGGGGTCGCGGGAGATGGCCGCGAGGACGCGCGGCTCCATCTGGTCGGCGTCGGCCACGACGAGGCGCCAGCCGGGGTCGGCGACCACGGCCCGCCGGATCACCTTGGGGATCTGCAGCGCGCCCCCGCCGTTGGTCACCCAGCGCCCGGTGACCGTGCCGCCGGCGAGGAACTCGGGCCGGAAGCGGCCGTCGCGGACCCAGTCCTGGAGCCAGGACCAGCCGTGCGCCACCCAGATGCGGTACAGCTTCTTGTACTCCAGCAGGGGCGCGACGGCGGGGTGGTCGACCGAGGCGATCTCGCGGCGGCGGGTGGACCGCACCTTGATACCGGCTTGGGCGAAGGCTTTTATGACGTCGGCGGGCAGGTCGGGCCGGACCCGGCGGCCGAAGGCGGCGGACACCTCGTCGGCGAGCTCGGCCAGGCGGCGCGGTTCGCCGCCGCCCGCGTACCGCTCGCCGAGCAGTTCGTGCAGCAGGCCGCGGTGGACCTCGGCGCTCCAGGGCAGGCCGGAGCGGTTCATCTCGGCGGCCACCAGCATCCCGGCCGACTCCGCCGCGGTCAGCAGCCGCATCCGGCCGGGGTGGGCGGTTTTCTCGTGCCGCCGCTGCTGGTCGGCGTAGACCGCGAGCAGGTCCGCCAGCGGCAGCCGGGTGGCGGCCGGCTCGAAGAGCGGGGACTGGGCGCCCGGCTCGGCCGGGCGCTGCGGCGGGTCGGGCGGTACGGGGCCGCCGCGGAGGCGGGCCAGGGCGGCGGCGGCCGAGCGCGGCTCGCCGTGTCTGCCCTCGTGGCCCAGCAGCAGGGTCTCGGCGTCCTCGATGTCGTAGCACCGCTCCACTCGCACCCCCGTGGCGAGCAGCAGCGGGTAGACCTCGGCGGTCGACCGCCACACCCAGCGCGTCACCTCCGGACGGCTCCGCACCGCCCCGGCGGGATCGCTCTCCCGCCGCACCGGACCGGCGGGCAGCCCGTCCGGGCCGAGGGGGGCGACGTCCACGCCACCGTCCTCGGCCGGCGCGAGAGCCCACCGGTCGGTCATGTCCGCGAGTGTGGCAGGCACCTCTGACAACGGCCCTCCGGGCGTTGGCCCGCCGAGGGACGCCCGCCAAGGGACGCCCGCTGCGGAAGGTCCGCTGTGGAACGCCCTCCGAGCGAGGGCCCTCTGGCGACGGCCTCGGCCCGCGAGCCCACCGGGGCCGGTCCGGCGCGACGGTCGGTCCGGTGCGACGGTCGGTCCGGTGCGACGGTCGGTCCGGTGCGCGGGCCAGTCCGGTGCGCGCCGGTCAGTCCGACGTGTCCTCCGCCGCGTCGCCCTTCGCCCGCTTCTGGTCGAGCACGGCGGCCAGCACCCGGTCGACGAAGGTCTCCGTCGCCTCCTTGGTGAGGCCGAGCCCGCTGAGGACGCCCTCGCCGTTCTCGTGCTCCAGCAGGGCCAGCAGCAGGTGTTCGGTGCCGATGTAGTTGTGGCCGAGCCGGAGGGCCTCGCGGAAGGTGAGCTCCAGGACCTTCTTGGCCTCCGGGCCGTAGGGGACCAGTTCGGGCGCGTCCTGCGCGGCAGGCGGGAGCGCGGCGGTCGCGGCCTCGCGCACGGAGTCCAGCAGGACGCCCTGCGTGGTGATCGCCTTGGCGGCCAGGCCGTCCGGCTCGGCCAGCAGCCCGAGGACCAGGTGCTCGGGCCGGCCCTCCGCGCTGCGGGCCGCGACGGCCTCGTTGTGGGCGGCCATGACCACGTTCCGCGCGCGCGGGGTGTAGCGGTTGAAGCCCTGGCTGAGGTCGAGGTCGGCCGACTCCTTGGGCACGAATCGCTTCTGCGCCGCCTGCCGGGTGACGCCCATGCTCCGCCCGATGTCGGTCCAGGACGCGCCCGAGCGGCGGGCCTGGTCCACGAAGTGGCCGATCAGGTGGTCGGCCACGTCGCCGAGGTGATCGGCGGCGATCACCGCGTCCTGGAGCTGCTCCAGGGGTTCGATGTGAGCCTTCTTGATGGCCTCGATGAGGTCGTCGAGGCGTACGGATGCCGTGATCTTCGGTTGGTTCGCCATGTGTCAACCGTAGGTTGCCTCATGGCGCACTGTCAACTGATGGTTGACAGTGCGTTTCCCGGGCCCGGCCGCGCTTTCCCGCGCCCCCGCCGGTTGTCCACAGGGTGTGGACGGTCTCCGGAGCTGCGGCCCGACCGGGGTCCCTGTCGGTGCCGCGTGGCACGATCGAGAGCGTGACCAGCACCCCCAGCACCGTGGAGCGCGCCTTCCGGGCCGCCCTGTACGACGACACCGACGCCGGGCTCGACACGGGCGCCTCCCTGCTCGCGGCCGACCCCGCTTCGGACGGCGAACTCGCGCGCCGGGGCGAGGAGTTCATGGCAGCGGCCTGGCAGCGCGGCTGGCAGCCCGCCGACGTCGTACGGCTCGTCCGGCGGGAACTGGAGGACGTCCACGTGGGGCTGGCCGCCGGACTGATCCGGGCCCAGGCCGGACGGGACCGCCCGCGCGGACACCGCTGGGCCGCCCAGCTCGACGCGCTGCCGCCGGACCCCCCGCGCCCGGCCGACCGCTTCTCGCACGCCACCGCCGTCCTCCAGCTCCACCGCCTGCTGCTGCGCCTGCCCACCCTGGAACCCCTCGACGAGCCCCGCCGCGCGCACGGACCCGCCGCCAGCCGCATGCTCACCCGTATCCGCGCCCTGCTCGCCAAGGCCGAGGCGACCGACTACCCGGACGAGGCGGAGGCGCTGAGCGCCAAGGCGCAGGAACTGATGGCCCGGCACAGCGTCGACGAGGCACTGCTCGCCGCGGCCGTCCCCGCCGCGGACGCGCCCGGCGCCTGCCGCATAGGGGTCGAGCCGCCGTACGAGCAGGCCAAGGCGGTGCTGCTGGACGCGGTCGCCACCGCCAACCACTGCCGGGCGGTGTGGAACGAGCCGCTGGGCTTCTCCACGGTCGTCGGCTTCGATGCGGACCTCGAGTCGGTCGAGCTGCTCTACACCTCGCTGCTGGTGCAGGCCACGCACGCGATGGCCCGGGCCGAGGCCGCCCAGCGGGCCGGCGGCCGCAAGCGCACCAAGACCTTCCGCCAGTCGTTCCTCGCGGCCTACGCCCACCGCGTCGGCGACCGGCTCGCGGCCGTCGCCGAGACGCAGGTGACGCGGGACCTGCTGCCGGTCCTGGCCACCCGCGAGGTCGCCGTCACCGACCGGCTGGAGCGCATGTTCCCGCAGACCACCACGGCCCGGCTGCGGGGCGTGAGCGACGCGGCCGGCTGGACGGAGGGCGCGGCCGCGGCGGACCGCGCCCAGGTCAGGGCGCGGCCGCGGCTCGGCTGAGGTGCCTCAGTCCCCGGCCTGCTGGAAGGCGCCGACGGAGGCGTTCGGGTCGCTCTGGCCGGTCCGGCCGGCGATCGGCCCGTACTTCCAGGGGATGACCTGGGCGGTGTCGCTCCCGGGCAGCGTCACGGCCATCGACGCGGCCTTCAGGCTCTTGGCGTCGCCGTCCGCGCCGCGCACGTAGGTGACGGTGAAGGTCGCGGAGTCGCCCTTGGCGAGCTTCAGCTTCTGCGCCTTGGCCCCCTGCTGGGGCTTCAGGACGACCGAGGGCCCGCCGGTCCGCTCGACCTTGACGTGCGGGAAGCCCTCCAGGGTGCAGGGCGCGCTCTGGTTGGTCATGCTGATGACCACCTGGCCGGTGTCCCCGGCCGCGGGCGCCTCGCTCGTGGAGCTGCCGGCCTGCACGGAGACCTTGCCGACCGCGCAGCCGGACCCGGACTTGCTCTTGGCGCCGTCGCTGCTGCCCCCGCCGCCGCAGGCGGTCAGGGCGAGGGCGGCGGTGAGAGCGGTGACAGTGAGCCGAATGGCGCGCATGTGCTGTTCCCCATCGAGGTCGTGGCGGTCTCCCCGCATCATGGCGCCTGCCCGGGGGGCGCGGTCACGCACCCCTCGGGAATTCACTGCTTCAGGGCAGTCGGAAGCCCGGACGGGAGCTTGCCGCCCTCGGCCTTGGTGTAGGTTTCCTGGCCGAGCTCGCCGGACCAGGTCACCTTCATGCCGTCCCCGCTGACGGAGTCGACCATGCCGGTGACCCGGTCCTTGCTGCCGTCGGTGCACGTCAGATGGATCATCTGCATGCCCGCCTCGGTGCCCGCGGCGCCGCTGCACACGGTCCCGCCGGTGGCGAAGAGACCGGCCTGCTTCCCGGTGATCACCAGGGCGACGACCGTGCCCTTGCTGGTGGTGATCCAGCTGCCCTGGAGCTTGCCCGAGGAGCCCGTCACCGCACCGGAGCCGGCGGAAGCGGTGGCCGCCGGGGTCCCGCTCGTGGTCGCGGAGGAGTCGTCGCCGGAGTCGCCTCCGCTGCATCCGGTCAGCGCGAGCGCGCCCACCAGGCCCGCGGTCGCGGCCGCCGCCCGCACCCTTGCAGTCGCCGTATTCACGTCAAGCTCCCGAGTTCCAGCGAGCCGGCCGCCCCGGGGCCGTCGGCCCGTATCCGGAGGGCACCCCCCGGGACGGGGGGACCGCAGCAAGTTACCAGCCGTCACCCGGGGGACTTCCGGACACCGGGCGGGAATCCACGCCGGGCCCGGACGTGTCCCGCTCGGCGGGTCCGCGTGGGCCTGGTCCAGCAGGCGGATCACCATGGGTAGGAGATCTCCTACGGTTGACGCGTAGGGAATCTCCTACCTAATCTGGGCGCATGACCATCACGCACGCCTCGTTCGTCACGCTCCCCGTCTCCGACCAGGACCGCGCCCTGCGCTTCTACACGGAGGTCCTGGGCATGGAGGTCACCGTCGACCGGGAGACGCCGCAGGGCCGCTGGCTCCAGGTGGCCCCCGAGGGCGCGCAGACCGTCTTCACGCTCTCGGGACCGGGGATGGGCGGTTTCGAGCCCGGCTCCGTCCGGGGGATCATGTTGGTCACGACCGACGTCGACGCGGACTGCGCCCGGCTCGCCGCCGCCGGGACCTCCGTGCAGGGACCGGACGCACTGCCCTGGGGGCGCATGGCGTCCTTCACGGACCCCGACGGCAACGGTCTGATGCTGCTGACGGAGAAGGAAGGCTTCTGAGCGCTCCATGAACGGGCCGGACACCGCCGCCGAGGACCGCGTCTTCGCCGCGCTCGCCAACGCCACCCGCCGTGAGGTGCTGCGGCTGCTGCGCGAACGCGGCCCGCAGCCCGTGCAGGAGCTGGCCGACCACTTCGACATGCGCCGCCCCAGCCTCTCGGAACACCTCAAGGTGCTCCGGGAGGCCGGCCTCGTCTCCGAGCGGCGCTCCGGCCGCCTGCGCATCTACCGCCTGGAGGCGGCCCCGCTCGCCGAGGTGCAGGACTGGCTCCATCCGTACGAGCGGTTCTGGCGCGAGCGGCTGCGGGGGCTCGGCGAGCTGCTGGACCGGATGCCCGACGATGAACAGCCATGACCACAGCACCCGGCGGTGACGCCGATGACCTCACCACGGTCCGCGTAGCCCAGTTCTTCCCGCACCCGCCCGCCAAGGTCTGGCGGGCCCTGACCGAGCCCGGGCTGCTGGCCCGCTGGCAGATGCCCGGCGCCGAGGAGTTCCGCCTGGAGGTCGGGCACCGGTACCGGATGACCTCGGTCCCGCGTCCCGGCAGCCGCTTCTCCGGCGTCGTCGAGGTGCGGATCCTCGCCTACGACATCGAGCGGATGCTGTCCCTCCGGTGGGAGGACGCCGATCCCGCCAATCTCGCGGAGTGGACCGTCACCTGGACCCTGGAACAGGAAGGGCGCGGTACGCGTCTGTTCCTAGTGCACGAAGGATTCGATCCGGACGATCCGGCGCAGATGATGGCACGGAAGATCATGGACGGGGGCTGGCGGGGGCGGGTGCTGCCCTCCCTCGGGCAGACGCTGGACCAGCTCGGGTAAAGCGGACGTCAAAGCTGTAATCGCGGGACCACCCCCCGTGCACGTGCATCTGCTCATGCACCTGCACATGAACAAGGTTATGATCCGGGTCAGTTGACCGCAGCATCTATGGCCACATCAGCCAGTGCACCAGGGAGCGACCTGTGGACCGCGACGTTGAGAGCGTGTACGGGGAGTACGACGTGTACAACGGCATGGCTGCCGCGCAGCTGGACGGAGTGGCCTGGCAGAAGAGCAGGCACAGCAACTCGCAGGGCTCCTGCGTGGAGTTCGCGCGGCTGCCGGGGGGTGACGTGGCCGTGCGCAACTCGCGCTTCCCGGACGGGCCGGCGCTCGTCTACACCCGCGCCGAGATCGAGGCGATGCTCCTGGGTGTCAAGGACGGGGAGTTCGATCATCTGGTGCTCGGCTGAAACGACTCAGCCGCCTCGTCGTCACCTCTGAGGGGTGTAAAGGGGCGGTAGCGGGACGAACGACGGGTGTACGCGCGTAGACGCGCGGCGTCGCTCGACGCCGCCAGGCGTCAGCCGGCCGTCCCGAGCCGGAACATCGCCCAGACCACCTTGCCGTCGAGGGTGCCGGCGAGCGGGTGCCAGCCCCAGCTGTCGGCGAAGGAGTCGACGAGGAACAGCCCCCGGCCCGACTCGGCCGAGAAGTCGTCCGAATCGCGCGGGGTGGGCGTCTCGTGGCTGGGGTCGCGCACCGCGCACACCAGCCGCCCGGTCCAGCGCATCAGGTGCAGCCGCACGGAGGACGCGTGCTCGGTGCCCACCGCGTCGGCCGGCAGCGCGTGCCGCAGGGCGTTGGTCACGAGTTCGGAGACGACGAGACATATGTCGTCGAAGCGGTCGCCGACGTCCCACTGGTCCAGGGTGCCCCGGGTGAAGCGCCGGGCCTCACGCACCGCCTCGTACCGGGCGGGCAGTGCGCAGGAGGCGGCATCGGACACGGCTGCGGGGTCCAACGGCGGAAGGCCCTGCCGTAACGGCTTGAGCATGGTCGATCCATTCGTCCCCATGCGAGGCACTCCCGGGAATTCGCGGTCGTTGCGATGCAGCGGTGGCGCGGCACCATGGTTTCGGATGGGAAGAGCAGATGCAAGGGCAGATGCACGTGCACGCGACCGAATTGAACCTGCCCGTACCGCTTCTTGGCCATTTTTTCCGCCAAGTTCGATCTCGGTTCTGCCAGAGGTCCGGACCTCTGAGGGCGGAAAACGGCCGACCTCTTTCCGTTTCCGTAACCGTACGAGTACTGCTCGAAGTGTTTTAGTGGCAGACTTCGGCCCCTGAAGACGGTTGGGGAGGCTGGCGAACGTGAGCGCGGGAGAGCCCGGATCGGTGGTGCGGCGCATGCTGCTCGGCTCGCAACTCAGGCGACTGCGTGAAGCACGGGGGATCACGCGCGAGGCTGCGGGGTACTCGATCCGCGCATCCGAGTCGAAGATCAGCCGGATGGAGCTGGGCCGGGTGAGCTTCAAGACCAGGGACGTCGAGGACCTGCTGACGCTGTACGGCATCACGGACGAGGCGGAGCGCGAGTCGCTGCTCTCGCTCGCCCGCGAGGCCAACGTGGCGGGCTGGTGGCACAGTTACACCGACGTGCTGCCCACCTGGTTCCCCACCTACGTGGGCCTGGAGGGCGCCGCCTCCCTGATCCGGGTGTACGAGGTGCAGTTCGTGCACGGCCTGCTCCAGACCGAGGAGTACGCCCGCGCGGTGGTCCGGCGCGGCATGAAAGGCGCGAGCGCGGCCGACGTGGAGCGGCGGGTCGCCCTGCGCCTGGAGCGGCAGAAGCACCTCCTCGCCGACAACGCGCCCGAGTTCCACATCGTCCTGGACGAGGCCGCCCTGCGCCGTCCCTACGGCGACCGCGACGTGATGCGCGGCCAGTTCCAGCACCTGATCGACATCTCCGAGCGCCCCAACGTGCGGCTGCAGGTGATGCCGTTCAGCTTCGGCGGCCACTCCGGCGAGAGCGGCGCCTTCACCCTGCTCAGCTTCCCCGAGTCGGACCTGTCCGACGTGGTGTACGTGGAGCAGCTGACCAGTGCCCTCTACCTCGACAAGCGCGAGGACGTCGCCCAGTACGAGCAGGCGCTCAAGGAGCTCCAGCAGGACAGCCCGGGACCGGACGAGAGCCGCGACCTGCTGCGCGGCCTGCTCCAGCTGTCCTGAGGCACGGCCCTCCCGGTGCGCCGCACGCGTCCCGGGTCATGGCCGTCTTGAGAGGACACCTTCAACTGGGTTGAAACACAAGTACGATGACGGGCGATCAGACCGTGACCGGGATCTGGCGTCTGCTAGTGATTGAGGGATCACATGTCGTCCTACTTCAGCGACCTGGCCCAGCAGTACATCGACGGTGAGTGGCGCCCGGGCACCGGTTCCTGGGATGTCATCGACTTCAACCCGTACGACGACGAGAAGCTGGCCTCGATCACCGTGGCCACGGTCGACGAGGTCGACCAGGCCTACCAGGCCGCCGCGCGCGCCCAGAAGCAGTGGGCGGCGACCAACCCGTACTCCCGGCGCGCGGTCTTCGAGCGGGCGCTGCGGCTGATCGAGGAGCGCGAGCAGGAGATAGCCGACCTGATCATCGCGGAACTCGGCGGCACGCGCGTGAAGGCCGGCTTCGAGCTGCACCTCGCCAAGGAGTTCCTGCGCGAGTCGGTCCATCTGGCGCTGCGCCCCGAGGGGAAGATCCTGCCCTCGCCGACCGACGGCAAGGAGAACCGCGTCTACCGGGTGCCGGTCGGCGTGGTGGGCGTGATCAGCCCCTTCAACTTCCCGTTCCTGCTGTCGATCAAGTCGGTCGCCCCGGCCCTCGCCCTGGGCAACGCCGTGGTGCTCAAGCCGCACCAGAACACCCCGATCGCCGGCGGCACCCTCCTCGCCAAGATCTTCGAGGACGCCGGTCTGCCCGGCGGCCTGCTCAACGTGGTCGTCACCGACATCGCCGAGATCGGCGACGCGTTCATCGAGCACCCGGTCCCCAAGGTCATCTCCTTCACCGGCTCCGACAAGGTCGGCCGGCACGTCGCCACCGTCTGTGCCGCCAACTTCAAGCGCTCGGTGCTGGAACTGGGCGGCAACAGCGCGCTGGTCGTCCTGGACGACGCCGACCTCGACTACGCGGTGGACGCCGCGGTCTTCAGCCGGTACGTCCACCAGGGCCAGGTCTGCATGGCCGCGAACCGGGTGCTCGTCGACCGCTCGGTCGCCGACGAGTTCACCGAGAAGTTCGTCGCCAAGGTCCGCTCCCTCAAGGTCGGCGACCCGCGCGACCCGCAGACCGTCATCGGCCCGGTCATCAACTCCGCGCAGGCGGGCGCGCTCACGGGCGCGGTCGAGCAGGCGCTCGCCGAGGGCGCCACAGCCCTGGTGCAGGGCACCACCACCGGCAACCTGGTCGAGCCCAGCGTGCTCACCGGCCTGCCGGCGGACTCCGCCCTGCTGCGCCAGGAGGTCTTCGGCCCGGTCGTCTTCCTGGTGCCCTTCGACGGCGAGGAGGAGGCGGTCCGCATCGTCAACGACACCCCGTACGGCCTCAGCGGCGCCGTCCACACCGGGGACATCGAGCGCGGTGTCGCCTTCGCCAAGCAGATCGACACCGGCATGTTCCACGTGAACGACGGCACGGTGCACGACGAGCCGCTCGTCCCGTTCGGCGGTGAGAAGCACTCCGGCATCGGCCGCCTGAACGGCGAGACCACCCTGGATGCCTTCACCACCGTCAAGTGGATCTCGGTGCAGCACGGCCGCAGCGGCTTCCCGTTCTGACCTCTTCCCACTGATCTCGCCGATCTCGCTGATCCCTTTCCGCGCCTTTTCGCGCGCCGGGCCCTTGCGGACAGAACCTGACCGCAAGGGCCCGTAGTTTCGTCGGTGTCAGGGAAACAAGGGGCCCGAGGAGAGGCGGCCGGTCATGGTCACACACGTAGCGGCGGAGGCACGGGGCGACGAGCGCGGGGCGCTGCTGGCCTTCCTGGAGGAGCAGCGCGGGGGGATCCGCCGGGCGCTGCTCGGGCTGACCGAGGAGCAGGCCCGCTCCCGCCCCAGCGCCAGCGAGCTTTCCCTGGGCGGCCTGCTCAAGCACGTCGCCGAGACCGAGCAGGGCTGGCTGGCACGGGCCCGGCAGGAGCCGCCGGCCATCCCGCGCGACCAGTCGAACTGGCACGAGACCTTCCAGCTGATCGGAGACGAGACGGTCGCCTCCCAGCTCGCGTACTGGGAGGAGGTCGCCGCCGGGACGGAGAAGTACGTCCGCGCCGCGCCCAGCCTGGACGACACCTTCCCGCTGCCGCCGGACCCCTGGTTCCCGCCGGAGGGCCGGGTCTCGCTGCGCTGGCTGTGCCTGCACCTGATCCGCGAGACGGCCCGGCACGCCGGCCACGCCGACATCATCCGCGAGTCGCTGGACGGCAAGACCGCGTTCGAGCTGGTGGCCCTGGAACAGCAGGGCGGCTGACCGGAGTTCGGACGGCCGGCGCCCGCGGGGCGCCGGCCGGTCCGGACACGGCCTAGTGGTGGAAGCTGGTCGCCGCCGCCTTGTCCCGGGTCTGCGGGTGCGGCTGCCGGCGCAGTTCGGGCAGCAGACGGGTCAGGTCGTCGACGAAGAGGTCGGCGAGGTCGTGGGAGAAGCCGTTGCGGCACACGATCCGCACCACGGACAGGTCCTCCCGGTTCGGCGGGAAGGTGTAGGCGGGCACCAGCCAGCCGCACTCGCGCAGCCGCCGCGAGACGTCGAAGACGTCGTACGACTCGACGCCCGGCGCGGTCGTGAAGGCGAACACCGGAAGCTCGTCGCCCCGGGTCAGCAGCCGGAAGTCGCCGAGCGCCTCGATCCGGTCCGCCAGCGCGGTCGCCACGTCCCGCGTGGTCTGCTGCACCGCCCGGTAGCCCTCGCGGCCCAGCCGCAGGAACGTGTAGTACTGCGCCACCACCTGGGCGCCCGGCCGGGAGAAGTTGAGCGCGAAGGTGGGCATGTCACCGCCCAGGTAGTTCACCCGGAAGACCAGCTCCTCGGGCAGCGACTCCCGGTCGCGCCACAGCGCCCAGCCGACGCCCGGGTACACCAGGCCGTACTTGTGCCCCGAGGTGTTGATCGACGCCACGCGCGGCAGCCGGAAGTCCCACACCAGGTCCTCGTCGAGGAAGGGCGCCACCATCCCGCCGGACGCCCCGTCCACGTGCACGGGCACGTCGAGGCCGGTGCGCTCCTGGAGGGCGTCGAGGGCCGCGCACAGGTCCGCGATCGGCTCGTACGACCCGTCGAAGGTCGAGCCGAGGATGCCGACGGCCCCGATGGTGTTCTCGTCGCACAGCTCGGCCGCCGCCTGCGGGTCGAGGTGGTAGCGGTCGCCCTCCATCGGGACCAGCCGGGCCTCCACCTCCCAGAAGTTGCAGAACTTCTCCCAGCAGACCTGCACGTTGACGCCCATGACCAGGTTCGGGCGGGCTGCCGGGTAGCGGTCCGCGTTGCGCTTCGCCCAGCGCCGCTTCAGCGCCATCCCGGCGAGCATGCACGCCTCGCTCGACCCCGTCGTCGAACAGCCCACGGCGGCGGACGGGTCGGGCGCGTTCCACAGGTCGGCGAGCATCGCCACACAGCGCCGCTCCAGTTCGGCGGTGCGCGGGTACTCGTCCTTGTCGATCATGTTCTTGTCGCGGCACTCCGCCATCAGGTCCCCGGCCTGCGGCTCCATCCAGGTGGTCACGAAGGTGGCCAGGTTCAGCCGGGAGTTGCCGTCCAGCATCAGCTCGTCGTGCACGAGCTGCGCCGCCGTGGTGGGCGGCAGGGGCGATTCGGGCAGCCGGTGCTTGGGCGGGGCCTCGGTCATCTCGGCGACCGGGTTCGCCTGCCCGAAGAACGGGTTGACCGACATCGGCCGCTCGTCCTTCTTCTCGGGGCCTTCGTGCAGAGCCATGAACATGCCTCCAGACGGGGAGTGAGGATCAGCGGACCGGTGTGCCGTCCTCGCGCAGCTGCATCTGAGGCCGCCCGGTGACCAGCAGCCAGGCGGGCAGCGAAGCGATGCACAGCAGGGCGATGATCGCCGGTGAGGCCACCAGGACGGCGGCCGTGAACAGGCTCACCCAGCCCTGCCGGGTGATGGCCAGGAGAATGCCCAGCACCGCCGTCGCCACACCGAGGCCGGGCGGGACGGCGGGAACCAGCGCGTGGGCGCACAGACCCAGGGTGGTGCCGACGAAGACGCCGGGGAAGATACGGCCGCCGCGGAAGCCGCTGGAGGCCGCCACCAGCAGCGCGGCCAGCTTCACGACGGCCATCACGGCGAACTGGCCCGCCGACCAGCCGGTGGGGTCGTGCGCCAGCTCCGACACCTCGGCCAGCCCCTTGAAGAGCGTCAGATGGCCGCCCAGGGCCGCCAGCAGCCCGAGGACGGCGCCGCCGGCCGGGAGCATCAGCATCGGGTGGCGCAGCCGCTGGAAGGCGGCGTGGACGTACGGGAAGACCGCCACGGCGCACAGACCGAGCAGGGCGGCCGCCGGGGCGATCACCACGGCCGCCAGCAGGTCCTGCCAGTGCGGGGCCCCCAGGGCGGGCAGGCCGAGGTCGAAGGAGGGACGGAAGAGCAGGCTGGTGGTCATGGCCCCGACCGCGGCCGCCGTCAGCGGCGCGAACAGGTTGTCCCACAGCATCCCCCGTATCGGCCGCCCGGCCAGTGCCTCGGAGATGACCAGCGCCGCCGCGACCGGCGTGCCGAACAGTGCCCCGATCGTCCCCGCCTCGGCCAGCATCGGCCACAGGGCGCCCGGCGCGCGGCGCATCCAGCGGCTGCCCAGCCAGGCCGCGAGACTCACGTTCACGGCGATGATGGGGTTCTCCGGGCCGAGGCTCGGCCCGCCGGCCAGCATCAGGGCGGTGGCCAGCACCAGTCCGGGCAGCACCAGCGGCGGCAGCGCGGGGGCGTCCAGACCGGTGGTGGCGGGGTCGGGCCCGGCGTGCCCGGGGGCCTTCCAGACCACCAGGCCGACGGCGATGCCGGTCGCCACGAGCATGACGAACATCCACAGCACCGAGTACGGGCCCACGCCCAGCGCGTCGGGCAGCGGCCCCCACAGCACGTGCTGGAGCTGCTCGGCCGCCGAGCTCACGCCGATGTACAGCAGGCTCGCGCCCACGCCCACGGCGACCGCGGGCAGCACCAGCGGCAGCAGCGCCCGGGCCGGGGTCGCCGGGCGGGTCGTGCGAGCCTGCTGCTCGGTGTCCTGGGCCACGGGCTCACCATAAGCGGACAGAACATGACGAACATCCTGAAACGGATGCGGCTTGCACCTCACGTGGCGTGAGGCCTCACCGTGGACGGCGTACCGACGTCACCGACGACAAGGAGCGAGAGGTGAGCTACCTGGTGGGACAGGTCGCGGGGTTCGCCGGCGTCACGGTGCGCACCCTGCACCACTACGACGAGATCGGGCTGCTCGTACCGGGTGAGCGCACCCACGCCGGCCACCGGCGCTACACCGAGGCGGACCTCGACCGGCTCCAGCAGATCCTGTTCTACCGCGAGCTCGGCTTCCCGCTCGACGAGGTCGCGGCCCTGCTCGACGACCCGGACGCGGACCCGCGCGCGCACCTGCGCCGCCAGCACGACCTGCTGACCGCCCGGATCGAGAAGCTGCAGAAGATGGCCGCGGCCGTGGAACACGCCATGGAGGCACGCACGATGGGCATCGACCTCACCCCCGAGGAGCGGTTCGAGGTCTTCGGGGAGAACGACCCGGAGAAGTACGCCGAGGAGACCGAGCGGCGCTGGGGCGGCACCGAGCCGTACGCGGAGTCGCAGCGCCGCGCCGCCCGCTACACCAAGGACGACTGGAAGCGCATGAAGGCCGAGAGCGACGAGTGGACCGCGCGCTACGTCGCCCTGATGACCGCCGGCGGCCGGCCGTCCGGCGACGCGGCCATGGACCTGGCCGAGGAGCACCGCCTGCACATCGGCAAGTGGTTCTACGAGTGCCCGCACGCCCTGCACCGCTGCCTGGGCAGCATGTACGTCGCCGACGAGCGCTTCAAGGCGTTCTACGACTCCACCCGGCCCGGGTTCGCCGACCACCTGAGCGAGGCGATCGCCGCGAACGCCGACCGGCACTCCGCGTGACCCCTGGCCCGGGGGCTACTCCCGGGCCAGGACCACCGCGGTCCCGTACGCGCACACCTCCGTGCCCACGTCCGCCGCCTCGGTCACGTCGAACCGGAACATCAGCACGCCGTTGGCCCCCCGCGCGCGTGCCTGCTCCACCAGGCGCTCCATGGCCTGGTTGCGGGTCTGCACGAGCGTCTTGGTGAGCCCCTTCAGCTCGCCGCCGATCATCGACTTCAGCCCGGCGCCGATCTGGCTGCCGATGTGCCGGGAGCGCACGGTGAGCCCGAACACCTCGCCCAGCACCTGCTGGACCCGGTAGCCGGGCACGTCGTTCGTCGTCACGACCAGCACGTCCGGCTGGGGCCCCTGGCCGCCGCCGTAGTCATCGATTTGCCCGAGTCGTCGCACAGTGCATCCTGGAGTCGCCGGTGGAACCTGGGGCGGTCACCTCACGTTGATAGCTTTGTGCGGCCGTCCCCCAGACGCCGTAGCCGCCTCTTCCCCTCAGGAGCCCGGACCCGTGATGACACTCGCCCTCGGCCCGAGCTGGCTCGATCCCAACTACCTGCTCGACACCTACAGCATCTGGGGTCTGCTGCTCATCGTCTTCGCCGAGTCCGGCCTGCTCATCGGCTTCTTCCTGCCGGGCGACTCGCTGCTGTTCACCTGCGGCCTGCTGATCACCGGCAACAAGCTGGACTTCCCGCTGTGGGGCGCGATCGCCCTGATCTGCCTCGCCGCGGTCCTGGGCGACCAGGCGGGCTACATGTTCGGCAAGAAGGTCGGCCCGTCGCTGTTCAACCGGCCGGACTCCCGCCTGTTCAAGCAGGAGAACGTCACCAAGGCGCACGAGTTCTTCGAGAAGTACGGCCCGAAGTCCCTGGTCCTGGCCCGCTTCGTGCCCATCGTGCGCACCTTCACGCCGATCATCGCCGGCGTCAGCGGCATGAAGTACCGCTCCTTCGTGGTCTTCAACGTGATCGGCGGCGTCCTGTGGGGAGCCGGTGTCACCCTGCTCGGCTCCTGGCTCGGCAAGCACGACTTCGTCAAGAACAACATCGAGGCGATCCTCATCCTGATCGTCCTGGTGTCGGTGGTCCCGATCGCGATCGAGTTCCTCCGCGCGCGCGGCAAGGCCAGGAAGGAGGCCGCGGCCGGCCTGCCCGAGCAGCAGGCGGACCCCGGGCAGTTCCGGCCCCCGCACCAGTCCGGGCCGGTCATGGACGACGCCACCACCCGCCTGCGCCGCATCGAGCCCGAGCAGCCCCAGCCGCAGCCGCAGTACCAGCCCCGGCAGCAGCCTCAGCCGCAGCAGTACCAGGAGCCCCAGCAGGAGCAGGGCTACTGGGACCAGGACGGCTACGACGACCGCTCCTACGACCAGCAGCGTTACCCGCAGCAGCAGCACGCCCAGCAGCAGTACGGCCGGCCCCGGTACGACCAGCAGCGGCCCGCCCCGCAGCAGCACTACGGGCAGCCCGGGTACGACCAGCAGGGCTATGACCAGCAGGGCTATGACCAGCAGAGCTATGACCAGCAGGGCTACGACCAGCAGCAGTACCCGTACGGCCACCGCGACCGCTGAGCGGCCGGGCGGTCAGAAGCCGCGCGTACGCTTCGCGGCCCGGCGCTTGCCGGCGGAGCCGATCCGCAGGGTCAGCCGGGAGATCTCCGAACCCAGGTTGACCCCGATCGCGATGGCCATGGCCAGGGACGCCGCGTTCGCCAGCGACACCAGGCCCTTGTCGACCTGGTTCTGCGCCATGTTCAGCAGTCCGAAGTAGGTGGCGGAACCCGGCAGCAGGGGCCCGATCGCCGCCGTCGTGTACGGCAGCGCCGAGGCGAACCGGTAGCGGGACAGCAACTGCCCGAACAGCCCGACGAGGCCCGCCGCCACGGCCGTGGACGCCACCGGCGAGATGCCGCCCGCGACATGCATCGCGCCGTACACCGACCACGCGACCCCGCCGTTGAGCGTCACCCACACCACCGTGGACCGCTCCTGCTGGAGCAGCACCGCGAAGGTCAGCGACAGCAGCATGGAGGCCACGATCTGCACCACCGGCCGCTGCGAGACGATCAGCGCCGCGTCCGGGTTCAGCTGGCCGCCCACCTTCACGCCGAAGTACAGGACGATCAGCACGCCGGTGACGATGCCGACGAAGAAGTACATGACCTCCAGCAGCCGGGCCGACGCGGTGATGTAGAACCCCGTCAGCCCGTCCTGCACGCCCGCCACCAGGGCCCGCCCGGGCAGCAGCGCGAACAGACCACCGGTGACCACGGCGGACCCGGCCACACCCACGTGCGCCAGCGCGAACGCCACCCCGATCGCCGCGGGCGGCATGGCGGCCACCGTGAACTGGTAGAACTCAGGCAGCCCGCGCCCCGCGCACAACCACGCCAGCCGGTCGCCCAGCATCGCGCCCAGCGCGGCCGCCACGAACACGAGCACGTCACCGCCGACCAGCACCGAGGCCGCACCCGCGAGCAGCCCGCTCGCCAGGGTCAGCGCCCAGCCGGGGTACGGGTGCCGGTTGCGGCGGATCTCCGCCAGCCGCCGGTAGGCCTCCTCCAGGGAGACATGGGTCTCCGCGTCGGTCAGGTCGTCCACCAGCCGGAACACGGCCGCCAGCCGGGTGTAGTCGGTACCCCGCCGCCGTACCGTCCGTGACGCCGTGACCGGGTCGTCCACCAGGGACGGCTGGTGGGAGATCGACAGCAGCGTGAAGGTGACGTTCGGCTCGCAGCGGTCCAGGCCGTAGGACCGGCACACCGCGAACATCGCGGCCTCCACGTCCTCCGCGCCCTCACCGCCCGCCAGCAGCAGTTCCCCGATACGCAGCGTCAGGTCGAGCACGCGCGGGATCGCGGGCCCGCCCTCCTCGGCCCGCTGCACGGGCTCGGGCGCCGGCCGCTCGGTCACCGGCATGCGCAGCATCGTGCGCATCCGGTCCTGCCAGGGCGCGTCCTTGATCAGGCTGACCGCCGGGACGCCCGTCGCCGGCGTGAACGCGACCGGGGCGTCCTGGGCGCTGTAGGTGCTCGGCAGACTGAACGCCGACCCCTCCGCCTCCGCGGCCGCCGGCGGCTGCCGCGTCTGCAGACCCGACGGCACCGCGAACTCGGACGTGGTCTCCGGCTCACCGCCGCCCCTGGACACCTCCAGGCCCGCGGGGATGGCGAACTCGGACGTGATCTCCGGGTCGTAGGTGGTCCGCGCCTCGTCCGACCGCGGCTTCCTGTCCTCCGCCTGCATCACCTCGTACCGCTCCCTGAACGACGCCTTCCGTCAGCCTCAGTATGCGCACCGGTACGCACACGGGCCGCGCCCACCCCCGAGAGGGTGACCGCGGCCCGTGGCAGGCAAACCGGCCGGTCAGTGACCGCCCGTCTCCTTGAGGCGCTTGTAGGAACGCTCGATCTCCAGCTCCGCGTCCACGCGGCCGACCCAGTTGGCACCCTCGACCGACTTGCCGGGCTCCAGGTCCTTGTACACCTCGAAGAAGTGCTGGATCTCCAGGCGGTCGAACTCCGACACGTGGTGGATGTCGCGCAGGTGCTCCACCCGCGGGTCGGTGGCCGGCACGCACAGCAGCTTGTCGTCGCCGCCCGCCTCGTCCGTCATCCGGAACATGCCGATCGCACGGCACTTGATCAGACAGCCCGGGAAGGTCGGCTCGTCCAGGATGACCAGCGCGTCCAGCGGGTCGCCGTCCTCGCCGAGGGTGTTCTCGACGAAGCCGTAGTCGGTCGGGTAGGCGGTCGAGGTGAAGAGGCGACGGTCCAGGCGGATCCGACCGGTCTCGTGGTCCACCTCGTACTTGTTCCGCGAACCCTTCGGGATCTCGATCGTGACGTCGAACTCCACCGGTGGCTCCTCCATGATCAGCACATAGTTCTGGTGATTAAGTGTCCCTCACGCAGGTGTGTGATCGCGAAAGGGGCTGGTGGTCGTGCCAGAGGTGAGACCTTGGCGAGCCGCGAAGCCGCATGTGGTGCGGATCGCGAACGCCGTACGACCGCGTCTGGCGCGTGCGGCGGCGGCCGCGAAGCCGCGGGTCACGCGGCTGACGAAGGCGGTACGACCCGGGCCGGACCGCCCTTCCCGCACGCGGAACGTCCGGACTTGGCAGTACAGCGCGGGCGCCGCCACCGCCGGGCTGGCACTGGCCGCCGGTGTGGTGACCGCCGCCGGTCCCTGGGACGCCAACGGTCAGCGTACGGCCGAACGCGACCGGGCCGCCGCCCTGGAGCGGTCAGGTGGCGCAGATCACGGCTCCTCCGGCACCACCTCCGGGGCGCCCCGGCCCGCCCCCAGCGCCGCGGCCGTCCTCGCGAGCCTGGGCGGCGGCGCGGACACCGTCAGCACCAAGAAGGCCCCGCCCGGCCAGAAGGCCCTCGCGGACGTCCTGAAGCCGCTCCTGAACGCCCCCGCGCTCGGCGGCACCCACACCGCGTCCGTCGTGGACATCGGCACCGGCAGGCGGCTCTACGGCTCCGGCGCCGGCAAGGCGCTCACCCCCGCCTCCACCACCAAGATCGCCACCGCTGTCGCCGCGCTGTCCGCCCTCGGCCCCGACCACCGCCTCACCACCCGCACCGCCCTCGAACCCGGCACCGGGGAACTCGTCCTCGTCGGCGGCGGCGATCCCACCCTCACCGCCCACCGGAAGGCCGACGGCTGGGCGAGCCTGCGGACGCTCGCCACCGGCACCGCCGAGGCACTGAAGAAGCGCGGCATCCACGAGGTCACGCTCTCCTACGACACCACGCTCTACTCCGGCCCCGCCCTGCACCGCATCGGCGTCAACGAGAACCTCGCCCCCGTCAGCGCCCTGACCGTGGACGAGGGCCGCACGAACGGATCGAGCAGCGGCCCGGTCACCCGCGTCGGAGACCCGGCGGCGGACGCGGCGCACAAGTTCGCCGGCTTCCTCAACGACGCCGGCGTCAAGACCTCGGCCCCCGGCCCCTCCAAGGCCGGTGGCACCGCCGACACCCTCGCCACCGTCTCCTCACCCCCGCTGTCCGCCCTGGTCGAGCGCATGCTGACCAACAGCGACAACGACATCGCCGAGGCCCTGGCCCGCCACACCGCCCTGGCGAGCGGCGGCACCGCGAGCTTCGCGGGCGGCGCCGAGGCCGTCGCCGCCCGGCTCGGCAAGCTCGGCCTGCCCCTGTCCGGCACCGCCTTCCACGACGGCAGCGGCCTCGACCGCGACGACCGGCTCACGGCCGACCTCCTCACCGCCCTGCTGGTCAAGGCCGGCGATCCGGCGGACCCCGGCCTGCGCCCGGTCCTCACCGGCCTCCCCGTCGCCGGCTTCACCGGCACCCTCGCGGCCCGCTACACCAACGGCGCCGCGGGCGTCGTACGCGCCAAGACCGGCACCCTGACCGGCGTGAACACGCTGGCCGGCACGGTCGTCGACAAGGACGGCCGGCTCCTCGCCTTCGCCTTCCTGGCCTCCGGCACCACCAACCCGCCCGAGGCGCAGGCGGCCCTGGACGCGACGGCCACGGCGCTGGCCGGGTGCGGCTGCGGGTGACCCCGGGGCCGCGCGACCCGGCCGGCCCCGCCCCGCGCACGGCCTGCCCCAAGCGGTGACGCTCACGTACCGTTGACGCATGACGAGCTTCGGTGGCACCGCATCTCCCGGGATGGTCGACTGGAACCTCGCGGTGGCGACCGCGACACGGCTCGTACGACCGGGCCCCGAGGTCAGCCGCGACGAGGCCCGCTCCGTCGTCGCGGAGCTGCGCCGGCACGCCAAGGCCTCGGAGGAGCACGTCCGGGGCTTCACCCGGCTCGGCACCGACGAGGCCCACGACACCCCGGTCCTCGTCGTCGACCGCCCGGGCTGGGTGCGGGCCAACGTCGCCGGCTTCCGGGAACTCCTCAAGCCGCTCCTGGAGAAGATGCAGGAACGTCGCGGCAGCAGCCCGGGCAACGCCGTCCTCGGCACCGTCGGCGGCAAGGTCACCGGCGTCGAACTCGGCATGCTGCTCTCGTTCCTGTCCTCCCGCGTCCTCGGGCAGTACGAGACCTTCGCCCCCTCCACCCGCGACCTCCCGGCGGGCGAGAACGGCGGCGGCCGCCTGCTCCTCGTCGCCCCCAACATCGTCCACGTGGAGCGCGAACTCGACGTCGAGCCGCACGACTTCCGGCTCTGGGTGTGCCTCCACGAGGAGACCCACCGCACCCAGTTCACCGCCGTGCCCTGGCTCCGCGACCACCTCGAGGGTGAAATCCAGTCTTTCTTGGCCGAGACCGACGTCGACCCGATGACCGTCCTCGAACGCGTCAGGGACGCCGCCCAGTCCCTCGCCGGCGGGCGCCCCGAGGGCGAGGAGGACGACGGCGGACGCTCGTTCGTCGAACTCGTGCAGACCCCGGCGCAGCGCGAGATCCTCGGCCGCCTCACCGCCGTCATGTCCCTGCTCGAAGGCCACGCCGACTTCGTCATGGACGGCGTGGGACCCCAGGTCGTGCCGTCCGTCGCCGAGATCCGCGAGAAGTTCCAGCAGCGCCGCGCCAAGGGCGCCTCCCGTCTCGACCTCGCGCTGCGCAAACTGCTGGGCCTGGACGCCAAACTGAGGCAGTACCGGGACGGCGAACGCTTCGTACGGGGCGTCGTCGACCAGGTCGGCATGGACGGCTTCAACCGCGTGTGGACCTCACCCAACACCCTGCCCACCAAGGCCGAGATCGCCGATCCGGCGGGCTGGGTCGCCCGCGTGCACCGCAAGGCGGAGTCGTGAACCGGTGAGCACGTCGTGAAAGGAATCCGGCCGACGGCAGGCGAACGCCCCTCCAATCACCCGTCCGAGGGACCGTGAGCCATGGGTAGGCGTGCAATGCTCGGGGAACGGCCCGCTTCTGTCACCATCTACACACTCTGAGTGACCGGACTCGGGCTCGCCCCCCGACAACTTCATGAAGGGAACCGGACATGGGTCCCCATCCTGCGGTCGCAGCGATACGCCTGGCGGTTCGCCGCGTCCTCCACGACCTCCTCACCGACCACAGCCGAACACCCGAGAAAGCGGCGGCGGCCACCGCGGCCCCCGAAGGCGCCCGCGCGCCGGGCCGCGCCGAGCGCCCCTCCCCGCTCGTCCTCGTCGCGTGCTCCGGCGGCGCCGACTCCATGGCGCTCGCCTCGGCCCTCGCCTTCGAAGCCCCCAAGCTCGGCATCCGCGCCGGCGGCGTCACCGTCGACCACGGCCTCCAGCCCGGCTCCGGCCTGCGCGCCGACGAAGTCGTCCTCAGGCTGCGCCAACTCGGCCTCGACCCGGTCGAGTCCATCGCCGTCACGGTGGGCCGCGAGGGCGGGCCCGAAGCCGCCGCCCGCGACGCCCGCTACACGGCCCTCGACGACGCCGCCTTCCGCCACGGCGCCGACGCGATCCTGCTCGGCCACACCCGCGACGACCAGGCCGAGACCGTCCTGCTGGGCCTCGCCCGCGGCTCCGGCATCCGCTCCCTGTCCGGCATGGCCGCGGTCTCGGGGGCCGACGGCCGTTACCGGCGCCCCTTCCTCCACCTCGACCGGCAGACCGCCCGCAAGGCCTGCATGGTCCAGTCCCTGCCCGTCTGGGACGACCCGCACAACGCCGACCCCGCCTACACCCGCTCCCGGCTGCGGCACGAGGGCCTGCCCGCCCTGGAGAAGGCCCTCGGCAAAGGCGTCGTGGAAGCCCTGGCGCGCACCGCCCAGCTCTCCCGCGACGACGCGGACGCCCTCGACGCCTGGGCCAGCCAGGCCGAGGCCTCCGTACGCGACGCCGCAGGACTGCTGGAGTGCGCCAAGCTTTACGCCCTGCCGCCCGCCGTACGCCGCCGCATCCTGCGCCGCGCCGCCATCGAGGCGGGCGCACCGGCCGGCTCGCTCTTCGCCCGCCACATCGAGGAAGTCGACCGGCTGATCACCGGCTGGCGCGGCCAGAAGGCCATCAATCTTCCGGGCAAAGTCGTCGCCCAGCGCCAGGGTGGCAGACTGGTGATTCGGCAGGGCTGAATCCCGACCTCCCGGAGCGACACTCCGGCGGCCGGTCCGGGAAGCCGGAGGCCGTAAGTGCGGGACGACCGAAAGTGATGCGGGTGGACGCGAAAGACATGGGTGCCGACCTCCAGCAGGTGCTCATCACCAAGGAAGAGATCGACGCGAAGCTGGCAGAGCTGGCCGCGAAGATCGACGCGGAATACGCGGGCAAGGACCTGCTCATCGTCGGCGTGCTCAAGGGCGCCGTGATGGTCATGGCGGACCTCGCCCGGTCGCTGTCCACCCCCGTCACCATGGACTGGATGGCCGTGTCCTCCTACGGCGCGGGCACCCAGTCCTCCGGTGTCGTCCGGATCCTCAAGGACCTCGACACCGACATCAAGGGCAAGCACGTCCTGATCGTCGAGGACATCATCGACTCCGGGCTGACCCTGTCCTGGCTGATCAACAACCTCGGGTCCCGCGAGCCCGCCACCCTCAAGGTGTGCACGCTGCTGCGCAAGCCCGACGCCGCCAAGGTCGCCATCGACGTCGAGTGGGTCGGGTTCGACATCCCGAACGAGTTCGTCGTGGGCTACGGCCTCGACTACGCCGAGAAGTACCGCAACCTGCCGTTCGTGGGTACGCTCGCGCCCCACGTCTACGGCGGCTGACCGGCGGCTGCGCCCCCAGGGCCAGCCCCTGTAAGACGATCGGGAACCCCAGCGGGTTTCACGGCGTTGGAGCATGCAGAGACGGGAATGCCGGCCGTCGATGCCGCTCCGTGCGGCTTCGGGCAACAATGCTGGGGTACCGTCAGAAGAACTGTCTTATCAAACTCACTATGGCAGGAGGGACGGGGCGACTCCGCTCCGTATGGATGGACGTGAAGCGATACTTCCGTGGGCCGGTCATGTGGATCGTGCTGGCCGTCCTTGCCGTGGTCGTGTTGATGCAGGTCGTCGGCTCGTCCGGCGGCTACAAGACGGTGGACACCGGCCAGGTCGTGGCGGCGATCAACGACAACAAGGTCGAGTCGGCCAAACTCACCACCGGTGACGAGCAGACCATCAAGGTCACGCTCAAGGACGGTGTGAAGGTCGAAGACAGCTCGAAGATCCAGGCGAGCTACATCGGCGACCAGGGCGTGACCATCGCCAACACGCTGCAGGCCAAGTTCCAGGACAAGCAGATCCCCGACGGCTACACGGTGTCGCCGTCGAAGCAGAACCCGTTCGTCGGCGTGCTGCTCTCGCTGCTGCCCTTCGTTCTGATCGTGGTCGTCTTCCTGTTCCTGATGAACCAGATGCAGGGCGGCGGCAGCCGGGTCATGAACTTCGGCAAGTCCAAGGCCAAGCTCATCACCAAGGACACCCCGAAGACCACCTTCTCCGACGTCGCCGGCTGCGACGAGGCCGTCGAGGAGCTCCACGAGATCAAGGAGTTCCTCCAGGAACCGGCCAAGTTCCAGGCCGTCGGCGCCAAGATCCCCAAGGGCGTGCTCCTCTACGGCCGCCCGGGTACGGGCAAGACGCTCCTCGCGCGCGCCGTCGCCGGCGAGGCGGGCGTCCCCTTCTACTCGATCTCCGGTTCCGACTTCGTCGAGATGTTCGTCGGTGTCGGTGCCTCCCGTGTCCGTGACCTGTTCGAGCAGGCCAAGGCGAACGCCCCGGCGATCGTCTTCGTGGACGAGATCGACGCGGTCGGCCGCCACCGCGGCGCCGGCCTCGGCGGCGGTCACGACGAGCGCGAGCAGACCCTGAACCAGCTCCTCGTCGAGATGGACGGCTTCGACGTGAAGGGCGGCGTGATCCTCATCGCCGCCACGAACCGGCCCGACATCCTCGACCCGGCGCTGCTGCGCCCCGGCCGCTTCGACCGCCAGATCGCGGTCGACCCGCCGGACCTGCAGGGCCGCATGGAGATCCTCAAGGTCCACCAGAAGGGCAAGCCGGTCGCGTCCGACGTCGACCTGGCCGCCGTCGCCCGCCGCACTCCCGGCATGACCGGCGCCGACCTCGCCAACGTGCTCAACGAGGCCGCGCTGCTCACCGCCCGCAGCGACCAGAAGCTGATCGACAACAAGGCTCTGGACGAGGCGATCGACCGCGTGGTGGCGGGCCCGCAGAAGCGGACCCGGATCATGTCGGACAAGGAGAAGAAGATCACCGCGTACCACGAGGGCGGCCACGCCCTGGTCGCGGCGGCCTCCCCGAACTCCGACCCGGTGCACAAGATCACGATCCTCTCCCGCGGTCGCGCCCTCGGCTACACGATGGTGCTCCCGGACGAGGACAAGTACTCGACCACCCGCAACGAGATGCTCGACCAGCTCGCCTACATGCTGGGCGGCCGTGCGGCGGAGGAACTGGTCTTCCACGACCCGACCACCGGCGCCGCCAACGACATCGAGAAGGCCACCAATCTGGCCCGCGCGATGGTCACGCAGTACGGCATGACCGAGCGGCTCGGCGCCATCAAGTTCGGCGGCGACAACAGCGAGCCCTTCCTCGGACGTGAGATGGCTCACCAGCGCGACTACTCGGAAGAGATCGCCGCCCTGGTGGACGAAGAGGTCAAGAAGTTCATCGAGACCGCTCACAACGAGGCCTGGGAGATCCTGGTCGAGAACCGCGACGTGCTGGACAACCTCGTCCTGGCTCTCCTGGAGAAGGAGACCCTGGGCAAGGAGGAGATCGCCGAGATCTTCGCCGGGATCCACAAGCGCCCGCCGCGGCCCGCCTGGACCGGCTCGTCCCGCCGTACGCCCTCCACCCGCCCGCCGGTGCTCTCCCCCAAGGAGCTCGCACTGACCAACGGCGCGAACGGGTCCACGGCGGCGATCAGCACGGCCAAGTCCACGGCCTCCGAGTCCGCCCCGGTGACGGAGCAGACCGTGGAGGACCGCCCGGAGAGCTGACCTCGTCCCGGCCGACAGGGCCGGAATGAATGCCGCGCCCCCCAGGTTTTAGCCTGGGGGGCGCGGCATTTCGTTATGCCCGCGGGCAAGACGTACAGGAACGAGGCATCAGATGACCGACCCCGTGACGCTGGCCGGCGACGGCTTCATCGGCGAGTTCGATGAGAAGCGAGCCGAGAACGCCGTACGCGAACTCCTGATCGCGGTGGGCGAGGACCCGGACCGCGAGGGGCTGCGGGACACGCCGGCGCGGGTGGCGCGGGCCTATCGGGAGCTCCTGGCCGGGCTGTGGCAGGAACCCGAGGACGTGCTGACGACGACCTTCGATCTGGGCCACGACGAGATGGTCCTGGTGAAGGACATCGAGATCGTGTCGCTGTGCGAACACCATCTCCTGCCGTTCCACGGCGTGGCCCACGTCGGCTACATTCCCGCGGAGACCGGCAAGATCACCGGCCTGTCGAAGCTGGCCCGCCTCGTCGAGGTGTTCGCCCGCCGTCCGCAGGTGCAGGAACGGCTCACCACCCAGATCGCGGATTCTCTCGTCCGGATCCTGGAGGCGCGTGGCGCGATCGTCGTCATCGAGGCCGAGCACATGTGCATGTCGGTGCGGGGCATCCGCAAGCCCGGCGCCAAGACGACCACCTCGGCGGTGCGGGGCCAACTGCGCGACGCCACCACCCGCGCCGAGGCGATGAGCCTGATACTGGCGCGCTGACCCCGGCTGGGCGGGGCCGGCGGTCAGGCCGCCGGTTCCGCGCCCGCGTGGTTGTTCTGGTCGTCGTCCTCGGGGAGGCGGCAGACCCGCTCCAGGAACAGGGCCGCCGCTATCACGCCGATGCCCGCCAGGACCGAGAAGCCCGCGTAGATGGCCTGGTCCCGGCGGGTTGGGATGTCGAGCAGTTCCAGCAGGAAGACGCCCGTGCCGCCGTACATGCCGGCGACCAGGGCGGCCACCAGGGCGCTGGCCTGGCCGAAGACGACGGCGCGGGCGGCCATCAGGGGGTCGACGCCCTTCGCGCCGGGGCGGCGCTCGCGCTGGGCCTTGAAGCGGGCGCGCAGCGAGAGCGCCGTGGAGAGCAGGACCACCGCGATCAGCGCGAGGACGATGGGGGCGGCCAGGGGGACGCTCGGGAGGGTCCCGACCGAGTTCCAGAGGCGGGCGCCCGCCCAGGACAGGACGCCGGCCACGACGAACACGCCTACCAGCACCCTGATGCGCAGCTCTCTCACGGTGTCCCTTCAGCTCCCCCGGACCGTCCCCGGACTGTGGTCGTCCTTGACCTTAACGACTACTCGGGCAGTCGGAGTTCCAGGTCCGCACGCGCTTCGACGCCGTCGCGGGTGAGCGCCGACAGGAGTGCGGCCACGGGGCCGCGGCCGGGCAGCTGGGCCTCCGGGTCGACGTCGTGCCAGGGGGCGAGCACGAAGGCGCGTTCGTGGGCGCGGGGGTGCGGGAGGGTGAGCTTCGGGTCGTCGGAGGTGACGCCCGCGTACGCGACGATGTCGACGTCCAGGGTGCGGGGGCCCCAGCGCTCGTCCCGGACGCGGTTGAAGGCCTCCTCGACGGCGTGGGCGCGCTCCAGCAGGGAGGAGGGCGGCAGGGTGGTCTTGAGGGCCACGACCGCGTTCAGGTAGGAGGGCTGGGAGCCCGGCTCGACGCCCCAGGGCTCGGTCTCGTAGACGGGGGAGACGGCCTTCACCCGGACACCGGGGGTGTCCTCCAGCGCGTCCACGGCCCCCTGGAGGGTCTCCAGGCGGTTGCCGAGGTTGGAGCCGATGGAGATCACGGCCCATTTCGGGTTGCTCAGGGTGGTGTCGGCGGCGTCGACCTGTTCGACGACCGACGCCGGCACCGGCTGGACGGTCGGGTCGCTGTGGCCCAGGGCGAAAGGTCGGGTCATACTCGGCTCCGGGTGATCGTGACGGTCACGTCGTCGAAGGGGACGGTGATCGGGGCGTCCGGCTTGTGGACGCGGACCTCGACCTCCTGGACATGCTCGTGCTTCAGACAGGTCTGGGCGATGCGCTCCGCGAGTGTCTCGATGAGGTTCACCGGCTCGCCCTCGACCACGGCCACGACCTCCTCCGCCACGATGCCGTAGTGCACGGTCTTCGTCAGGTCGTCGTCGGCGGCGGCCGGCCGGGTGTCCAGGCCGAGGACGAGGTCCACGAGGAAGGTCTGGCCCTCCTCGCGCTCCCTGGGGAACACCCCGTGGTGCCCGCGGGCCTTCAGGCCGCGCAGCGCGACACGATCCACGCGAATCACTCCTGCAATCGTCGGGAACGGCCGGCGGGTGTCGCGTGCGGGCGGCACACCGGCCTCAGACGAATCTACCTGCGGGCACTGACACGACCGGGTCGCGGGGGCGGGGGCCCGGGCGGGTGTGCGCAGGCTTCACCTTGTGTTTCCCCTGGGGAACCCGGCCGCGTCATGGGCTGGTAGCCGCTCCTACCCGCGGGTTCGTGATTCCAACCACTTCTTGGTCCCTGCGGGCCGTGTACCCGCTCATGCGAGTGGACTGTCGTCCGGATCCGCGCCGTTCGCCCCGTTCTCACCGTTCTCGTCGGCCTCGCCGGTCTCGGCCAGGACCGGGGAGGCGTGGTGGGACCACAGCTTCCAGCCGGTGGGGGTGCGCCGGAAGACGTTGGTGGCGACGACGAGCTGGCCGACCAGGGGACCGAGTTCGTCGCCGTCCTCGGGGGCGGGGCCGCCGCTGAGGATGTTCTCGGTGCAGTTCACGAGGGCGGTGTCGCCGGTGACGGAGACGTGCACGTCGGTGAGGAAGAACTGGATGTAGTCGGTGTTGGCCATGATCAGGGCGTAGGACCTGAGGACCTCGGCGCGGCCGGTGAGGACCGGCCAGCCGGGGTGGACGCAGGAGATCACGCCGCTGTCCGCCGGGTCGTGGTACTCCTCGTCGACGCCCAGGTCGGAGGGGGTGAGCCAGAGCGAGGACAGTTCGTCGAAGTCCCCGCGCTCCATCGCCTCGTAGAAGGCGGTGTTGGCGGCCTCCACCTGCTCGACGTCGGTGTGGGGGGCGCTCACCTGGCTCCTTCCGCCCCGTCCGCGCTGTCTTCCGCCGGCGTGCCGGGCGCCGTGCGCGCCCCTTCCACGGCCCGGGCGACCCGTACCGCGTCCGCCGTCGCGCGTACCTCGTGCACGCGTACGGCCCATGCGCCGGCGTGTGCGGCGAGGGCCGAGACCGCGGCCGTGGCGGCGTCGCGCTCGCGGGCGGGCGGGGGCGCGCCCTGCGGGCCGGCCAGGACGCGGCCGAGGAACCGCTTGCGGGAGGCGGCGACGAGCAGCGGGTGGCCGAGGGCGTGCAGGCGGTCGAGGTGGGCGAGGAGGCTGAGGTCGTGATCGGCCTCCTTGGAGAAGCCGAGGCCCGGGTCGACGACGATGCGGTCGGGCGCGATGCCGCCGGCGAGGACGGCGTCCACGCGCGCGCGGAGTTCGTCGACGACCTCGGTGACGACGTCCTCGTACGTGCCGTGGACGTTGCCGCCGGCGAGGAAGCCACGCCAGTGCATGACGACGAAGGGGGCGCCGGTGGCGGCGACCACGGGGATCATCGCGGGGTCGGCGAGGCCGCCGCTGACGTCGTTGACGAGGGCGGCGCCCGCCGCCAGGGACTGCTCGGCGACACAGGCGCGCATGGTGTCGACGGAGACGACCACGCCCTCGGAGGCCAGGCCGCGAACGACGGGGATGACGCGCCGCAGTTCCTCGGCCTCGTCCACCCGGGTGGCTCCGGGGCGGGTGGACTCGCCGCCGACGTCCACCAGGTCGGCGCCCTCGGCGACCAGGTCCAGGCCGTGCTTGACGGCGGCGGTCGTGTCGAACCAGCGGCCGCCGTCGGAGAAGGAGTCGGGGGTCACGTTGACGACGCCCATGACCGCGCACCGGTCCCATTCCGGTAGGCCTGCCAGGTGGCCGCGCCCGCTGTGGTTGTTCATATGTTCAGCGTAGGCCCAGGGGGTGGGGGTGAACGCGCGGCGGCCCGGGCGGAAGCCCCTGTGCCGGAGGGGGCGGGGCTTCCGTCCGGGCCGGTGGGGCCGCTCCGCGGCCGGTGCGGGGGTGGTGCGGGGGCACGGCAGGGGCGGGCGGGTCGGGACGGCCGGGCTCAGGCGGCCCGGACGTCGTGTTCCGCGACGGCGTGCGCGCAGGGGCGCCCGGCGGCCGCCCTGCGCCGGCGCAGGAAGCGCGGCAGCGGCAGGGCGAGGTCGACGAAGCCTTCGGCCTGCATGGCGGCGAAGCCGATGCGGGGCAGGTCGGCGGAGGCGCGGTAGACGACGAAGCGGGGCTCCCAGCGGGGCTGGAACTTGGCGTTGAACTTGTACAGCGACTCGATCTGGAACCAGCGGGAGAGGAACACCAGCAGTCCGCGCCAGGCGCGCAGCACGGGTCCCGCGCCGATCTTCTCGCCGCGGGCGAGGGCGGAGCGGAACATGGCGAAGTTCAGCGAGACGCGGGTGACGCCGAACTTGGGCGCGGCCTGCAGGGCGGCGACGATCAGCAGTTCGTTCATGCCCGGGTCGGCGGCGCGGTCGCGGCGCATGAGGTCCAGCGAGACGCCGTCCTCGCCCCAGGGCACGAAGTGCAGGATCGCCTTCAGGTCGCCGTACGCGCCGGGCTGCTCGTCGGCTTTGTGGGCGGTCGCTATCAGGCAGTCGCCGTCGGCCGCGTCGCCGATGCGGCCGAGCGCCATGGAGAAGCCGCGCTCGGTGTCGGTGCCGCGCCAGTCCTCGGCGGCCAGGCGGATGCGCTCCAGTTCGGCCTCGCCGAGGTCACGGATGCGCCGTACCCGGGTTTCGTAGCCGGCCCGCTCGATGCGCTTGACCATCTGGCGCACGTTGCGCATCGCGCGTCCGGCGAGCGAGAAATCCGCCACGTCGACCACCGCCTCGTCGCCCAGCTCCAGGGCGTCCAGGCCGGTCTCGCGGGTCCAGACCTCGCCGCCGGTCTCGGAGCAGCCCATGACCGCGGGGGTCCAGGAGTGGGCCTTGGCCTCGTCCATGAAGCGCTCGATGGCGCCGGGCCAGGCCTCGACGTCGCCGATGGGGTCGCCGCTGGCGAGCATCACGCCGGAGACGACGCGGTAGGTGACGGCGGCCTTGCCGCTGGGGGAGAAGACGACCGCCTTGTCCCGGCGCAGCGCGAAGTGGCCGAGGGAGTCGCGGCGGCCGTGCCTGGCCAGCAGGGCCCGCAGCTTCTCCTCGTCCTCCTCGGTGAGCCGGGCGGCCGGGTGCTCGGGGCGGAAGGCCAGGTAGACGGTGGTGACGGCGGTCAGCCAGCCGAGGGCGCCGAGGGAGAAGGCGACCGTCCAGGAGGTGTTGCCGGCGTAGTCGACGGGGCCCTCGAAGCCGAACAGGCCGTAGATGACGTGGGTGAGCCGGTCGGCGACGCTCGGGTCCCCGACCATGCGGTTGGGGTGGACGCTGACGATGACCATGCCGAGGGCCAGGGAGCCGGCGCTCATCAGGACGAAGTTGGCGAGCGCCCGCCAGCGGCTGCGCGGGTCGGGCAGAGCGGCGAACTCGTCGCGGTGGCGCAGCAGCGGGAACAAAAGCGCCACCGAGATGAGCACGCCGATGAGCGAGTGCCGGTAGACGAACTCGGCGACGGCGCCGGCCGGCAGCAGGGCGACGGCCGCGCGCCAGGCCCGCCGCTTGCGGCGCCGCAGACCGTGGGCGAGCAGCAGGAGGAGCACGCCCACGCTGAGCGAGAGTGCCGCGGCGAAGGGCCCGAAGGAGCCGGGCAGCACTTCGGCGATGGCGTGCATCCGGCTGTGGCGGAAGCGCGGGAACACACCCCCCGCGATGTCCACCGCGCCGACGAGGGCGCAGGCCCTGGCGACCAGGGTGGGTACGGCCTCGGGGCGCGGGCCGCGCAGTATGCGCCGCGCCCGGCTTGATCGGTCCGGAACCCCGCCCGACATTTCCCCATCTATCCTGACAGACATCGCATCCCGTAGTTCTGCGAGAGACCTTGAACCCGGTGCCGATTCGGGCATCCGGCGACATTGCGCCCTCTAGGACGGTGTCTTGGGGAGAGAGGTTCACTCCTCACCGGAAAGCTGGGTCAAAGGCCACGGAAAGCCCCGGGCAAGTCCTCGCGACGAAGCGCGGGCGCCACGGGCGGAAAGCGCAGGCAGGAACAGCCCATGGGTCTCACGAGCAACAAAGTGCTTGCGCTGGCGGCCGTCTTCGCCGCGCTGCTGTTCGTCGCCACGGTGTGGCTGTGGCCGCGGCTGGCGCGGCGGAGCTGGCGTGCCGTCAGCGGCCGTGTCGGCCTGCTCCTGGTGACCCAGGTGGCGCTCCTGGCCTCCCTGGGGATCGCCGCCAACCAGGTCTTCGGGTTCTACGCGAGCTGGGCGGACCTGTTCGGTCAGGAGACCGACCAGGGCGTCGTCGTGAACCACACGGCCGGCGGCGGGGGCGGGCCGCTCCAAGTGGTCTCCAGCGGCGCCGTGCAGGGCGTCAGCGGCGACCGGCCGCAGACCACCGGTCAGATCCAGCGGGTGGACATAGAGGGCCGCACGTCCCGCCTCGCCACACCGGCGTACGTCTACCTGCCGCCCGAGTACTTCCAGCCGCAGTTCCGCACCCGCACGTTCCCGGTCACCGTCGTGCTGACGGGGTATCCCGGTACCGCCCAGGCGCTGGTCGACAAACTGCACTACCCGCGCACGGCCCAGGAGCTGGCGAAGAACGGCCGGATGCAGCCGATGATCCTGGTGATGCTGCGCCCGACGGTGGCGCCGCCGCGCGACACCGAGTGCGTGGACGTCCCCGGGGGACCGCAGACGGAAACGTTTTTTGCGAAGGACCTCCCGGAGGCGGTGCTGGCCCACTACCGGGTGGGCAAGCGCCCCGGGAGCTGGGGCGTCATGGGCGACTCGACCGGCGGCTACTGCGCGCTGAAGCTCGCCATGCACTTCCCGAAGGTCTTCGCGGCCGGGGTCGGCCTGTCGCCGTACTACAAGGCGCCGATCGACCCCACGACCGGCGACCTCTTCCGCCGCGACCGCGGGCTGCGCGACCGGGCCGACCTCATGTGGCTCATCGGGCACGCGCCCGCGCCGGACACCTCGCTGCTCGTCACCAGCAGCAAGGTCGGTGAGCACAACTACGCGGACACGCTCAGGTTCATAGAGCGGGTGCAGGCCACGAACAAGACCCGGATCGCGTCGATCATCCTCGACAGCGGCGGGCACAACTTCAACACCTGGCGGCGGGAGATCCCCGCGGCGCTCCAGTGGCTCAGCGGCCGGCTGAGCGATCGGTGAGTCCCGTATGCGCCTGATGTCCCGTGTAGGCGCCTGATGCCCCGTGAAGCCGGCGGTGTGGCTGTGTTTTTGCGGGGCGGGGGTCCGCGAACCGCCTACGCGCGGTAAGTTTCTGGCCATGCCACGTGGACGCCACCGCCATTCACCGCCTCTGCACCGGCTGTTGCCACCGTCGGCGATCGCCGGTGTCTCCGCCGTCTGCGCGCTGGGTCCCTGGGTGTTCTCCGAGGCCGCCGTGTTGCGGGCGCTCGCCGCCGCGGCCGCGGCCACGGCGGTCGCGGGCGCCTTCGTGATGCGCCGCTGGGACGCCCAGGCGGGCAAGCAGGTCGCCGACCTCACGCGCGCGCGTGCCAGCGACGAGTGGCGCTTCGAGGAGCGGGTCGCCGAACTGGAGACCGACCTGGAGGAGTCGCGCGAGCTGCGCACCAAGCTGGAGCAGCGCCTGCGCGCCAAGCGCGCGGAGCTGGCCGGGCTGCGCAACGAGCACGCGTCCCTGCTGCGCCGCTACGCCACCGCCGAGACCGAGCGCGCCAGCGCCCTGGAGGGGCGCCGGCTGCTGGAGATCGAGGCGGCCGAGCCGTCCGGCCTGCCCGCGCTGCCGCCCGCGCGCAGCGCCGAACCCGAGACCGCGGGCACGACCGAGGCCACCGAGGCCGAGGCGACCGACGCCGAGAAGAAACCCGGTACGGGGGCCGTGTTCTCCGCCGCGGGCGCCCGGCTGTTCCTCGACGCGGCCGTGGCGCTGTCCCGGCTCGACCGTGACAGTGCGGCGGCCGAGGCCGACGCCGCCGCCGACGACGACGGGTCTGAGGCCGCGGTCGCGGTCGATTCCGAGGCCACGGTCGATTCCGGGGCGGAGTCCGAGGCAGAGCCCGAGGTCGACGCCGCGGCCGTGCGGTCCGGGGCGCGGGGCGCGAACGCCGAGCCGGCCGGCTCCGCACCCGAGGCCGCCGCCGAGTCCGTGTCCGCCGCCAGGCCCGCGCCCGAACCAGTGACCGGGACCGCCGGGACCGAGCCCGGCGGGGATCCGGGCGACGGCCCGGGGAAGCGGCCCGCGCGGGAGGCCGCTCAGGAGGGCGAGGCCCAGGGGAAGCCCGGGGCGGCCGGTGGGCACGAGCACACGGCCGCCTCCCCGACCGCACCGGAGCGGCCCGCCCGGTCCGCCGGGCAGCAGCCCTCCGGGCACTTCACGGTGCCGACCGCGGTGGCCGTCGTACCGGCAGCGCCCGTGCGGCGCCCCACGGTCGAGGGCGGGTTCGACTTCTTCGGCACCCAGAAGGAGGCCTCGTCCGACGCGCTGGACTCGGTGCAGAACGAGGACCTCGCCGACGTCGTCGGCCAGGAGGCCCTCGCCCTGCACAAGGCCGAGACCGAGGCGCAGTTCAAGCCGGCCGACGAGGAGTCGCGCGGCGGCGGCCAGGTGATCGACCTGACCGCGCACGACGAGACCGAGCAGATCGACGTCCAGGGGCTGCGCACCGCCGCCTCCTGAGACCGCACCGAGCACCGGGCCCGGCCCATCCCGCGAGGGTGAGCCGGGCTCACGGCTGTCGTGCCGCACCTCGCCCGTGAGCCGGGCTCACGCCATCCAGCGGTCCGGACGGGCGTCCCGGCGGCCGGTGCGGGACCGCTCCGCCTGCTCCGAGAGCAGCCGGGCCGCGTCCTCGGCGTCCCGCAGACGGGCCGTGACGGTCTTGCCCGCTCCGGTGTCCACATGGACGTCGGCGAGCCGCCACAGACGCTCCCAGGGCCCCTGGGTGAGCCGTACGCTCTGCACCTTGGCGTGCGGGACCAGCGCCAGGCGGCGGCGCAGCAGGCCGTGCCGGGCCGCGAACACCGACTCGGTGACCGCGAGGCCGTAGCCCCGCCACCGCACCGGCGCGCACCGGCCGGCCCGGCGCGGCGGGCGGGACGGCGCCGCCGGCACGGTCACGCCGGGCAGGACGTGCGCTATCACCGACTCGGCGACCGCGCGCGGGGCGACCGGCACCAGCACCGAGTTGTCGGACCCCGCCACGTCCAGCTCGACCCGCACCCAGCCCAGCCGCCGCCACAGCAGCGGCTCCACGATCCGCACGGTCTGCACCCGGCCCGGCGGCACCGTCTCGTGCGCGCGGTCGAGCAGCCCGTGGTCGATGCGCAGCCCGTCCGGGGACTCCGCCACCGTCCAGTCGTACTCGGCGACGAACCGTCCCGCGCTCCTCGCGCCCGCCGCGCCGAGCAGCGGCAGCGCCACGGCGAGCACCGTCCACAGGCTGTGGGTGGCGAGCCAGAGCAGGGGCGGGACGACGACGACGGCGATCAGGGAGCCCCAGGTGGCGCCGGTGAGCAGCAGGGAGAGCGCCAGTCCGCGCGGTGGCACCCGCAGCAGCTCGCACGCCGGTGCCTCGCCGACCTCGCGGGCCGCCTCGGGCGCGAAACCCGCCGCGCGGGCGAGCAGTTCCGCGCGCAGCGCACGGGCCTCCCGCTCGCCCAGGAAGGCCAGTTCGTCCTTCTTGTCGGCCCCCACGACGTCTATCCGCAGCTTGGCCACACCCGCCACGCGCGCGAGGAGCGGCCGGGTGACGTCGACGGCCTGGATGCGTTCCAGCCGGATGTGCGCGGTGCGCCGGAACAGCAGCCCGGTACGGATGCGCAGTTCGCTGTCGGTGACGGCGTAGTGGGTGAACCACCAGGACAGGAAGCCGTAGAGGCCGGCCGCCGGGACCAGCACGGCGAGCCCGGTCAGGAGCATGGTGGAGGTCAGCCGCTGCGCCTGCTCCTGCGCGCCGTTCGGATCGTGCACGGCCCAGCCGGCGAGCACGGTGACCGGCGCCCAGGCCCGGCGGAAGGGGGTGACCGGGTGCAGCCGCCGCTCGGCGACGGGCGGACGCGGCACCGCGTCGTCCAGTCCGGTGGCGGTCACAGGCCCGCCGACCGGGCCTCGCCCAGCTCGGTGAGCCGGTCGCGCAGCCGCTCGGCCTCGGCCGGCTCGAGACCGGGGATGGCCGCGTCGGTCGCCGCGGCCGCGGTGTGCAGCTGCACGCCCGCCAGTCCGAACCAGCGCTCCACCGGGCCCGAGGTGACCTCGACGAGCTGCATCCGCCCGTACGGCACCACGGTCTGCTCGCGCCACAGGACGCCGCGGCTGATCAGCAGGTCGTCGGCGCGCTCGGCGTACCGCCAGGAGCGCCAGTTGCGGCCCAGCAGCCGCCAGCCCCACGCCCCCAGGGCCAGCGGCAGCAGCGCCCAGGCGGCCCACGCCGGTCCCGCGAGCAGGCCGGGCAGCAGTCCCGCCGCCAGGGCGAGCACGGCCGTCCACAGCGCCAGCAGCAGCCGCCGCATGCGCAGCAGCCCGGGCGGCAGCCCCCGCCACTCAGGCTCGTCCCCCGTCATCCCGGTCCCTGCCGGGATCCCCGTCTCCATGGGGCCAGCGTACGTAGGGGAAACTGGGTGCATGACTGCGACGGAGACCACGGTCGGCATCGGTGGCGCCGCCGAGAGCACCGACATGGTGCTCAACATCGGCCCCCAGCACCCGTCCACGCACGGCGTGCTGCGCCTGAAACTCGTGCTGGACGGCGAGCGCATCGTGCACGCGGAGCCGGTGATCGGCTACATGCACCGGGGCGCCGAGAAGCTGTTCGAGGCGCGTGACTACCGGCAGATCATCATGCTCGCCAACCGGCACGACTGGCTGTCGGCGTTCTCCAACGAGCTGGGCGTGGTCCTCGCGGTGGAGCGGATGCTCGGCATGGAGGTACCCGAGCGCGCGGTGTGGACCCGCACGCTGCTCGCCGAGCTGAACCGGGTCCTGAACCACCTGATGTTCCTCGGTTCGTACCCGCTGGAGCTGGGCGGGATCACGCCGGTGTTCTACGCGTTCCGGGAGCGCGAGGTGCTCCAGAACGTCATGGAGGAGGTCTCCGGCGGCCGCATGCACTACATGTTCAACCGGGTCGGCGGCCTCAAGGAGGACCTGCCGGCCGGATGGACGGCACGCGCGCGTGCGGCCGTCGCCGCCGTGCGCTCGCGCATGGACGTCTTCGACGACCTGGTGCTCGGCAACGAGATCTTCCGCGGCCGCACCCGGGGTGTGGGGGAGCTCGCCCCGGAGGCGGTGCACGCCTACGGCGTGAGCGGGCCCATCGCGCGCGCCTCCGGCGTCGACTTCGACCTGCGCCGCGACGAGCCGTACCTGGCCTACCCCGAACTCCAGGACACGCTGAAGGTCGTCACCCGGACCGAGGGCGACTGCCTGGCCCGCTTCGAGTGCCTGCTGGAGCAGACCCACAACGCGCTGGACCTCGCCGACGCCTGCCTCGACCGGCTGGCCGGCCTGGCGCCCGGCCCGATCAACCAGCGGCTGCCCAAGGTGCTGAAGGCGCCCGAGGGCCACACCTACGCCTGGACCGAGAACCCGCTCGGCATCAACGGGTACTACCTGGTCAGCAAGGGCGAGAAGACCCCGTACCGGCTGAAGCTGCGCTCGGCGTCGTACAACAACATCCAGGCGCTGACCGAGCTGCTGCCGGGGACCTTGGTGGCGGACATGGTGGCGATCCTGGGGTCGATGTTCTTCGTGGTGGGGGACATCGACAAGTAGGACGCAGCAGGCCCTAGGCGAGCGGGTCCGCGATGCCGACCGGCACGAGCAGCCAGCCGAAGTCGCCCAGACCGCCGGGGGCGGTGAGCTCGGCCGCCTCGCCGGCGCTCGCCAGGGCGCGCACGTAGGCCGCGGGGTCCGTGGAGGCCAGTCCGAGCGGGGGGCGTGCGCCGGTGAGGTCCAGGGCGCGCAGAGCGGCGCGCTGCGTGAGAAGGCGCGCGGTGGGGAGTGAGCGCGCCTGCTCGGAGGGCGTGCACGCCGTGTCGGTGGGCGCGGGCGCCGCGCCAGGGGGCGTGGGCGCGGTGCGGGCGGCCGTACACGCTTCCGCGCACGCGTCGAGTGCGACGTGCGCCGTGATGTCGCACGACCCGTCCGGCACCGGTGCCGTCTCCCGCCCCTCCCGGAAGCCGGTGAGCGTCCCGTACGGGGGCCGGGCACCGGCGGTGTGCGCGTAGTCCACGGCGACCGCGAGCCCCCGCTCCACCCGGTCCACCACCGCCGCCCACGCCCGGTCCCTGGGCAGCCCGATCTCCGCGCGCAGGCCCTCCTCCGCGGGCAGCGGCCACCATCGCGCCAGCCAGCGCGCCTCCAGGTCCGGCACCGGCCGCCCGAGCCGCTCGGAGCCGTCATCGGCGACCAGCACCAGCCGGGGCACGCCCGCGGCGTCCACCTCGGCGACGTCCACGGGCACGTTGTCCAGCCACTCGTTGGCGAACAGCAGCCCGGTGACCGCCGGCGGGGGCTCGCTCCGCCAGACGATCCGCTCGTCCAGGCCGGACGGACGGCCGGCGATCTCGACGGCGTACGCGCGCGTGCGGGCGGCGACTGGGGCCGGCAGGGCGGCGAGCACGCCCGAGACCAGCTCGCCGCGCCCCGCTCCCATGTCGACGAAGTCCAGGGTGGACGGCCGCCCGAGCGCCTCGTCGACCCCGCACAGCAGCCGGGCCACGGCCCCCGCGAACAGCGCGGACGCGTGCACGGAGGTGCGGAAGTGCCCGGCCGGGCCCTCGGGCCGCCGGTAGAAGCCGCCGGGGCCGTAGAGCGCCGCCTCGGTCGCCTCCCGCCAGCCGCGTCCCGCGGGGCCGCCGCCCGCCGTCGCCTCTCCTGTCACCGCAACAGACTAGGCGCACAGGTGATCACGGCATCCACCTTGCGGAGTACACGTGCCGGGTGCGGATCGGCCCTCCGGTTGACCCATGCACGCATCCGGTTTCCCTACTCTGGGTTACGTGCAGCGCCTCTATGACTTCCTCCGCAGGCACCCGACGTGGGTCGACACCTTCTGGGCCGTCGTCCTGTTCGGGCTCTCCGGCGTGAGCGTGATGAACCAGAGCGGGGCGCCCGAGCACCACATGCCGGTCGCCGGCGGGCTGGCGGTGTCCGCCGTCCTGTGCGTCGTCGTCGCCCTGCGCCGGCGCCTGCCGGAGCCGATGCTCCTGCTGGCCTTCGCCACCGGGATGGTCCAGCTCGTGCTGGACATCGAGACCACCGTGGCCGACTTCGCCATGCTGGTGATCACCTACACGGTCGCGACGGTCGGCGCGCGCTGGGCCTCCCGGCTGGCGCTCGCGGTCAGCCTCGTCGCCGCGGCCCTCGCGCAGGTCCGCTGGCCGGCCACGCACAGCAGCGCGCTGGGCCAGGTGGCGATCGCCGTGTTCCAGACGGTGCCCTTCGCGCTGGCCTGGGTGCTCGGCGACTCCATGCGCACCCGCCGCGCGTACTTCGCGCAGCTTGAGGAGCGCGCGGCCCGGCTGGAGAAGGAGCGCGAGGCGCAGTCCAAGGTGGCCGTCGCCGCCGAGCGCGCCCGGATCGCGCGCGAGCTGCACGACGTCGTCGCGCACAACGTGTCGGTGATGGTGGTCCAGGCCGACGGTGCCGCCTACGTCCTCGACGCCGCCCCCGACCAGGCGAAGAAGGCCCTGGAGACTATCTCCTCGACCGGCCGCCAGGCGCTCGCCGAGATGCGCCGCCTGCTGGGCGTGCTGCGCACCGGCGAGCACCAGGAGAGCGGGGAGTACGTCCCGCAGCCGGACGTCGAGCAGATCGACGACCTCGTCGAGAAGTGCCGCAGCTCCGGTCTGCCCGTCGACTTCCGGGTCGAGGGCACCCCGCGACCGCTGCCGAGCGGGGTGGAGCTGACCGCGTACCGCATCGTGCAGGAGGCGCTCACCAACACCCGCAAGCACGGCGGGCCCAATGCGGGCGCGAGCGTGCGGCTGGTCTACTTCGACGACGGGCTCGGCCTGCTCGTCGAGGACGACGGCAAGGGCGCCCCGCACGAGCTGTACGAGGAGGGCGGCGCCGACGGCCAGGGCCACGGCCTGATCGGCATGCGCGAGCGGGTGGGCATGGTCGGCGGGACCCTGGACGCCGGGCCGCGTCCCGGCGGAGGATTCCGGATCAGCGCGCTGCTCCCGCTCAAACCGGCGCACTGACGCCCACACACCCCTTGATGACACCTGTACATGTCACACCCCACGTTCTGGACACGGAAGAGGACCCGATGACGATCCGCGTGATGCTCGTCGACGACCAGGTGCTGCTGCGCACCGGGTTCCGGATGGTGCTCGCCGCCCAGCCGGACATGGAGGTCGTCGCGGAGGCGGGGGACGGCGTCGAGGCGCTCCAGGTGCTGCGGGCCACCGCCGTGGACGTCGTCCTCATGGACGTGCGCATGCCGAAGCTGGACGGTGTGGAGGCCACCCGGCGGATCTGCTCCGAGCCCGATCCGCCGAAGGTGCTGATCCTGACCACCTTCGACCTGGACGAGTACGCCTTCTCGGGGCTGAAGGCGGGCGCCTCCGGCTTCATGCTCAAGGACGTGCCGCCCGGCGATCTGCTCACCGCCATCCGCTCCGTGCACAGCGGCGACGCCGTGGTGGCGCCGTCCACCACCCGCCGGCTGCTGGACCGGTTCGCGCCGATGCTGCCCTCCGCCGGGCAGCAGCCGCAGCACAAGGAGCTGGAGCGGCTGACCGACCGGGAGCGCGAGGTCATGGTGCTGGTCGCGCAGGGCCTGTCGAACGGCGAGATCGCGGCCCGGCTGGTGCTGTCCGAGGCGACGGTGAAGACCCATGTGGGCCGCATCCTGACCAAGCTCGGCCTGCGCGACCGGGTCCAGGTCGTGGTCCTGGCCTACGAGACCGGCCTGGTCCGCGCCGGCGGCCTCGGCTGACACCGGGACGCCCGGCCGCCGAGGGGCATCCGCCACGGCCCGCCTCCGCCGCCCGCACGCCACGGGCTGCCGGCCACGGCCGGCCCTCCGTCGCCCCCACGCCGCGGAGCGGGTCAGCGTAGGACGCCCTCGATGAAGTCGGTGCCCAGCCGGGCGACCACCGAGAGGTCGAGCTGGTGCTGGACGTAGCGGCCGCGGCGGCCGCTGGTGATCAGGCCCGCCCGTCTCAGCACCGCGAGGTGCCGGGATATCTCGGGGGCGGACATGCCGTGCGCCTGGGCCAGTTCGCCCGTCGTGTGCGCGGCGCGGGCCAGATGGCGGCACAGCCGCATCCGCACCGGGTGGGCCAGCGCCTCCAGGCGCAGCGTGAGCTGCTCGACCGAGGGCGCCTGCGGGTGGGAGCCGCTGACGGGGTAGGTGATCGTGGGCTGCCAGCCGTACCGGTGCAGGACCAGCAGGTGCGGCCAGCCGAGGCTGGTCGGCACCAGGACGAGGCCGCCGTCGCCGGTGGCGGTGCGGCCCACCAGGAGCTTGTCGACCGTGATGAGCCCGGCCTCCTCGTCCAGCGAGACGGCGCCCGAGAGCGAGGAGAGTGCCTCGCCGAGGCCCTTGCGGCGCAGCAGTTCGGTCCGGTGCCGGGCGTCCGCCGCGAGCTCGGGCTGGAGCCTGGCCCAGGTGTCGGCGAAGAACGCCTCGTCGCAGTCGAGCAGCAGCTGCCGGAACCAGGCGCGGACGGCCGGCGGGTCCTCCAGCAGCCGGCGGGTGAACCGCTCCTGCACGACACCGCGCGCGGCGGCCAGCTCCAGGGAGCGCCGGCGCACGACCGGGTCGTCGAGCGGGCCGGGGTCGGCCACGTCGTAGCGCAGCTGGCAGGTGAACTCCAGTGCCGAGTGGACGAACTGCTCGTCCGTCAGCTCGTCGAGCTGGTCCAGCTCCTCGGCCAGTGTGGCGCCCGGTCGCGCGTGCCCGCCGGGGATGCCGGCGAACGGGGCGAAGACGTCGGAGAACGTCGTGCGCCACAGGAAGTCGGCCTCGCACAGCCGGTCGGCCAGGCCCGGGTCCAGCCGGGCCGTGACGGCGGTGGCCCACCCGCGCAGCCGCGGGTGGTGGCCGGGCTCGCTGAGCGCGTGCAGCGCCATCCCCAGCTCGGCCAGTGGGGAGGGCGTGAAGCTCACCCTCCGCCACCTCCCGGCGTCGCTGGAGCCGGGGGCGCCCCCGGTGGCGGCCAGCCCGGTGATGTCGATGGTCACGCTCATGCCCCCATCGTGCACCCGGCCACTGACAGCGCCGGACCCCGGCCCGGTGTCTGACCTGCGCGAACCGGGCCGCCGGGCCGTGCCCGCCTGCCCGCCGGGCTACGACACCGCCGGGCTACGACACCGCCGGCAGGCGGACCACGAAGTCCCGCACCGCCGCGCGGACGTCGTCGGCCGTCCACTCCAGGCCGGCGGCCCGCACCGACACCTCGGTGCACGCGATGCCGGGCCCGGCGCCGGTCCAGGCGTTCGCGAAGAGCATCACCGACGTCTCCTCGGCCTGGCGCACGGCCGCCTCCGCCACCACGTCGGGCTCGTACGGCAGCCAGACCTGGAACTCGTGGGTGTGCGGCACCCCGGGGTGCACCCGCGACCAGGCCACCCCGGCCGCGGCGAAGCCCTCGCGCAGCGCGGCGGCCACCACGCGCGCGTGGCGCACGTACTCCGGCAGTCGGGGCAGCTCACGCTCCAGGCCGACCAGCGCGGACAGCACGGTCGGGAACTGCTGGAAGATCATGCCGCCGTACCGGTGCCGCCAGGTCCGCGCCTCCTCGACCAGCGTCCTCGGCCCCGCGAGCGCGGCACCCCCGAGCCCGCCGAGGGACTTGTAGAACGACACGTAGACGCTGTCGGCCAGGCCCGCGATCTCCTCCAGCGGACGCCCGAAGTGCTCGGCGCACTCCCACAGGCGCGCGCCGTCGAAGTGCACCACCGCGTCGCGCTCCCGCGCCGCCTCGACGAGCGCGGTCAGCTCCTCCCAGGCCGGCAGCAGGAAACCGGCGTCCCTGAGGGGCAGTTCCAGCATCAGCGTGCCGAACGGCTCGGCGAGGTCGCGTATCTCCTCGGCCGTGGGCTGGCGCGGCTCATCCGTCACGAGGACCGGACGCAGGCCGCTGACCTGGCTGAACGCGTGCCGCTCATGGACCTCGGGGTGCGCGAGGGCGTGCAGCGCGACCGCCGCGTCGCCGGTGCGGCCCGCCCAGCAGCGCAGGGCCACCTGCTGGGCCATGGTGCCCGTCGGGAAGAACGCGGCGGCCTCCGTGCCGAGCAGCACCGCGACCCGCTCCTCCAGGGCGGCCACGACCCGGTTGCCGTAGATGTCGGCCGGCTCGTCCAGGTCGTACACCCCGGCCGCCGACTCCGTCAGGTGCGCCAGACGCTCGCGCATCGTGCTGCCCCAGTCGGCGCGGGACAGCGTGCGCCGCGCCTGCCGCTGGGCCGCGGCGCGCCGTTCCCGCAGCAGCTCCGCCGCCGACCGCTCCGCCTGCTCCGGCCCCGCCGGCCGTTCTTCGTCCAGCTCACCCTTGTCAGTCATGCGGGGATCATCCCCCGCCCCGTCCCGCGCGGGCAGCGGAATTTCGCCGGGGCGCGGGGCGTGGGGAAACCCACAGCCTGTGGACAACCAGCCGCCGTCCCACCCGATAGCGTTAACATGACGAGAAATCGTCCGGTACCCAGTGCGGACTGGAACGGGAAGGCCGCTGTCGCGTGAGTACAGTCCACCAGCAAGACCTCAGGGACCGCCCCGCGCGGCTCACCGTCGGCGTCGTGGGCGCCGGCCGCGTGGGCCCCGCCCTGGCCGCGTCCCTCCAGCTCGCCGGGCACCGTCCGGTGGCCGTCTCCGGAGTCTCCGACGCCTCCCGCAGGCGCGCCGAGAGCATGCTCCCGGACGTGCCGCTGGTCCCGCCCGCCGAGGTCCTCCAGCGCGCCGACCTCGTCCTGCTCACCGTCCCCGACGACGCCCTGCCCGGCCTGGTCTCGGGCCTCGCCGAGACCGGCGCGGTCCGGCCGGGACAGCTCCTCGTGCACACCTCGGGGCGGTACGGCGCGAAGGTGCTCGACCCCGCCCTGCGCGCGGGCGCGCTGCCTCTGGCGCTGCACCCGGCGATGACCTTCACCGGCACCCCGGTGGACGTCCAGCGCCTGGCGGGCTGCTCCTTCGGCGTCACCGCGCCCGAGGAACTGCGCCTGGCCGCCGAGGCCCTGGTCATCGAGATGGGCGGTGAGCCGGAGTGGATCAGCGAGGAGAACCGCCCGCTCTACCACGCGGCCCTCGCCCTGGGCGCCAACCACCTGGTGACCCTGGTCGCCCAGTCCATGGAACTGCTGCGCACGGCCGGCGTCGCGGCCCCCGACCGGATGCTCGGCCCGCTGCTCGGCGCCGCCCTGGACAACGCGCTGCGCTCCGGTGACGCGGCGCTCACCGGCCCGGTCGCGCGCGGGGACGCGGGCACCGTCGCCGCGCACGTCACCGAGTTGCGCAGGCACGCCCCGGGGACCGTGGCGGGCTACCTGGCGATGGCCCGCGCCACCGCCGACCGCGCCCTCGCCCACGGCCTGCTGAAGCCGGAGCTCGCCGAGGACCTGCTCGGCGTCCTGGCCGACGGCTCCACCGGCACGGAAGGCACCGACGGCACCGACGGCACCGAGGGGAACGCCCGATGACCACCGCCCTGCTCAGCACCGCCGACGAGCTGCACGCGCGCGTACGTCACGGCCGCCGCGCCGTCGTCATGACCATGGGCGCCCTGCACGAGGGCCACGCCACGTTGATCCGCACCGCGCGCGGGATCGCCGGCCGGGACGGCGAGGTCGTCGTCACCGTGTTCGTCAATCCGCTCCAGTTCGGTGCCGGCGAGGACCTGGACCGCTATCCCCGCACCCTCGAAGCCGACCTGAAGCTCGCCGAACAGGCGGGCGCCGACGCGGTGTTCGCGCCCTCGGTGGACGAGGTGTACCCCGGCGGGCAGCCCCAGGTGCGGCTCTCCGCGGGCCCGATGGGCGAGCGACTGGAGGGAGCCGCGCGGCCGGGGCACTTCGACGGCGTGCTGACCGTCGTCGCCAAGCTGCTGCACCTCAGCCGCCCCGACGTGGCCCTGTTCGGACAGAAGGACGCCCAGCAACTGGCCCTGATCCGGCGCATGGTGCGGGACCTGAACTTCGGCGTCGAGATCGTCGGCGTCCCGACCGTGCGCGAGGCCGACGGGCTCGCCCTGTCCAGCCGCAACCGCTACCTGTCGCCCGACGAGCGCCGTACCGCCCTCGCCCTGTCCCGCGCCCTGTTCGCCGGGCGCGACCGGCACGCGGCGCAGGAGGCGCTGCGCGCCCGGGCCCGCGAGGTGCCCTCCACGCACGCGCGTGCCGAGGCGCTGAGCGCCATAGGCGAGTCCCGCGCGGCAGCCGACGCGCACGCCGTGGCCACGGCCGTCCCCGGCGGCCCGGCGGCCGTCCGCGCGGCCGCCCGCCAGGTCCTGGACGAGGCCGGCCGCGTCGAGCCCCCGCTGAAGCTGGACTACCTCGCCCTGGTGGACCCCTCGGACTTCACCGAGATCGCCGACGGCTTCACCGGCGAGGCCGTCCTCGCCGTGGCCGCCCGGGTGGGCACCACCCGGCTGATCGACAACATCCCCCTCACCTTCGGAAACCTCGGAGCCGCCTCGTGACCAGCACAGGCATACGACTGCACGCACCCGCCCCCGGGTGGTCGATCTCCGCGGACGTGGTCGTCGTCGGCTCCGGGGTGGCGGGCCTGACCGCCGCCCTGCGCTGCGAGGCCGCGGGCCTGACGACCGTCGTCGTCACCAAGGCCCGTCTGGACGACGGCTCCACGCGCTGGGCGCAGGGCGGCATCGCCGCCGCCCTGGGCGAGGGCGACACCCCCGAGCAGCACCTCCAGGACACCCTGGTGGCGGGTGCCGGCCTGTGTGACGAGGCGGCCGTGCGGCTCCTCGTCACCGAGGGCCCCGACGCCGTGCGACGGCTGATCTCCACCGGTGCCCACTTCGACACCGACGACGAGGGCGACATCCAGCTCACCCGCGAGGGCGGCCACCACCGGCGCCGCATCGCGCACGCGGGCGGCGACGCGACCGGAGCGGAGATCTCCCGGGCGCTGGTGGCGGCCGTCCGCGCGCGCGGACTGCGCACCGTCGAGAACGCGCTGGTCCTCGACCTGCTCACGGACGCCGAGGGCCGCACCGCCGGCGTCACCCTGCACGTGATGGGCGAGGGCCAGCACGACGGCGTGGGCGCCGTGCACGCGCCCGCGGTCGTCCTCGCGACGGGTGGCATGGGCCAGGTGTTCTCCGCGACCACCAACCCGTCCGTGTCGACCGGCGACGGGGTGGCGCTCGCGCTGCGCGCCGGGGCCGAGGTCAGCGACCTGGAGTTCGTCCAGTTCCACCCGACCGTCCTGTTCCTCGGCGCGGACGCCGAGGGCCAGCAGCCGCTCGTCTCGGAGGCGGTGCGCGGCGAGGGCGCCCACCTGGTCGACGGCGACGGCGTGCGCTTCATGGTCGGCCAGCACGAGCTGGCCGAACTGGCGCCCCGGGACATCGTCGCCAAGGGCATCATGCGGCGGATGCTGGAGCAGGACGCCGAGCACATGTTCCTCGACGCCCGGCACTTCGGCGCCGACATGTGGGAGCACCGCTTCCCGACCATCCTGGCCGCCTGCCGGGCCAACGGCATCGACCCCGTCACCGAGCCCATCCCGATCGCGCCGGCCGCCCACTACGCCTCCGGCGGCGTGCGCACCGACGCGCGCGGGCGTACGACCGTGGCCGGCCTGTACGCGTGCGGCGAGGTCGCCTGCACCGGCGTGCACGGCGCCAACCGGCTCGCCTCCAACTCCCTCCTGGAAGGGCTCGTCTACGCCGAGCGGATCGCCGCCGACATCGCCGCCGCGCACGCCGGGAACGGCCTGCGCGCGCGTGTGCCCGCGCAGGTCCCGGAACCCGAGCGGCCCGCGCACCCGCTGCTCGCCCCCGAGGCCCGGTTCGCCATCCAGCGGACCATGACGGACGGCGCGGGCGTGCTGCGCTCGGCACAGTCCCTGGAGAAGGCCGCGGAGCAGCTCCAGCGGCTGCACACCGAGGCCCGCGACGCCCTGGACGAGAACGGCAAGACCGCCGAGCCGGGCGTCGACACCTGGGAGGCGACCAACCTCCTGTGCGTGGCCCGCGTCCTGGTCGCCGCCGCCCGGCTGCGCGAGGAGACCCGCGGCTGCCACTGGCGCGAGGACCGCGCCGAACGCGACGACGCCGCATGGCGGCGCCACATCGTCGTACGGCTCAACCCGGACCGGTCCCTGGCCGTACGCACCACCGACACCGCAGATTTCCCCCCGACCCGGCACCACCGGCTTTCCCAGGAGCAGTGACAGACGTGAGCACCGACGACCTTCCCCTCGCCCCGACCGGCGGCTGCGGCGACGGCTGCGCCTGCGGCGCCGAGGGCGACGAGGAGTACCTGGAGAGCGGACTCGACCCCGCGCTCGCCGAGCTGCTGGCCGCCGCCGGGCTCGACCCCATCGAGGTCGAGGACATCGCCAACGTCGCCATCCAGGAGGACCTGGACGGCGGGGTGGACGTGACCACCGTCTCGACCATCCCCGAGGACGCGGTCGCCACCGGCGACTTCAGCGTGCGCGAGGCCGGGGTGGTGGCCGGCCTGCGGGTCGCCGAGGCCGTGCTCTCCGTGGTCTGCACCGACGAGTTCGAGGTCGAGCGGCACGTCGAGGACGGCGACCGGGTCGAGGCCGGGCAGAAGCTGCTCTCGGTCACCACCCGCACGCGCGACCTGCTCACCGCCGAGCGCAGCGCCCTCAACATCCTGTGCCGCCTGTCCGGCATCGCGACCGCCACGCGCGCGTGGGCGGACGTGCTGGAGGGCACCGGGGCGCGCGTGCGCGACACCCGCAAGACGACGCCGGGACTGCGCTCGCTGGAGAAGTTCGCCGTCCGCTGCGGCGGCGGCGTCAACCACCGCATGTCGCTCTCCGACGCCGCCCTGGTGAAGGACAACCACGTGGTGGCGGCCGGCGGCGTCGCGCAGGCGTTCAAGGCCGTACGGGAGACCTTCCCCGAGGTGCCGATCGAGGTCGAGGTCGACACCCTGCACCAGCTCCGCGAGGTCGTCGACGCGGGCGCGGACCTGATCCTGCTGGACAACTTCACACCCAACGAGTGCGCGGAGGCCGTCGGCATCGTCGCCGGCCGGGCGCTGCTGGAGGCGTCCGGCCGGCTCACGCTCGACACCGCGCGCGCGTACGCCGAGACCGGCGTGGACTTCCTGGCGGTCGGCGCCCTCACCCACTCCTCGCCGATCCTCGACATCGGCCTGGACCTGCGCGAGGCGGAGTAACGGCCATGCTGCTCACGATCGACGTCGGTAACACGCACACCGTGCTCGGCCTGTTCGACGGCGAGGACATCGTCGAGCACTGGCGCATCTCCACCGACGCGCGCCGCACGGCGGACGAGCTGGCGGTGCTGCTGCAGGGCCTGATGGGCATGCACCCGCTGCTCGGGGACGAGCTGGGCGACGGCATCGACGGCATCGCGATCTGCGCGACCGTCCCGTCCGTGCTGCACGAGCTGCGCGAGGTCACCCGGCGCTACTACGGCGACGTGCCCGCGGTGCTGGTCGAGCCGGGTGTCAAGACGGGGGTGCCGATCCAGTTCGACAACCCCAAGGAGGTCGGCGCCGACCGCATCATCAACGCGGTCGCGGCGAACGAGCTGTACGGCGGCCCCGCGATCGTCGTCGACTTCGGCACGGCGACCACCTTCGACGCGGTCTCCGCGCGCGGGGAGTACGTCGGCGGGGTGATCGCCCCCGGCATCGAGATCTCGGTGGAGGCGCTCGGCGTCAAGGCCGCGCAGCTGCGGAAGATCGAGGTGGCCCGGCCCCGCAACGTGATCGGCAAGAGCACCGTCGAGGCCATGCAGTCGGGCATCGTGTACGGCTTCGCCGGCCAGGTCGACGGCGTGGTGGGCCGGATGGCCCGGGAGCTGGCCGACGACCCCGACGACGTCACCGTGATCGCCACGGGCGGGCTCGCGCCGATGGTGCTGGGCGAGTCCACGGTGATCGACGAGCACCAGCCGTGGCTGACCCTGATCGGCCTGCGCCTGGTCTACGAGCGGAACGTGTCGCGCATGTGAGCGCCGTGCGCGTGGCGGGCGCCGCACTCCGCCCGCCACGCGCGTGAGACCGGTCGTCCCGCCATGCGCGCGTGGCCCCGGTCGGGCGAAACCAGGCAACGACACGCGGCGACACAACATCCCGATCCGTCACTTTTGTCCGATTAGCGATAGCGTCGCCGCATGCCCACGCCCTACGGATCCCGCGGCGGCATGGCGTTCGGAGCGGAGGAGCTGCGTGTGCTCCGCCGAGCGCTCGCCCTCGCCCTCCACCCCGGCCGAGCGTCCGCCGAGGACGTCAAGGACTGCTTCCTCCTCGCCGAGTCCCTCGACGAGGCGATGCGCGAGGCGGCCCGGCTGCGCGCCTTCCTGGTGGCCGACCTGGGCCGCTACCGCGCCGCCCTGCCGGGCACGGCCGCCGGCTACCTGGGGCTGCTGGAGGAGGCGCTGGGCGCCGGGCACCGGCCCACCCCGGACGACCTCGCCGCGCTCCGCGCGCTGCGCGGCAACCCCCGCGCGGCCGGCCTGCTGGACCGCTGCCAGGCGCTCGCCGAGCAGGACGTGCGCGCCCGCTTCGCACAGGGTGCCCGCAAGGTCCCCGCGCCCGCCGTGCCGCCCTCCAGGACGCGCCTGCTGGCCCTCCCGGGCGGCGCGGGAGAGGTCCCGGGCGTCCGGGCCGAGGAGGCGGAGAAACCCGCCCAGAAGCCCGCTCCGGGCCCCGGTCAGACGCCGCCCGGCCGGCCCGCCGAGCGTCCCGGCGAGCCGGGCGCCCCGAAGCGGCCCATTCCCACGCCGGGCGAGGTCTTCCCGCGCCGCAAGCCGCCCGCCGCGCCCTCGGACCCGGCGCGGCCCGCGGAGTCCCGGCAGCTCGCCGCCGGCTGACCGGGCCGGTCCGCGCGCCCTCCGCGCACCCCGTCCCTTTCGCCCCGAACCTGATGGCTACTCTGGATCCATGGACTACGTCTCCGCGCTCGTGCCCCCGGTCGTCATGGCCCTGTTCTTCATCGGTGTGGTCAGGGTGATCGTGAAGACCCAGGGCGGCGCCGCCAAGGCCAAGGAGGACGCGGCCGTGGACGCCGCCCTCGCCCGCTCGGAGGGCGTCCACCAGGCGTCCGCCGCCCGCGACGCCTGACGGCACCGCGTCCGACTCCGCGCACCGGGGCCCCGTGCCCCGGTGCTTTTGCGCGTCGTACGCCCTTTTTGTTGGCGTTTGCAGCGTAAGCGCACGTCCGGCACGCCATTGACGGGATCTCCCACTATTGTTCTGAGCTGTGCCTCGCCCATTGGGAGAACTCGAAGACGCGGTCATGACGCGGGTGTGGAAGTGGAACCGCCCGGTGACCGTTCGAGAAGTCCTGGAAGACCTCCAGCAGGAACGGTCCATCGCGTACACCACGGTGATGACCGTTTTGGACAATCTCCATCAGAAGGGCTGGGTGCGCCGCGAGGCGGAAGGGCGCGCCTATCGATATGAGGCGGTCTCCACCCGGGCCGCGTACGCGGCCGCCCTCATGAACGACGCCTGGTCGCAGAGCGACAACCCGGCGGCCGCTCTCGTCGCCTTCTTCGGGATGATGAGCGAGGAACAGCGGCAGGCCCTCAGGGACGCCGTACGGATCGTGCGGGTTCCGGAAACACTGGAAGCCCCGCAGGCCCCGCAAGCGCCACAAGCTCCCCAAGAGGAGAACCCCGGCTCGGCCGGGGAGGCGACCGGGCGATAGCGTCCGCTCATGGCACCAGAGCGTCCCGAAGTCACCGCAAAAGCCATCACCGTCCGGCGGGCCCGCACCAGCGATGTCCCGGCCGTCCGCCGCCTCCTCGACGCCTACGTCCGTGACCGCATCCTGCTCGACAAAGCGATGGTCACGCTTTACGAGGACATCCAGGAGTTCTGGGTCGCCGAACGCGACGACAACGCCGAGGTGGTCGGCTGCGGCGCGCTGCACGTCATGTGGGAAGACCTCGCGGAAGTGCGGACTCTCGCGGTGAAGCCCGGCCTCAAGGGCGCCGGTGTGGGTCACCGGGTGCTGGAGAAGTTGCTGCAGACCGCGCGCTGGCTCGGTGTTCGGCGGGTTTTCTGCCTCACCTTCGAAGTGGACTTCTTCGGCAAGCACGGCTTCGTGGAGATCGGGGAGACACCGGTCGACACCGATGTGTACGCGGAGCTGTTGCGTTCCTATGACGAGGGCGTCGCCGAGTTCCTCGGTCTCGAACGAGTGAAACCGAACACCTTGGGCAACAGCCGGATGCTTCTGCATCTGTGATCGACATTGCCCGGGGTCCCTATGTCCGAAACGCGCATGTTTCCGGACGTGGGCGGGTCCCCGGGGCTCTCCCAGGGGTTTGTGTTTTTCCGGCAAAAGCGGTTTGCTTTCCGACGTACTGCAGTACTGCATATAACAGGGGCGGCGAAACGGCGGACGCCGCGGACCCTTGACCCTCACGTTATCGATGAAAGGAAATCCGGTGGCACAGAAGGTTCAGGTCCTTCTTGTCGACGACCTCGACGGTGGCGAGGCGGACGAGACCGTGACGTTCGCGCTGGACGGCAAGACATACGAGATCGATCTCACGACCGCCAATGCGGACAAGCTGCGTGACCTTCTCGACCCCTATGTGAAGGGCGGTCGTCGCACCGGTGGCCGTGCCGCCGGCGGACGCGGAAAGGCGCGTGCCGCTTCCGGTGGCAACCAGGACACCGCGGCGATCCGCGCCTGGGCCAAGGAGAACGGCTACGAGGTCAACGACCGCGGCCGTGTTCCCGCGTCCATTCGCGAGGCCTACGAGAAGGCCAACGGCTGATTCCGCCGGCAGGCGGGCGGCCCGGCGTCCAGGCGCCGCAGCCGGATGCGGTGGCATCGTGCCGCCACCGTGTCGACCAGTCGCACGAGATCGGGGGCGTCCTTCGGACTCCCCATGGCCGGCAGTGCCGGCAGCGAGACCTCGACCTCGCCCCCGGGTACGGGGGGTCGCAGCCACGCGGCGGCCCCCTGGACGGAACCGGTGCGGGCGGGGTCGCCGGGACGCGGCGGACGGCCGCCGTGCGCACCGCCGGGCGGCACCGGCGCCTCCATCGCCCCGTCCGCGCCGAGGACCTGCAGGTCCAGTGCCAGCGGCCCCCATTCCAGCCAGTCCAGCACCGCCGGCAGCTCCTCCGCGCTGCCCGCCGCCACCAGCAGCCGCATCCGGTCGCCCCGCAGGGCCACCGGTGAGCCCGGCGCGAGGTGCCTGAGCGCGGCGGCTCCGGCCTCGGCGGGCACGTCGAGGACGTCGAACCGCAGCCCCGTGACCAGCCGCAGCGGCCGTCCGGGCACGGTCGCCCACCCCAGTTCGTTCTCGTACCAGTGCCGGGCCCGGGCCTCCGGGCCGGCCGTGGTGTCCGCGTGGTCCGTGCCGTGCGGAAGACGGGGCGGGGGGAGAAGGGGGACCGTGGAGAGTGTGGAAACGGTGCGGACCGAGCCAGCCATGCCAAGTGCAACCGCCGAAACGGCCCAAGGGTTACGCTGTGTGTATCCATGATCGCACACGGTGCCTGAAAAGGGGGCGCGCGCGGGCCGGGGGAGGCGCGAGGTTGTTCGCCCATAGCGGAGGGAACAGGGGCGCGCGGCATGGAGTGTCCGTCACCGCGGGTAAGACATGCCTAGTGGGAGGGGGCGACGCGCGGGAAGGGCCGTCTCACGTTCGCCATCGGCGTAGTGGCGAGTGGGGTAACTGCCTGGCCTGCGGGAACATCGTCTCGCACCATCGGGTTGGAGCAGATGTCGGCGTTCGGGGTCAGGAGGCCATCGACGGTGTCGGCAGTTGGAATGAGCGGTCCCCGCTTGCGGGACTAAGCTGCGGAAGGACAGGGAGGGGAAGTTCCCCCCACTGCCTGACCGCTCTGAGGAGCGATTAACGATGTTCGAGAGGTTCACCGACCGCGCGCGGCGGGTTGTCGTCCTGGCTCAGGAAGAAGCCCGGATGCTCAACCACAACTACATCGGCACCGAGCACATCCTCCTGGGTCTCATCCACGAGGGCGAAGGTGTCGCCGCTAAGGCCCTGGAGAGCCTCGGCATTTCGCTTGAGGCGGTCCGCCAGCAGGTGGAGGAGATCATCGGTCAGGGCCAGCAGGCCCCGTCCGGCCACATCCCCTTCACCCCCCGTGCCAAGAAGGTCCTGGAGCTGTCGCTCCGCGAGGCCCTTCAGCTGGGCCACAACTACATCGGCACGGAGCACATCCTGCTCGGCCTGATCCGCGAGGGCGAGGGCGTCGCCGCCCAGGTCCTGGTCAAGCTGGGCGCAGACCTCAACCGGGTGCGGCAGCAGGTGATCCAGCTGCTCTCCGGTTACCAGGGCAAGGAGACCGCCGCCGCGGGCGGCCCGGCCGAGGGCACGCCTTCGACCTCCCTCGTCCTGGACCAGTTCGGCCGGAACCTCACCCAGGCCGCTCGTGAGTCCAAGCTCGACCCGGTCATCGGGCGCGAGAAGGAGATCGAGCGGGTCATGCAGGTGCTGTCCCGCCGCACCAAGAACAACCCGGTGCTGATCGGTGAGCCCGGCGTCGGCAAGACCGCCGTCGTCGAGGGCCTCGCCCAGGCCATCGTCAAGGGCGAGGTGCCCGAGACCCTCAAGGACAAGCACCTCTACACCCTCGACCTCGGCGCGCTGGTCGCCGGCTCCCGCTACCGCGGTGACTTCGAGGAGCGCCTGAAGAAGGTGCTCAAGGAGATCCGCACCCGCGGCGACATCATCCTGTTCATCGACGAGCTGCACACGCTGGTCGGTGCGGGTGCCGCCGAGGGCGCCATCGACGCCGCCTCCATCCTGAAGCCGATGCTGGCCCGTGGTGAGCTCCAGACCATCGGTGCGACCACCCTGGACGAGTACCGCAAGCACCTGGAGAAGGACGCGGCCCTCGAGCGCCGCTTCCAGCCCATCCAGGTCGCGGAGCCGTCCCTGCCGCACACGATCGAGATCCTCAAGGGTCTGCGCGACCGGTACGAGGCGCACCACCGCGTGTCCATCACGGACGAGGCGCTGGTCCAGGCCGCCACGCTGGCCGACCGCTACATCTCGGACCGCTTCCTGCCCGACAAGGCGATCGACCTGATCGACGAGGCCGGTTCCCGGATGCGCATCCGCCGGATGACCGCGCCGCCGGACCTGCGCGAGTTCGACGAGAAGATCGCCGCCGTCCGCCGGGACAAGGAGTCCGCGATCGACTCGCAGGACTTCGAGAAGGCCGCCTCCCTGCGCGACAAGGAGAAGCAGCTCCTGGCCGCCAAGGCCAAGCGGGAGAAGGAGTGGAAGGCCGGCGACATGGACGTCGTCGCCGAGGTCGACGGCGAGCTGATCGCCGAGGTCCTCGCCACGGCCACCGGCATCCCGGTCTTCAAGCTGACCGAGGAGGAGTCCAGCCGCCTGCTCCGCATGGAGGACGAGCTCCACAAGCGGGTCATCGGCCAGGTCGACGCCGTCAAGGCGCTGTCGAAGGCGATCCGCCGTACGCGTGCCGGTCTGAAGGACCCGAAGCGCCCCGGTGGTTCGTTCATCTTCGCCGGCCCGTCCGGTGTCGGTAAGACCGAGCTGTCCAAGGCGCTCGCCGAGTTCCTCTTCGGCGACGAGGACGCGCTGATCTCCCTCGACATGTCGGAGTTCAGCGAGAAGCACACGGTCTCGCGTCTCTTCGGTTCGCCCCCCGGTTACGTGGGCTACGAGGAGGGCGGCCAGCTGACCGAGAAGGTCCGCCGCAAGCCGTTCTCCGTCGTCCTCTTCGACGAGGTCGAGAAGGCGCACCCGGACATCTTCAACTCGCTGCTGCAGATCCTGGAGGACGGTCGTCTGACCGACTCCCAGGGCCGGGTCGTGGACTTCAAGAACACGGTCATCATCATGACGACCAACCTCGGCACCCGGGACATCTCCAAGGGCTTCAACCTGGGCTTCGCGGCCACGGGTGACACGAAGACCAACTACGAGCGCATGAAGAACAAGGTCCAGGACGAGCTCAAGCAGCACTTCCGGCCCGAGTTCCTCAACCGCGTCGACGACGTGGTCGTCTTCCCGCAGCTGACGCAGGAGGACATCCTGCGGATCGTCGACCTGATGATCAGCAAGGTGGACGAGCGCCTGAAGGACCGGGACATGGGCATCGAGCTCTCCCAGTCCGCCAAGGAGCTGCTGTCCAAGAAGGGTTACGACCCGGTGCTGGGCGCGCGTCCGCTGCGCCGCACGATCCAGCGCGAGGTCGAGGACACGCTCTCGGAGAAGATCCTCTTCGGCGAGCTGCGTCCCGGTCACATCGTGGTCGTGGACACCGAGGGCGAGGGCGAAGCCGCCACCTTCACCTTCCGGGGTGAGGAGAAGTCGGCGCTGCCGGACGTCCCGCCGATCGAGCAGGCGGCCGGCGGTGCCGGGCCGAACCTGAGCAAGGACGCGTAAGCGTCACGGCCGAAAGGGGCCGGTGCCTTCGGGCACCGGCCCCTTTCGCGTGCCCGGGAGTCCCCGGTTACGACAACTGGCCGTCGTAGTCGGGCAGTTTGTACGTCTTCTCGGCGTGGCCGCCCGACAGGTCGGTGGCGCTGTTGCCGATGTTCGCGATGATCGTGTAGCCCTTGCGCTCGATGTCCGTGCGCTGGGCCGTCTTGTACGCGGCGACGTCCTTGAAGAGGTCGAGGAAGCCGCGGACGTAGAGCCCGGAGACGTTGTAGCCGTCGTACTTCAGGTTCCACTCGGTGGGGTCTTCGATGATGCCCGGGCGGGCGGTGACGAAGAACAGCGAGACGCCGTGCGCCTGGGCGTACTTGGCGACGTCCAGCACCGGCTTGTTGGCCGGCTGCGGGAAGTGGAAGCCGAAGTCGGTCTCCAGCGTGGTGTTGTCGATGTCGAAGACGATCGCCTGCTTCTCGCCGGGCCCGGCGGCGGCGATGCGGTCCTTGAGGTAGGGCAGCGCCTGGTCCATGACGGCCTGGCAGTCCTTCTGCCAGGTCGCGTGGTCGACCTTGGCGGCGGACGCGGACGCGGACGCGCCGGCCGAGGCGGAGGCGGTGCCGTCGGTGCCCGCGGCCGTACCTGCGGCCTCGGCGGGGACCGCCAGCGCGGCCAGTGCGGCCACGGAGACGGCGGTGACGGATATGCGGCGCGCCCAGGGGCGTCTGGTCATCGGTGGGGGTCCTCTCACGTCCGTACGCTGCACGGCCTGAACGGGTGGTGTCAGGTGCATGATCTTTGGTGAGGGTGGCGCGAGGGGAACCGTAGGGTTACCGAAGGGTAGGTTGCTAGAGGTCTGCGTCACATTTATTCGGCCGGGGATTCCGGGGGCCGGTGACATGCCGCACAGGCGATATGTCCGGTACTAGCCCCGATAGTGGGAATTTCCGCCTAGACAAATAGGGCATAAACCTCCTGAACCTCTCGAAAAGGCGACGTCGGAGCTATTGCTCATGAGGCGGGGGGACTGTCGGGCCTGTCAAGAAGTGCCCGATATCCGGCTCGTGTACTAAATGACGCCGTACTCGGGGGGTTTGAGCGGGGTTGGGGAGTCGGGTTACCAATGAATCGCCCCACCGGCGAACGTCTCTGCGCCGGGCGGTCGTTCTGTCCCCGAATCCACGAGGTTTCGCATGTTCCAGCGCTTCACGTCCCGCACCACCCGTACGTCCTCCCTCCGCAACCGCGTGGCCGTCCTGGCCGCCGGAGCCGGCGTCACGGCCGTGCTGGGTGCCGGGGTCGCGAGCGCCGCGACGCCGTCCGCCGCTTCCTGGGTGGACCCGGTGAAGCAGTACACGCTGTCCGCCACCTTCATGCAGGACGGCAGCCACTGGGCGCACAAGCACAGCGGTCAGGACTTCGCCGTGCCGACCGGCACCGAGGTTCTCGCCGCGCACGGCGGCACCGTCGTCAAGGCCGGCCCCAACGGCGCCGGTGACGGCCCGGCGTACGGCAACGCCATCGTCATCAAGCACGGCAACGGCACCTACTCGCAGTACGCGCACCTGTCCCGGATCGACGTCAAGGTCGGCCAGGTCGTCAAGACCGGTCAGCACATCGCCCTCTCGGGCAGCACCGGCAACTCGACCGGCCCGCACCTGCACTTCGAGATCCGTACGACCCCGAACTACGGCTCCGCGATCAACCCGGTCGTCTTCCTGAAGGCCCAGGGCGTCAAGGTCTGAGCTAGTCCCTCCGGTGGGCGTGTTCGTGCGCCTGCGCGATGAGGCCCAGGGCGACTTCGAGAACAGCCTCGCGCTTCTTCTCGGGGTCGCCTTCGAGGTCCTGCATCACGAACATCCCCGCGTGCAGCGTGAACATCGCGCTGACGGACCGCACCTGGTCCACGAGTTCGGCCTCGGGGTCTATGAGGATGTCCCGCAGACCGCGCATCCGGTCCTTGAACGCGTCGCCGATGCGCAGTTCCCTGACGGTCGCCTGGTTCTCCTGCATGAAGCGGAACAACGGCTCGGCGCCGCTCAGGGCCTCGCCGTAGCGGCGCACCAGCTCCTGCTTCGTCTCCAGGGTGTGCGGCTGGCTGCGACCCCACTCGATCAGGTCCTCGATCGGCTTCGTCAGATCCTCGAAGAGGCTGACGATGATCTCTTCCTTCGTCTTGAAGTGGTAGTACAGGGCCGCCTTCGTGACGTCGAGGCGCTCGGCGATCTCCCGCAGGGAGGTCTTCTCGTAGCCCTGCTCGGCGAAGAGTTCGAGCGCGACGTCCTGGATGCGCTGGCGGGTGTTTCCGCGGCGCTGCTGCTTGGTGCCGTCCATGGTGACGCCCATCCTCGTACTCCTCGCGCTGCCGCGGAAACTTACTTGACGCCCGGCTAGTTACGAGCTTACCTTCTCCAGTGTAATGAACTAGCCGGGCGGCAAGTAAGTAGCAGTCGTCAGGGGGAGTGGGAGAGATGGCGGACACGCAAGCGGCCGTGGCGGGCCAGACGCAGCCGGAGAAGCCGGAGAAGCAGCCGAAGAGCGTCCGGGTGGTCCTGCTCGCGCTCATGATCGCGATGATGCTCGCGATGCTCGACAACATGATCGTGGGTACGGCCATGCCGACGATCGTGGGCGAGCTGGGCGGCCTGGAGCACCTGTCCTGGGTGGTCACCGGGTACACCCTGGCCACCGCGGCCTCGACCCCCATCTGGGGCAAGGTCGGCGACATGTACGGGCGCAAGGGCGCCTTCCTCAGCTCGATCGTGATCTTCCTGATCGGCTCCGCGCTGAGCGGCATGGCGCAGGACATGGGCCAGCTCATCGGTTTCCGTGCCGTTCAGGGGCTCGGCGCCGGCGGTCTCATGGTCGGCGTCATGGCGATCATCGGTGACCTCATACCGCCGCGGGAGCGCGGCAAGTACCAGGGCATGATGGCCGGCGTGATGGCGCTGGCGATGATCGGCGGCCCGCTGGTCGGCGGCACGATCACCGACAACTGGGGCTGGCGCTGGGCCTTCTACATCAACCTGCCACTCGGCGCCGTGGCGCTGGCGCTGGTCACCGCCGTGCTGCACCTGCCGAGGAAGCGGGCCAAGGCGGGCATCGACTACCTCGGCGTCGTGCTGCTCACCGTCGGCATCACCTCCATCGTGCTGGTCACCACGTGGGGCGGCACGGAGTACGCCTGGACGTCCGCGCGGATCATGGAACTGATCGGCATCGGGGTCGCCACGCTGGTCGGGTTCGTCTTCTGGCAGACCCGCGCCTCCGAGCCGGTGCTGCCGCTGCACATCTTCCGCAGCCGCAACTTCACCCTCATGTCGGTCATCGGCTTCATCACCGGCTTCGTGATGTTCGGCGCCACCCTCTACCTGCCGCTCTACCAGCAGTCGGTGCAGGGCGCCTCGGCCACCAACTCGGGCCTGCTGCTCCTGCCGATGCTCGGCGCGATGCTCGTGACCTCCATGGTCGCGGGCCGGGTCACCACCAACAGCGGCCGCTACAAGGCCTTCCCGATCGTCGGCGGCGCGCTGATGATCACCGGTCTCTACCTGCTGTCGCTGATGGACACCGGGACCACCCGGCTGACCTCCGGCATCTACATGGCCGTGCTGGGCGCGGGCATGGGCTGCCTGATGCAGATCACCATGCTGGTGGCGCAGAACAGCGTGCAGATGAAGGACATGGGCGTGGCCTCCTCGTCCACCACCCTGTTCCGTACGCTCGGCTCCTCGTTCGGCGTGGCCATCATGGGCGCCCTGTTCAACCACAAGGTCCAGGACGTCATGGCCGCCCGGGCCGGCGCGCTGGGCAAGCAGATGACCGAGAAGTCCGCCGCGCTGGACGCCAAGCACATCAACATGCTGCCCGCCCCCATCCGGGAGGCGTACCAGCACGCGGTGTCGGCCGGCACGCACTCGGCGTTCCTGCTGGGCGCGGTGATCGCGGTGGTCGTGCTGGTCGCGGCCCTGTTCGTCAAGGAGGTGCCGCTCAAGGGCGGCCCGCAGAAGCCCGCGGAAGGCGCCGACGCGGTACCGGCTCCGGTGATCGAAGCCGTCTGAGCCACCCCTGACCGAAGGCCCCCGGCTGGTGTCCGCCCCGGGGGCCTTCGCCGTGCCCGGACCGCTGTCAGTGCCCCGTGCCGCGGTACTCGCTGACCGAGCGCAGCGAGGAGCTCGACTTCTCCAAGGACTTCGGCTGACCGCCCGGCGGGAGGGGGCCGGCGTGGCTGAGCGGGCGGCGGAGGCGGCGGACCGCCCGGCCGCCCCCGGCGCACACCCCGCGCGCCGGAGCCGTCAGGCGGTGCCGCCGGACAACGGCAGCATCGGGTGGCTGCCCGTGTCGGTCGGGGCGTGTTCCGGGAGCCAGAGGACGGCGACCGCGCCCTCGGCCGGGACGTGGCCGGGGAGGCCGGCGGGCCGCACGTTGCGGAAGGTCAGGCGGGCGCCCAGCACCCGGGCCTGACCGGCCGCGATGGTCAGGCCGAGGCCGTGGCCCTGCCCGGCGCGGTCCATGCTCCCGGTGCGGAAGCGGCTCGGGCCCTCGTCGAGCAGTTCCTCGGGGAAGCCGGGGCCGTGGTCGCGGACCCGGATGACCCGGCCCTCGACGGTGACCTCGATCGGCGGCCGGCCGTGCCGGGCGGCGTTCGCGAGCAGGTTGAACAGCACCCGTTCGAGCCGCCGCGGGTCGGTGGTGACCGCCGACTCGTGCACCACGCGTACGGCCACGTCCGGGTCCTTGGCGGCCACGCGCCGGGACACGAACTCGCCCAGCATGATGTCCTGCAGCTCGGCCCGCTCGGAGGCGCTGTCCAGCCGGGCCACCTCCAGCACGTCCTCGACGAGGGTGCGCATAGCCTTCGCCCGGTCCAGGACCAGTTCCGTCGGACGGCCGGGCGGCAGCAGTTCGGCGGCCGTGAGCAGGCCCGTCACCGGCGTGCGCAGCTCGTGCGCGATGTCCGCGGTGACCCGCCGCTCGGCCTCCAGGCGCAGGCGCAGCGCGTCCGCCATGGCGTCGACCGCGCGGGCGAGGTCGTCGGTCTCGTCCCGCACCACCCCGCCGATGGCCTCCCGGACCCGTACGTCGGTCTCGCCCTTGGCCACCTGGCCGGCGGCGGCGGCCGCCTTGCGCAGCCGCCGCGACAGCTGCCCGCCGATCAGCACGCCGAGCGCGCTGCCGCCGAACACGACCGCGATGGACCCGATGACCAGGGCCTGGTCGAGGTCCTTCATCACGTCCGTGGAGCGGTCGGGGAAGTGGGTGTGCAGGGACAGCACATGGCCGTCCTTGACCGGTACGGCCGCCCAGATGTCCGGCGGCCCCCCGCCGTGGTCCGAGACGTCGCTGGCCCGGCGGCCCTCCTCGACCTTCTCGCGCAGGGCGTCCGGCAGCTCCGGATCGTCGATCTTGATGTCCGGGAAGTTCGTCCGCTTGTACCGCTCGTAGTTGCCCTGCGCGATCTGCACCCGGGCGTTCGCCAGGTCGCGCGCGTTGTCCAGCATCGAGACCCGGGCCGCGTTGTGCACGACCAGGCTCAGCGCGATCGCCACGAGCCCGGCGACCAGCGCGATCGCCGCGCTGAGCTTCCATCGGAGCCCGGTGCGCAGGCCGGCCCGCTCCATGTGCCGGACCGGGTGCCGAATGATCCCCCGCATGCCGCTCCGCTCAGGCCTTCAACTTGTAGCCGAAACCGCGGACCGTCTCGATCCGGTCCTGGCCGATCTTCTGCCGCAGCCGCTGCACGTGGACGTCGACGACCCGGGTGTCGCCGCCCCAGCCGTAGTCCCACACCCGCTCCAGCAGCTTGTCGCGGGAGAGCACGGTGCCGGGCGCGCCGGAGAACTCCAGCAGCAGCCGCATCTCGGTCGGGGTGAGCGCCACCGGCTGCCCGGCCCGGCGCACCTCCATGCCCTCGGTGTCGATCTCCAGGTCGCCGAAGGCCAGCGTGCCGCCGGTCAGCTGCGCGGCGGGCTCCTCCGGGTGCGCGGCACCGCCGGCGTGGCCGAAGCGGCGCAGCACGGCGCGGATCCGGGCGACCAGCACGGCACCGTCGAACGGCTTGGTGACGTAGTCGTCGGCGCCCGCCTCCAGGCCGAGGACGACGTCGATGGAGTCGGCACGCGCCGACAGCATGATCACCGGCACGGTCGACTCGTCCCGGATGCGCCGGCACAGGCTGACCCCGTCCAGGCCCGGGACCATCACGTCCAGCAGGGCGATGTCCGGCCGGTCCGCCCGGAACGCCTCCAGCCCCGAGAGGCCGTCGGGCATGGCCGTCACCGCGAAGCCGTCCCGCTCCAGGGCGAGCTGCGTGGCCTCGCGGATGACGTCGTCGTCCTCGACGAACAGGACATGGGTCTGGTCTGCCATCCCGCGCTCTCAGTCCTCGGTGATGTGTCGGTCAGTTGCCCGGCGTGGGCGTCGCATCCCCGCCGACGGAGTTGCTGTAGAACCTGTGGACGCCCTTGCCCTGCACGAACCGCCCCGCCGTCCACCGGTAGGGCGTCACGTCCTCGCCGGACGGGCTGGAGATGGGGTCGCCCTTCCGGTAGAACTGCTTGGTCACCGACAGGACGCCGTCCTCGATCTCCGCGTAGACCGGGGACTCCTCGCTCTTGAAGACATTCTTGTACGCGCCGTCGTCGTCCCGGTAGACGTACGAGCCGATGCCGACCGCGTCGGCACAGGTCAGCACGTTGACGACGACGTCGTCCACGGAGCCGCCGGTCAGCGCGCCGTAGGAGACGTCGACGGGGTAGTCGTCGCCGCTGCACGGCTTCAGCTCACGCTTGACGGCGGCCGAGACCGCCGGGTCGTGCTTGACCAGCGCCACGGCGTCCACCCGCCGGTAGGAGCCGGAGGGACTCGGCGCCGGTGAGGCGCCGGACCCGGCCACGGCGGAGGCGTGCGCCGGGCCCTCGTCCCGGGCGCCCGTGCCGCCGGTGCCGCAGGCGGCGACGAAAAGGGCGATGGCGGTGAGCGTGGCCACCGCCGCGATCACCGCCTGAGTACTGCCTCGGGCCTCGCTGGGCCCGGCCCCGGTCAGGCCGCGCAACGCTCCCGCTCCTCACGCTCCAGCGCGCGTGCGTCCAGATCGCGGGCCTCCAGCTCCTCACGGAGCCGGGCGAGCGCCCGGTGCAGCGTGCTCTTGACCGTACCGGCCGACATGCCGAGGGCCGCGGCCGTCTCCTCAGTGGACATCTGCTCCCAGTGTCGCAGCACCACGACACTGCGCTGCTTGGGTGCGAGCACCTTCATGATGTCCATCAGCAGGGCCCGGTCGGCGTGCTGCTCGGTGGAGTCCTCCACGGACGCGTCCGGCAGCTGCTCGGTCGGAACCTCCTCCAGCTTGCGGGCGCGCCACCACTCGGTGCGCGTGTTGATCATGACACGGCGCAGGTAGGCGTCGGCGAGCCGCTTGTCGGCGATGCCCTCCCAGCGGCCGTACGTGCGCACGAGCGCGGTCTGGAGCAGGTCCTGGGCGTCGATCGGGTCCGGCACCAGCCGGCGGGCGCTGCGCAGCAGCGCGTCCTGCCGGGTCCGCACGTACTCCTCGAACTCGAGCACCTCGCCCTGCGCCATGATCAACCGCCTCCGCTCCCCGTGTACTCCGGCTCGTGCCCGGAGTCCCGCTCTTCCCGCTGTCCCGTGGTCTGCCGGGTACGGGAAAGAACCTACGGAGCGGTTGTCACGGGGCTGTGCGGAGCAGCCTTCGGCTAGCAATCGGCTGTCCGTCGGTTGTGTAACGGAAGTAGGCGAGGGGTAAAGAGCGCGGGTCTTATGTCCTTTATGCGGTGCTTTGTTGGGTGTGGTGGTTCGTAACGAACCCCTCGCCGCGCCGACTTGTCCGTACGTCAGCTCCGCCAGGTTCGTCAGGCGCTCCCGACCGTCAGGTCAGGGGCAGCCGGTACAGGCCGCCGGGCAGCGGCTCCACCAGACCGTCCGTGACGAGCCCGTCGAGCGCGCGGGCGCGCTGCACCGGCTCGTGCCACACCCGGTCCAACGCCGCCTGCGGCACCGGCACGTGCGCCTCCCGCAGCACGGCCAGCAGCTTGCCGCGCACCTGCCGGTCCGTGCCGGCGTACGTCTGCCCGCGGCGCGGCGGCCCCTCGTGCTCCGGCTTGCCCGCCAGCCGCCAGGCGCACTGCGGGGCGATCGGGCAGCGCTGGCAGCCCTCGTTCTTCGCCGTGCACACCAGGGCGCCCAGCTCCATGGAGGCGGCGGCCCACCGGGCGGCCGTCCCCTCGTCCTCCGGCAGCAGGTCGCGGGCCAGCCGGCGCTCGGCCGCGGTGGTGGCGTTCGGCGGGTACTGCACACCCGTCACCGCCCGCGCCAGGACCCGGCGCACATTGGTGTCCAGCACCGGGTGCCGCTGACCGTACGCGAAGGAGGCCACCGCGGCCGCCGTGTACTCGCCGATGCCGGGCAGCGCCAGCAGCTGGGCGTGGTCCGTCGGCACGTCGCCGCCGTGCCGCTCCGTTATGGCCACCGCCGCGCCGTGCAGCCGCAGGGCGCGGCGCGGGTAGCCGAGCCGGCCCCAGGCGCGCACCGCCTCGCCGGGCGCCTCCTCGGCGAGGTCGGCGGGGCGCGGCCAGCGGCTCAGCCACTGCTCGTAGACGGGCTGGACGCGGCTCACGGGGGTCTGCTGGAGCATGAACTCGCTGACCATCACACCCCAGGGGCCCGCCTCCGGGCGGCGCCAGGGGAGGTCGCGGGCGTGTGCGTCGAACCAGGAGATCACGGGGGTGTGGAGCTTCTCAGTCATGGCCCTTCCGATCCTGCCACGGCTCGGGCGGGCGTGGTCGGCGTCGGCGCGATTGCGGAGCGTCGCATCGGGTCGCGCTGTGTGAAGAGCCTCTTTCCTCAGGACAGTTGCCGGAATGATGATCCGGAAAAGTTGCGTCCCGGGCGGCGGGTGGCGCCAGCAAGGGCGCTGATCTCTCGTACAGTTTGGGCCGTGGGATCTCTGCGCAATCCGGTCGGGCCGCTTCCCTCCTCCATCTACTGGCGACGGAGGGCCGTACTGCTGTCCATGTTGGCGCTGTTGGCCCTGGTGATCGTCTGGATCGTGGTGTCCGGCGGCGGGGGCGGCAACAAGAACGCCGACGGCTCCAACGGCAAGGGTCCCGTGTCCACGATTACGCCGGGGCCCACCCCGTCCGGGTCGGCGATCAGTCAACACCCGGGCGGCCGCGACGAGTCGGGCGGGGGCGACGGCTCCGGCGGCGACGGTTCCGGTGGCAGCGGCTCCGGGTCGGACGGCGGTTCGGGCTCGGACGGCAAGGGCTCCTCCGGCTCCTCCGGTTCGGCGGGCGGCTCGGGTTCGGGTACGGGCGGCGGTCCCGTCGTCGCGGCCGACGCGCTGCCTGCCTCCTCCGCGCTGCCCGACTGCACCGCCGGGGCGGTCACGTTGAGCCTGCGCAGCCTGCACAACTCGTACTCGCCGGACCAGACGCCGACGTTCGAACTGACCGCGAAGAACACCTCGTCCACCGACTGCAAGGTCGATCTCGGGCCCGAGAAGGCGGTGTTGACCATCACGCCGGCGGACGGCGGTGACGACTACTGGTCCTCGGCCGACTGCCCGAAGGGTGCCGTCAGCCTGGTGTTCCGGGTGTCCGCCGGGCAGAGCATCACGTACGCCGTGAAGTGGGACCGCAAGCCGAGCGCCGCGCACTGCGCGACTCCCCCGGCCGGGTCGGCGAAGCCGGGGACGTACCTGCTGGAAGCGAAGACGCCGGGCTTCGCCAAGGCCCAGGCCTCGTTCGTACTGGCGGAGGACTAGCCGGGCGGCGGTTCCCGCCGGAGCGCGGGAGACCCCGCCCCGGCCGGCCGCTGCCGCGTGTCAGACGTAGCGCTCCAGGATGGAGGACTCGGCCAGGCGGGACAGGCCCTCGCGCACGCTCCGCGCCCGGGCCTCGCCGACGCCGTCGACGGCCTGGAGGTCGTCCACACTGGCGGCGAGCAGCTTCTGCAGACCGCCGAAGTGCTCCACCAGCCGGTCGATGATGGCGCCCGGCAGCCGCGGCACCTTCGCCAGCAGCCGGAAGCCGCGCGGGGAGACCGCCGAGTCCAGGGTCTCGGGAGAGCCCGTGTACCCCAGTGCCCGTGCCACCGTGCCCATTTCGAGCAGTTCCGCGTGGCTGAGGGCGTCCAGCTCGAACAGCGCCTCCTCGACCGTGCGGGAGCGCTTCGCGGTGGGCTCGGGCACGTAGTCCCGGACGACCAGCTCGCGGTCGGGCTCCACCCCGGCGATCAGCTCCTCCAGCTGGAGGGCCAGCAGACGGCCGTCGGTGCCCAGTTCGACCACGTACTCGGCGATCTCGGTGGCGATGCGCCGGACCATCTCCAGGCGCTGCGCCACCGCGGAGACGTCCCGGACCGTCACCAGGTCCTCGATCTCCAGCGCCGACAGCGTGCCCGCGACCTCGTCCAGCCGGAGCTTGTACCGCTCCAGGGTGGCCAGCGCCTGGTTCGCGCGGGACAGGATCGCCGCCGAGTCCTCCAGCACCCGGCGCTGCCCGTCGACGTACAGCGCGATCAGCCGCATGGACTGGGAGACGGAGACCACCGGGAAGCCGACCTGCTTGGAGACCCGGTCCGCCGTACGGTGCCGGGTGCCGGTCTCCTCCGTCGGGATCGTGGGGTCCGGGACCAGCTGCACGCCGGCCCGCAGGATCTTCGACAGGTCGGAGGAGAGCACGATGCCGCCGTCCAGCTTGCACAGCTCCCGCAGCCGCGTCGCCGCGAACTCCACGTCCAGGACGAAGCCGCCCGTGCACATGGCCTCGACGGTCTTGTCGGAACCGAGGACGATCAGCCCGCCGGTGTTGCCGCGCAGGACCCGCTCCAGGCCGTCACGCAGGGGCGTGCCGGGCGCCACGGCGCTCAGCGAGGCGCGCATCAGGCGATCGGAGCCGGCACTCCCACCGGATTTTCCGGGAGCTGCTGCCCGGTCGTTGGCTGCCACTGCACTCCTCCGGTCGCAGGTTCTGGGCGCTGCCGTCGTGCGCACTCGGTTCGTACGGACGGGCGAGACCTGGGCAAAGTCTACCGGCGCTCCTCCGCCTCCCGTGGGGCCTCTCGGCGACGGGAGCGCGGCAGCACCCGCAGCGCGTCCCCCATGTCGGCGACTTCCAGCACCTTCATACCGGCCGGGACCTTGCCCGGATCGCCCGGTACCAGCGCGTGCGTGAAGCCGAGCCGGTGCGCCTCGGCGAGCCTGCGCTGCACGCCCGTGACCCGTCTCACCTCGCCGGCCAGGCCCACCTCGCCGATCGCGACGAGGTTCTTGGGCAGCGGGGTGTCACTGGCGGCCGAGGCGAGGGCGAGGGCGATCGCCAGGTCGGCGGCCGGTTCGGACAGCTTCACGCCGCCCACCGTCGCGGAGTAGATGTCCCGCTTGCCGAGCGCGCTGATCCTTCCGCGCTGCTCCAGCACCGCCAGCATCATCGACACCCGGGAGGTCTCCAGGCCGGAGGTGGTCCGGCGCGGGGAGGGGATCTGGGAGTCCACGGTGAGCGCCTGCACCTCGGCCACCAGCGGGCGGCGGCCCTCCAGGGTGACCGTCAGGCAGGTGCCGGGCACCGGCTCGTCACGCCGGGTCAGGAACAGGCCGCTGGGGTCCGCCAGGCCCGTGATGCCCTCGTCGTGCAGCTCGAAGCAGCCGACCTCGTCCGTGGCGCCGTAGCGGTTCTTCACGCCGCGCACCAGGCGCAGCCGCGCGTGCCGGTCGCCCTCGAAGTGCAGCACGACGTCCACCAGGTGCTCCAGCAGCCGGGGGCCCGCGATCGCGCCGTCCTTGGTGACGTGGCCCACCAGGAGCGTCGACATCCCGCGGTCCTTGGAGGCGCGGATCAGCGCGCCCGCCACCTCGCGGACCTGGGCCATGCCGCCCGGCGCGCCGTCGATCTCCGGTGAGGCCACCGTCTGCACCGAGTCGAGGATCAGCAGGGACGGCTTCACCGCGTCCAAGTGCCCGAGGACCGCCGCGAGATCCGTCTCGGCGGCCAGGTACAGGTGGTCGTCCAGGGCGTGGATGCGGTCGGCGCGCAGCCGGACCTGGCTCGCCGACTCCTCGCCGGTCACGTAGAGGGTCGGGTGCTCCTCGCTCGCCGCCTTGGCCGCCACGTCCAGCAGCAGGGTGGACTTGCCGACCCCGGGCTCGCCCGCGAGCAGCACGACCGCGCCGGGGACCAGGCCGCCGCCGAGCACCCGGTCCAGCTCCGGCACGCCGGTGGAGCGGGCGGTGGCCTGCCGGCCGTCGACCTGCCCGATGGGCAGCGCGGAGGAGGTGACCCGGCCCGGTGCCGTCGTGCGGACCGCGGGCGCGCCGTACTCCTCGACCGTGCCCCAGGCCTGGCACTCGGGGCAGCGGCCGAGCCACTTGGCCGTCTGCCAGCCGCACTCGGTGCAGCGGTAGGACGGTCGGTCCTTGGTGGTCTTGGTACGGGCAGCCATGCGGAAACCGTAGCCCGGAGCACTGACAGAGCCCGCCCGGGGCGCCTGTGGGTGGTCCGGTACCGGCCACGATTCACGGAGATCGCGCCACGGAATGAAAGGTTCCTGTCCCCTTATGAGGGATCGTTTCACCCGTACGGATTAAAAGTGCTCAAGGTGCCAGAAGGGACACTCCGCCGCCGCCTACGGTCGCACAGGTGATGAGCAGCAGTTCTCGGACCACGACCCGCACCACCGGCGCACACCGGGCGCACCGGGAGGCGCGCGACCGCGCCGCCGCGCGCACGATCGCCCAGCGGCCGCCGGCGCGCTACGAGCCGTACCTGGACGGACTGTTCACCTACTGTCTGTCGGTGCTGTGCGACCACGACGCGGCCACCACCGCCCTCGGCGACGTCCTGGCACTGGCCGAGCGGCGCGGGCAGCGCGTCCCGCAGGCCGCCGACGACCGCAGGGCCTGGCTGTACGCGCTGGCCCGCTGGGCTTGCCTGCGCGGGCTCGCCGAGGCCAAGCAGAAACGTCAGGCCACCCACGCGGCCGGCCGCACCGCGGCCGCGAAGCAGGCGCCCGAGCCGTCCGTCTCCGCCGAGGTCGAGGAGCAGCGGCGGCGCGAACTGGCCCTGCTCGCCTGGCCGGAGGCGGCGGGCACCACCCCCGAGCAGCGCGAGGCGCTGGAGCTGGCCGTCCGCCACCACCTGGCCGCCCACGAGGTCGCCGCCGTCCTCGGCATGGAGCCCGCCGCCGCGCGCGAGCTGCTGTCCGCCGCCGCCTGCGAGGTCGAGCGCACCCGCGCCGCGCTCGCCGTGGTCGAGACCGGCGGCTGCCCGAGCGTGGCCCATCTCACCGGGGACAGCCGGCTGGTCCTCAGCACCGCCCTGCGCCGCGAGCTGGTCCGGCACGTCGACGACTGCCCGCGCTGCCGCCGTACCGCCGAACGCGCGGTGCCCGGCCGCTGGCCCGGAGCCACGGTCACCCCGGCCGAGCTGCCCGTCCTGGAGGCGCCGCGCGCCGCCCTGCACGTCGCCCTCGCGCACCACCCCCGCGCGCGAGGCGCGGCCGCGCCCCGCTTCGACCGGCGCGGCTTCCCGATGGACCCCAAGGACCACGCCGCCCGGCGGGACCGCCTGCGCGCGCGTGCCGTCACCACCACGGTCGTCGCCACGGTCGTCGCGGCCCCCGTGATCGCCCTGTGGGCCGCCTACCGGTCCACGCCGGCCGGTGACGAGGACGGCCGCTCGGCCACCGCGCGCGAGGCCCAGGGCCCCGACGCGCTCGGCGGCGACACCGCGGGCGGCTACGAGAACGCGGGCAACGCCAGCGTGAAGCCCGGCGGCCCGGGCAGGTCCGGCGGCCCGGACGTCTCCGTCGAGGTCGTCAGCGTCAACGGGGGAGACCACAAGGGCGCCGGCCGGCTCACGGTCGGTGCGAGCAACAACGGCGACACCACGCTGATCACCCTCACCGCGTCCGGTCCGGGACCGGTCCGCTGGTCCGCGTCCACCTCGGCGGCCTGGCTCTACCTCAGCCAGTCCGCGGGAACCCTCGACCCCGGCGACACGCTGACGATCAAGGTGTACGTCGACCACCTGCGCGAGCCGTCCGGCCACTGGCACGCCCAGGTGGCGATCTCGCCGGCCGGCGCCGTCGTCACGATCGACGGCTACGGCACCGCCCCGCGCGGCCCCTCGGCCCCGCCGTCGACGTCCGGCCCAGGCCCCGGCCCGACGTCCGCGCCCTCGACCCCGTCCGACCCGCCGACCAGCCAGTCCCCGTCCCCGAGCGACCCGGGCTCCAGCCCCAGCCCCACGGAGTCCGCCCCGTCCGACCCGCCGAGCTCCTCGCCGCCGCCCGCCGACGACGGCAGCCCGAGCCCCTCGGACGGACAGTGACGCACGAGGGACGACGACGGGCCCCGGGGGCCGTCGCGGGACGACAGGCCCCAGAGCCCGCTGAGGGGCGACAACCCCCCGGGCCCGCCGCGGAACCTGCCCTAGTCGCCCGGTACCGGGTCCGCCGGGTGCGGTGCCACCAGCGGGAGCTGGGAGGCCAGCCGCTGCTCGCACAGCTCGACCAGCCGGTCGTAGCCCGCCTTGCCCATCAGCTCGGTCAGCTCGGGCCGGTAGGAGACGTACACCGGCTCGCCCGCGCCGTGCGCCGAGGTCGCCGACGTGCACCACCAGTGCAGGTCGTGGCCGCCCGGGCCCCAGCCCCGCCGGTCGTACTCGCCGATCGACACCTGCAGCACGCGCGTGTCGTCCGGCCGGTCGATCCAGTCGTAGGTCCGCCGGATCGGCAGCTGCCAGCACACGTCGGGCTTGGTCTCCAGCGGCTCCCGGCCCTCCTTCAGGGCCAGGATGTGCAGCGAGCAGCCCGCGCCGCCCGCGAAGCCGGGGCGGTTCTGGAAGACGCACGAGCCCTGGAAGGGCCGGGTCTGCCGGGACCCCTCCTCGTCCTCGGACACCCAGCCGTTGCGGGTGCCCTCGGCGTGGTTCTGCCAGATCTCCGGCGTGAGCCTGGCGACGTGCTCGGCGACGCGCTTCTCGTCGTCCTCGTCGGAGAAGTGGGCGCCCAGCGAGCAGCACCCGTCGGCCGCACGGCCCGGCTGGATGCCCTGGCAGCCGCTGCCGAAGATGCAGTTCCAGCGAGAGGTCAGCCATGTCAGATCGCAGCGGAAGACCTGCTCGTCGTCCGCCGGATCGGGGAACTCCACCCACGCGCGCGCGAAGTCGAGCCCCTGTTCGTCGCTCGCCTTCGGCGCCTTGGCGGACGGGGCGTTGCGGCCCGCCTTGTCCGTCTTGTCCGCCTTCACAGCTTTCCCGGAGTTCGCCTTTTTCGTCTTTGGCACGCGTCCAGGGTAAGTGGCCGGAGCCCGCAGCGGGGACCGGGAAAAGCGAATCTGGCAGTAGCGTTCCGTACATGAGACTCGGTGTCCTGGACGTGGGTTCGAACACGGTGCATCTGCTGGTGGTGGACGCCCACCCCGGCGCGCGCCCGCTGCCCGCGCATTCGCACAAGGCCGAACTGCGGCTCGCCCAGCTGCTCGACGACAGCGGTGCCATCGGCGACGACGGCATCAGCAAGCTGGTCGACGTCGTACGGGAGGCGCTCCAGGCCGCCGAGGACAAGGGCGTCGAGGATCTGGTCCCGTTCGCGACCTCCGCCGTCCGGGAGGCGTCCAACGCCGACGACGTCCTCGCGCGCGTGGAGGACGAGACCGGGGTGCGGCTCCAGGTCCTGACCGGCGAGGAGGAGGCCCGGCTCACCTTCCTGGCGGTCCGCCGCTGGTTCGGCTGGTCGGCCGGAAAGCTGCTGGTGCTGGACATCGGCGGCGGCTCCCTGGAGATCGCCTACGGCATCGACGAGGAGCCGGACACCGCCGTCTCCCTGCCGCTCGGCGCCGGCCGCCTCACCGCCGGCTGGCTGCACGGCGACCCGCCCGACGCCGAGAACGTCCGCGCCCTGCGCCGCCATGTCCGCGCGCAGATAGCCCGTTCGGTCGGCGAGTTCAGCCGCTTCGGCGCCCCCGACCACGTGGTGGCCACCTCCAAGACCTTCAAGCAGCTGGCCCGCATCGCCGGTGCCGCCCGCAGCGCCGAGGGCCTCTACGTCCAGCGCGAGCTCAAGCGCGAGTCCCTGGAGGCATGGGTGCCACGGCTGTCCGGCATGTCCGCCGCGCAGCGCTCCGAGCTGCCGGGGGTCTCGGAGGGCCGGGCCGGCCAGCTCCTCGCGGGCGCGCTGGTGGCCGAGGGCGCGATGGACCTGTTCGGCGTCGAGAGCCTGGAGATCTGTCCGTGGGCGCTGCGCGAGGGCGTCATCCTCCGCCGCCTCGACCACATGGACGCCGACTGACGTACCCCGGGGGCGCGGAACCGGACCTGCCGGGGCCGTGCCCGCCCGCATGGCAAACGTCACAACGGCGAAGAGGGACCCGACACCCTTCCCACTCGACCCTTTAAGGTGACGGACGTGGCAGAACCAAGGGACGTGACCGTCGCGCTGTCCACGGCCTCCGTCTATCCGGAGTCGACCGCGACGGCCTTCGAGATCGCCGCGCGCCTCGGCTACGACGGCGTCGAGGTCATGGTGTGGACCGATCCGGTCAGCCAGGACATCGAGGCCCTGCGCCGCCTGTCCGACTACCACGGCATCCCGATCCTGGCCGTCCACGCCCCCTGTCTGCTGATCACCCAGCGGGTCTGGTCCACCGACCCCTGGGTCAAGCTCCAGCGGGCCCGGGCGGCCGCCGAGAAGCTGGGCGCCGGCACGGTCGTCGTCCACCCGCCCTTCCGCTGGCAGCGGCAGTACGCCCGCGACTTCGTCTCCGGGATCTGGCGGATGGCCGACGAGACCGACGTGCGGTTCGCCGTCGAGAACATGTACCCCTGGCGCTACCGCGACCGCGAGATGCTGGCGTACGCGCCCGACTGGGACGTCACCAAGGACGACTACCGGCACTTCACGATCGACCTCAGCCACACGGCGACGGCCCGCACGGACGCGCTCGACATGATCGACCGCATGGGCGACCGCCTCGGGCACGTCCACCTCGCCGACGGCCGCGGCTCGGCCAAGGACGAGCACCTGGTCCCCGGACGCGGCACCCAGCCCTGCGCCGAGCTGCTGGAGCGCCTCGGGCGGCGCGGCTTCGACGGGCACGTCGTCATCGAGGTCAACACCCGGCGGGCGATGTCCAGCGCCGAGCGCGAGGCCGACCTCGCCGAGGCCCTCGCCTTCACCCGCGCGCACCTGGCCGCCGCCGTGAAGGTGCCCCGGCGGTGACCGGCACCGCCGGAGCCCGCCGCCGCGGCCGCCCGCCGCGCACGGAGTCCGCCGACACCCGCGACCGCATCCTCGCGGCCGCCCGCGAGGTGTTCTCCGAACACGGCTACGAGAAGACCTCCGTACGCGGCATCGCCAAGGCCGCCGGGGTCGACGCGGCGCTCGTCCACCACTACTTCGGCACCAAGGAACAGATCTTCGAAGCGGCCGTGGCGGTGGCGTTCGCACCCGCCCTGAACGCGCCCGAGGCGCTGGCCGCAGGGCCCGTCGAGGCGGTGGGGGAGCGGCTCACCCGCTTCGTCTTCGGCGTCTGGGAGAACCCCACGACCCGTACGCCGCTCCTGGCGATCCTGCGCTCCGCCGTGAACAACGAGACCGCGGCCGCCGTCTTCCGCCGCCTCGTCGCCGCCCAGCTGCTGCGCCGCATCGCCGCCCAGCTCGACCTGCCGGACGCGGAGCTGCGCGCCGAGCTGGCGGCCGCGCAGCTGGTGGGCGCGGCCCTGATGCGGTACGTGATCAAGCTGGAGCCGCTGGCGTCGGCGGACCTGGAGTCGATCATCAAACGGGTGGCGCCGGTGGTGCAGGGGCATCTGACGCAGCCCTGACAGTCGCCCCCGTGGAACACGCGTCCCGCATTCCGGACAACCTTGTCCAGTCCGTGGAGGGGCGGCGTACGCTCGTAGACAGTCAGAACTCACTGGCAGAAGGTCTTCGAAGGAGCGAGCGACGATGCCCGAGCTGAGGTCCCGCACAGTCACCCACGGCCGCAACATGGCGGGCGCCCGCGCCCTTATGCGCGCCTCCGGTGTACCCGGTGCGGACATCGGCCGGAAGCCCGTCATCGCCGTCGCCAACTCCTTCACCGAGTTCGTGCCGGGCCACACCCACCTCCAGCCGGTCGGCCGGATCGTCAGTGAGGCGATCAAAGAGGCGGGCGGCATCCCCCGCGAGTTCAACACGATCGCCGTGGACGACGGCATCGCCATGGGCCACGGCGGCATGCTGTACTCCCTGCCCTCCCGTGACCTGATCGCCGACTCGGTCGAGTACATGGTGGAGGCCCACTGCGCCGACGCCCTGGTCTGCATCTCCAACTGCGACAAGATCACCCCGGGCATGCTGATGGCGGCCCTGCGCCTGAACATCCCGACGGTCTTCGTCTCCGGCGGCCCCATGGAGTCCGGCCGGGCCACCCTGGTCGACGGCACGGTCCGCACCCTCGACCTGGTCGACGCGATCTCCGACGCCGTCAACGACAAGATCTCCGACGAGGACATCCTCCGCATCGAGGAGAACGCCTGCCCCACCTGCGGCAGCTGTTCCGGCATGTTCACCGCCAACTCGATGAACTGCCTGACCGAGGCCATCGGCCTCTCCCTGCCCGGCAACGGTTCGGTGCTCGCCACCCACACCGCCCGCCGCGCCCTGTACGAGAACGCGGCCCGCACGGTCATGGACCTCACCCGCCGCTACTACGAGCAGGACGACGACACCGTCCTGCCGCTCAACATCGCCACCTTCCAGGCCTTCGAGAACGCCATGGCCCTGGACATCGCGATGGGCGGCTCCACCAACACGATCCTGCACCTGCTGGCCGCCGCCCAGGAGGCGGGCGTCGCCTTCGGCCTGGAGCAGATCGACGCCGTCTCCCGCCGCGTCCCCTGCCTCGCCAAGGTCGCCCCCAACGTCGCGAAGAACCGCACGTACTACATGGAGGACGTGCACCGCGCCGGCGGCATCCCGGCCCTGCTCGGCGAACTGCACCGCGCGGGCCTGCTCAACGAGGACGTGCACGCGGTCCACAGCCCCTCCCTCTCCGACTGGCTCAAGACCTGGGACGTCCGCGGCGGCTCCCCGTCCCCCGAGGCCGTCGAGCTGTGGCACGCGGCCCCCGGCTGCGTCCGCTCCGCCGAGGCCTTCTCCCAGTCCGAGCGCTGGGAGACGCTGGACGACGACGCCGAGGGCGGCTGCATCCGCAGCGCCGAGCACGCGTACTCCAAGGACGGCGGCCTCGCGGTCCTGAGGGGGAACCTGGCCGTCGACGGCTGCGTGGTCAAGACGGCCGGCGTCGACGAGTCGATCTGGACCTTCGAGGGCCCGGCCGTGGTCTGCGAGTCCCAGGAGGAGGCCGTCCAGCGGATCCTCACCCAGGAGGTCAAGGACGGCGACGTCGTCGTCATCCGCTACGAGGGCCCCAAGGGCGGCCCCGGCATGCAGGAGATGCTCTACCCGACCTCGTACCTGAAGGGCCGCGGCCTGGGCAAGACCTGCGCCCTGATCACCGACGGCCGCTTCTCCGGCGGCACCTCCGGCCTCTCCATCGGCCACGCCTCCCCCGAGGCGGCCTCCGGCGGCACCATCGCCCTGGTCCAGGACGGCGACCGCATCCGCATCGACATCCCCAACCGGGCGATCGAGCTGCTGGTCGACGAGGCGGAACTGACCCGGCGCAAGGAGGCCCTCGGCGGCGTGTACGCCCCGCGCGACCGCGACCGCAAGGTCTCCGCCGCGCTGCGCGCCTACGCGGCGATGGCGACCAGCGCGGACAAGGGCGCGGTGCGTGACGTGAGCCGACTGGGCTGACCGGTCCGGATCCGTACGAAGGGGCCGCCTCCCTGGGGAGGCGGCCCCTTCGGCATGTCACCAGGACGCCGGGTCGCGTCCGTCACGGGCGAAGACCGAGCCGTCGGGGGCGGTGGCGTAGACGTGACCGCCGACGAGCAGCGGAGCCGACAGCACGGACGGGACCTCGCCCGGGTTCGTGGCGAGCCGCGGCGGTGTCTGCGCGACCAGATCGCCGGTGCGGGCGTTCATGGCGAGCAGGCGCCCGTCGGCGCCGGTGAAATAGACGTGCCCGGCGGTGGCGACCGGTGCGGAGCCCCGGCTCACGGAGGTCTCCAGGTGCCACAGCTGTTTGCCGGTGCCCAGGTCGAAGGCGTCCAGGGAGCCGCCGGTCGACAGGAGGTAGACGACGTCACCGCGGACGGCGGCCTGCGGCGCGGTGAGCGGCACGGGCAGGGACACCCGGCGCACCGTCTTCGAAGCCGGTGCGTACCGGAGCAGCCCGTCCGTGACGCCGACGGCCCGGTCCACGGACAGCAGGAACAGCGAGCCGCCCTGGCTGCCGACGGGACGCAGCGACCCCTTCATCCGCGCCTGCCAGCGGATGGCACCCGTCTGCGGGTCCACGGCGGTGACCTGTGTGTACGCGCCGTCAGCCGAGGGAGTGGACGCATACGCCAGCGGGTCACCGTCGCGGGAGAACAGTGCCGGGACACCTGGTCCGGACACGCGCCGGTGCCACTTCGTGTCCCCGGACGCCCCGTCCACGCCCGTGACCGTCCCGTCCGTCCCGGTGACGAGGACCATGCCGCCGACGAATCGGGTCTTCCCCTGGTGCGCGGGCAGCTCCCGCTGCCAGCGCGGCCGGCCTGACTCGGGGTCGAGCGCCCGCAGCCGATGGCCGTCGTCCGCCGGCAGCAACAGCAGCCCCCCGGACAGGGCGGGCGCGTCGCCCGTACGGTTCCGGGCGATCGTTCGCCGCCAGAGCAGCGTGCCGTCCGCGGGGTCAAGGGCAAAGGCGACCCCGGAGCGGACGCACAGCAACTCGCGCACCCCGTAGATGCAGTTCGGCATCCCGGAGCCGCCGCCGACCGGCTCGGCGCGCCATGCGGCGAACCCGTCCGATGCCGCGGCGTGGTGCGTGGCGGTCTGCTCCGTATAGGGGCCGCCGTCACCGCCCTTGTCCGGCCACAGCAGTGCCGTGAGCACGGTGCCCAAGGCGAGCGCGAGCGACCCTACGGCGAAGAGCGTGCGTCTGCCGAGTCCGCCGAGCCGTCCGCGGGCCACCTGCGCCGGCTCGGGCCGCGGGGGCTGTGTCTTCGGCAGGCCGTCGTCCGTCCGCTGCGCCGGTATGAACGCCTGGGTGTCGTACGAGGCGGCCACCGACCGCAGCTCCCGCATCAACTCGTCCGGCGTCGGCCGCTCCTCGGGCTCCTTGGCCAGGCAGCGCAGCACCAGCGGCGCCAGGCTCTCCGGCACCCCGGTCAGATCCGGCTCGTCGTGCACGACCTGATAGGCGACGACATAGGGGCTGTCGGAGTCGAACGGCCCCCGTCCGGTCGCCGCGTGCACCAACACCGAACCGAGGGCGAAGATGTCCGCCGCCGGGCCGACCTCCCGCGGCCGCCGGAACTGCTCGGGCGCCATGAACGGCGGCGTGCCGATCAACTTCCCGGTCTCGGTCCGTAGTTCGCTGTCCTTCGGACGGGAGATGCCGAAGTCGATGACCTTCGGCCCGTCCTCGGCGAGCAGCACGTTGCTCGGCTTGAGGTCCCGGTGCACCACGCCCACCCGGTGGATGTCGCGCAGCGCCTCCGCCAGTCCGGCCATGAGCCGGCGCAACTGCGCGGTCGGCATCGGGCCGTTCCGCTTCACGTGTTCGGAGAGCGTCGGGCCGGGGATGAACAGCGTCGCCATCCATGGCCGTTCGGCCTCCGGATCGGCGTCGACCACGGGCGCGGTGAAGGCGCCGCTCACCCTCCGGGCGGCGGCCACCTCCTGCCGGAAACGGCCTCTGAACTCGGGGTCCCGGGCGAACTCGGCGTGCACCACCTTCACCGCGAGCTTCAGCCCCGAGGTGCTGCGGGCCAGATGGACGACCCCCATGCCGCCCGACCCCAGACAGGACTCCAGACGATAGTGACCGGCGTATTCGGGAAGTTCCGCTTCCGCGCCCGCTCCGGTGCTGCGCTGTGGCGCCATGGACCACCCCCGTGCTGTTCGTCCGCGCGCGCGACGCACGGAGCCTAGTCGATGACTCGTACGGGACAGAGGCGGCTTGCTAGCCTCCGCGTGCGAGTCGCGCACGTGTGTTCCGTGGCTCGCTCCAGGGGAAGGAACCGGCCCCGTGACACTCATGGGGCGAAGGGGGAGGTCATTCATGTCTGTTGACCACGTGGAAGCGGCCGCGGGCGACGGAGGGCAGGAGTCCCCGGCCGCGGCGGCCGTACGGACCTATGCCGTCGCTCCGGGCATCCAGCTCAACGTCCGCAGTGGCCCCGGCACCGGCTACGGCATCCTCTACACGCTGCCTGCGGGTTCCCGCGTCCCGATCTTCTGCCAGACCTCGGGAACGGCCGTGACGGGCCCGTACGGAACGTCGAAGATCTGGGACAACATCGACAACGGCGAGTTCGTCTCGGACGCCTACGTGCACACCGGCACCGACGGCTACGTCGCCTCCCGGTGCGCTTTCTGACCCGCGACGCAGACATGAGGCAGACGTAAGGACACGATTCTCATGACATCCCGCAGACGCGCCACCGTCCTGCTCGCCGGTGCCGCCGGAGCGTTCCTCATGGTGATGGGGGCTGCCTCGACGGCCGACGCCGCCGTCGTACGGACCTTCCCGGTGGCCCCGGACGTCCGTCTCAACGTGCGCAACGGCCCTGGTACCGACTACGGCATCGTCCGGGTCCTGCCCGAGAACTCCCGCGTCCCGATCTTCTGCCAGGCCCCGGGTGAGACGGTGACGGGCCCGTACGGCACCTCGAACATCTGGGACAACATCGACAACGGACAGTACGTCTCGGACGCCTACGTGCACACCGGCAGCGACGGCTACGTCGCCTCCCGCTGCTCCCTCTGACCCCACCCCGGAGCCCGTCCCCGCCCGGGGCCATAATCGTCCCGTGAGCGACGAAACCGGCACCCCGGGCACCCCGGCGGGCTCCCCGGGCGGCCCCCGCCCCGAGCCCCTGCGCTTCTTCGGCACGTCCTGGGTGGACCACGACCACGGGTACGCGGCCCGCCGGGCCGGTGTCGCGGCCGGGTCCCTCGTCGCCGCCGCCGTCTCCTGTCTGATCCTGCGCTTCGCCTACGAGGGCATCCAGATCGCCGACAGCGGTGCCTTCGTGACCGTGCTGGTCGTCGCCATGTTCGCCATCTGCAGCGCGCTCGCCTTCCGTAACACCTGGGAGGGGTTCGGCAAGCGCCACGACCCCCAGCGCCAGGCCACCCTGCGCGGCCTGCTCGCCATCGGCTTCGTCGGCTCGCTGCTCGCCTACTTCTTCCGTTCCCTGACCGAGGCCCCGGGCGAGAAACTGCACCGCGAGGAGTACGACCGGGCTCGCGAGGAGTACGCCCGCCGCACCTCCCGGCGCACCGGCAATCCGTCGAGGAAGAAGCGCCGCGGCTGACGCCGCGCGGCAACGACACCGGCGAGGCCGTCGCGCCGGCACTCGCCCACAGGCAGGCGAAGCCGGGCACAGCGGCCCATCGGTACAGCACGGTCCGGGTCGCCCCCACCGTGCCCTGCTCCCTCCGCCACACCGCCGGGCGGCACGCCGAGCCCGGCCCACCCTCATCGCGCGCCCCGGCTCGGACACCCCCGCCCTGGCATCCGCTGCTCCGGGATATCCGCTGTCCCGCGTGCGTCCGGCGGCGCGAGCATGGTCATATGACTCCTACTCAGCCGCCCACGCCCGCCGCCCGAGCCCGATCCTTCGACGCCGCCGCCGCCCAGTACGCCGCCAACCGGCCCTCCTACCCGCCCGCCCTCCTCGACGCCGTCGAGGAACTGGCGGGACGGCCGCTGGCCGGGGCCCGGGTCGTGGACGTCGGGGCCGGCACCGGGATCGCGACCGCGCTGCTGCACGCCCGGGGCGCCGACGTCCTCGCGGTCGAGCCCGGCGCCGGCATGGCCGCCGAGTTCCGCCGCTCGCTGCCGGACGTCCCGGTCGTGCGGGGCAGCGGCGACGCGCTCCCCGTCGCCGACGGTCACGCCGACCTCGTCACCTACGCCCAGGCCTGGCACTGGACCGACACCGCCCGCTCGGTGCCGGAGGCGCTGCGCGTGCTGCGGCCCGGCGGCGCGCTGGCCCTGTGGTGGAACACCGACGCCCTCGACATCGAGTGGATCGCCGAGGCCGCCGACCGCAGCGGCCGGTTCTTCGGCGTGGACATCGCCGCCGAGAAGCGCAAGGCCGGGGACCGACCCGAGCGCGCCGACCCGAGCGGCCGGCTCGGCTTCGCCCGCCGCGAGGTCCGCTGGAGCCGCCGCGTCCCGGTCGACACCCATCTCGCCAACCTCGGCAGCCACTCGGCCTTCCTGGTCACGGCCGAGGAGCGCAGGCGCGCGTTCCTCGAGGAGGAGCGGGGCCATCTGCTGAAGGTCTTCCCCGACGGCATCGTCGAGGAGACGTACGACGTGCTGCTGCTCGTCGCGACCAAGCCCTGACCCTCCCCACTCCTTCTCTTCCTCCCCTTCTTCGGCTTCTCTGCCTCCTCTTCTTCGGCGGCGGCCCGGTCTTCTTCCGGGCCGCCGCCGTCGTATGCCCACCGCACCGGCCCGTCCGCGACGGACGGACCCCTTGACGGCACGGCCCGCCGGGAACATTATTCATCGCATGATGAATTATGTGGCCGACCCATCCCACGCCACGGCACCCCACGCCGTCCACGCCGACGGCCTCACCGTCGCCCGCGGCGCCCGCACCGTCCTCCACCACCTCGGCTTCACCGTCCCGCGCGGCCAGATCACCGGCCTGCTCGGCCCCTCCGGCTGCGGCAAGTCCACCCTCATGCGCTCCGTGGTCGGCACCCAGGCCAAGGTCACCGGCACCCTCGACGTCCTCGGCCGCCCCGCGGGCCACCCCGCCCTGCGCAGCCGGGTCGGCTACGTCACCCAGGCGCCCTCCGTCTACGACGACCTGACCGTCCGCCAGAACCTCGACTACTTCGCCGCGATCCTGGAACCCCACCGCGCCCCCGCCGACCGCCGCCAGGACACCGAACGCGTCCTCGACGAGGTCGACCTCACCAGCCGCGCCGACGCCCTCGCCGGCAACCTGTCCGGCGGCCAGCGCAGCCGCGTCTCCCTCGCCGTCGCCCTCCTCGGCAGCCCCGAACTGCTCGTCCTCGACGAGCCCACCGTCGGCCTCGACCCCGTCCTGCGCCGCGACCTGTGGACCCTCTTCCACGCCCTCGCCGCCCGGGGCGCCACCCTCCTCGTCTCCTCCCACGTCATGGACGAGGCCGAGCGCTGCCACCGCCTCCTCCTCATGCGCGACGGGCGGATCCTGGCCGACGACACCCCCGACGCCCTGCGCACCCGAACCGGAACCGACACCGTCGAGGCCGCCTTCCTCCGCCTCGTGGACGAAGCGGCCGCCGCGGACCGCACCAAGGAGACGACCCGATGAGCACGACCGCCCCCACCACCCAGGCAGCCCCCGTCCAGGCGGCCCCCGCTCGCGCCCTGAACGCCGGACGCACCCTCGCCACCGCCGCACGCGTCCTGCGCCAGCTCCGCCACGACCCGCGCACCATCGCGCTGCTGCTCCTCATCCCCTGCCTGATGCTGGTCCTGCTGCGCTACGTCTTCGACGCCAGCCCGCGCACCTTCGACAACATCGGCGCCTCGCTGCTCGGCGTCTTCCCGCTGATCACGATGTTCCTGGTGACCTCCATCGCCACCCTGCGCGAACGCACCTCGGGCACCCTCGAACGGCTGCTCGCCATGCCGCTGGGCAAGGCCGACCTCATCGCCGGCTACGCCCTCGCCTTCGGCGCCCTCGCCATCGTCCAGTCGGCCCTCGCCACCGGGCTCTCGGTCTGGGTCCTCGGCCTCGACGTCACCGGCTCACCCTGGCTGCTCCTGCTCGTGGCGCTCCTCGACGCCCTGCTCGGCACAGCCCTCGGACTCTTCGTCTCGGCCTTCGCGGCTTCGGAATTCCAGGCGGTCCAGTTCATGCCCGCGGTGATCTTTCCCCAGCTCCTCCTGTGCGGTCTCTTCACTCCCCGCTCCGACATGCACCCCGTCCTGGAGGCCGTCTCCGACGTCCTGCCGATGTCGTACGCCGTCGACGGCATGAACGAGGTCCTCCACCACACGGACATGACGGCGACCTTCGTCCGCGACATCCTGATCGTCGCCGGATGCGCCCTGCTCGTCCTGGGCCTCGGGGCGGCGACCCTACGGCGCCGCACCGACTAGCGACCCGTCCGTGTTCCGCCTGCCGGACAACCACCCGGGCCCCGAGGAGCCGGTGCGAGGATGACTCCATGAGCCAGAAAGTCGCAGTCCTCGGCACCGGCAAGATCGGCGAAGCCCTGCTCAGCGGAATGATTCGCGGTGGCTGGACCCCCGCCGACCTCCTGGTCACCGCCCGCCGTCCCGAACGCGCCGAGGAACTCCGCTCCCGCTACGGAGTCACCCCGGTCGGCAACGCGGAGGCGGCCAAGACCGCCGACACCCTGATCCTCACGGTCAAGCCGCAGGACATGGGCACCCTCCTGGACGAACTCGCCCCGCACATCCCCGCCGGCCGTCTGGTCATCAGCGGAGCCGCCGGCATTCCCACCTCCTTCTTCGAGGAGCGCCTCGCCGCGGGCACCCCGGTCGTCCGCGTCATGACCAACACCCCCGCCCTCGTCGACGAGGCCATGTCCGTCATCTCCGCCGGCAGCCACGCCACCGACGACCACGTCGCCACCGCCGAGGAGATCTTCGGCGCCGTGGGCAAGACCCTCCGGGTCCCCGAGAGCCAGCAGGACGCCTGCACCGCTCTGTCCGGCTCCGGACCGGCCTACTTCTTCTACCTGGTCGAGGCCATGACCGACGCCGGCATCCTGCTCGGCCTGCCCCGCGACAAGGCGCACGACCTCATCGTCCAGTCCGCCATCGGCGCCGCCGTGATGCTCCGCGACAGCGGCGAGCACCCCGTCAAGCTCCGCGAGAACGTCACCTCCCCGGCGGGCACGACGATCAACGCCATCCGCGAGCTGGAGAACCACGGAGTCCGCGCCGCGCTCATCGCCGCCCTCGAAGCCGCCCGCGACCGCAGCCGCGAACTCGCCTCCGGCAAGAAGGACTGACAGAAGGACTGACACGGCCGACGGACCGGTGGGCGGCGGGTCACCCCGCCGCCCCGCGCCTAGCGAGCCGCGCTCAGCGAGCCGCGCTCAGCGCGGGCTCCGCCACGGGAGGCAGCAGCCCGATCGCCCGGTAGGCGCTGTCGACGGTCGGCCGGGCCGACGCCCGGGCCTTCTCCGCACCGATCCGCAACACCTCCTCCACGTACGCGGGTTCCGCGCACAGCTCCCTGTGCCTGGCCTGCACGGGCCTGAGGACCTCCACGACCGCCTCCGCGGTGTCCTTCTTCAATGCGCCGTACGAGTCGTAAACGGACGCCAGTGACTCAGGGTTCCCGTCCGTGCACGCAGCGAGAATGTCCAGCAGGTTGGCGACCCCCGGCCGTCCCTCGCGGTCGTACTCGACGTCCCGCCCGCTGTCGGTCACCGCGCGCATGACCTTCCTGCGCACCACGTCCGGCTCGTCCAGGAGATAGACGATCCCCGGCCCCGAGTCGTCCGACTTCCCCATCTTCGAGGTCGGGTCCTGGAGGTTCATCACCCGTGCGGCCACCTCCGGACGGGTGGCTCTCGGCACCGTGAACGTGTGCCCGTACCGCTGGTTGAACCGCACCGCCAGGTCCCGGGTCAGCTCCACGTGCTGCACCTGGTCGTCACCCACCGGCACCTCGTCCGCCCCGTAGGCCAGGATGTCCGCGGCCATCAGCACCGGATACGTCAGCAGGGACAGCCGCACGCTCCCACCGCGCAGGCGCTCCCGCGCGGCCTTCTCCTTGTACTGGATCATGCGGCGCATCTCACCGTCCGTCGCGACGCACTCCAGCAGGTACGACAGCCGCGTGTGCTCGTCGACGTGGCTCTGCAGGAACACCGTGCACAGCTCGGGGTCCAGCCCCGAGGCCAGCAGCAGTGTCGTCGCCTGCCGGCTGAGCCGGCGCACCCGAGCCGGGTCGTGGTCCACGGTGAGCGCGTGCAGGTCGACGATGCAGAACAGCGCGTCCGACCGGTGCTGGTCCACCTCGGCCCAGCGCCGCATGGCGCCGAGGTAATTCCCCAGGGTCAGGTGTCCGGTCGGCTTGATACCACTGAAGACCCGCGTCATCTCTGTGTCTCCTCCTGGTCGAGGCCGCCGTCCCGGTCGGCCGGCTCCCGGAGTCCTGGAGGGAGATACGCGAACGGCCGCCGAGTCGGCGGCCGTTGGGTGCATACGTGAGAGCGGCCGCCGTCAGGCGGCCCACCACTGCTGGGTGCACGTACGCGTAGTCATGTCCCCCAGCCTATGCCCGGGGAGGGGTCCAGGGCAGCGAGTTGACACACCCCGGGCTGATCCGTACTGTTCTCCGGGTTGTCCGACGTGAGCGCCGACTCCGGTCGGTCCCCGGACAGCCATTCCGCAAGTACCAGTCACTCCTCGACGCCTCGGTGTCGGCTGTTTTGGCGTGCGTATTTGCGAAATGAGGAATCCGCGTTCGAAAGGGCGCCGCCCCGATTAGCTCGGGGCGGGGGAATCCGCTAAAGTCTCACTCGTCGGAACGGCCCAACAGCCGGGAAGACACCCCGCCGACCGGGAATCGGACGCCGAAAGGATCTGATAGAGTCGGAACCGCCGGAAAGGGAAGCGCGAGAGCGGAAACCTGGAAAGCACCGAGGAAATCGGATCGAGAAAAGATCTGATAGAGTCGGAAACGCAAGACCGAAGGGAAGCGCCCGGAGGAAAGCCCGAGAGGGTGAGTACAAAGGAAGCGACCGTTCCTTGAGAACTCAAC
>NZ_JARAUO010000011.1:0-74185 GCF_033792105.1 Streptomyces sp. WI03-4A
GCTCCCGGCGCTTCCGGGTCCCCGGGCACGGCGGCCGTCCCCCCGGGCGCGGACGCGTCCCGGCGGGCCGCGCCCTCGGCTCCCGCCGCACTCGGGCTGCCGGCCCGACGGCCGCCACCGTCGACTCCCGCCCCTCCAGGGGCGTGCGGCTCGACCGCCACCGTCCCCGGACCTGACGCCTCCCAGCCCGCGTTCCCCTCACCCGCCGCACTCGGGCTCCCCGACCGACGGCCGCCACCGTCGACTCCCGCCCCTCCAGGGGCGTGCGGCTCGACCGCCGCCGTCCCCGGACCTGACGCCTCCCAGCCCGCGTTCCCCTCACCCGCCGCACTCGGGCTCCCCGACCGACGGCCGTCTCCGTCGACTCCCGCCTCTACGGCGGCTGTCGGCTCGGCGGTCAACTGCCGTTGGGCGACCGCGTCGGGGGCATCGTCCTCGGGCTGCCCCGGTGCGGGGCGCGGGGCTTCGGTCTGTGCTTCCTCGGCGCGGGTCGGCTGCGGCTCCGGCCCTTCGGGCCTCGGTGGTGCGGCGACTGTCGCCTCGGCCCCGGCCGGCCCCGGCGCCGTACCCGAACCCCCAGCCCCGGCCCCAGCCCTGAGCTCAGCATCCGCCCCGGGGTCCCCGTCCTCGGGACTCGTCGGCCCGGGTTCCGGCTGCTCGCGGGTGGACGCCGTGGCGGCCGGTGTCGGGGCGGGAGGGTGGGCTGTGGTGGGCGTGTGTTCCGGCGATGGGGGCGTGGGTGCTGCCGGGAGGGTCGGTGGTGGGGGTGGGTTGGCGATCAGGTGGAGGGTCGTCTCCAGAGCGGTGAGGGTGGGGCGGGTGGCCGGGTCCTTGCTCAGCAGTGCGGCGATCAGGGCGCGCAGCGGGCCCGGGGACGTGGGGAGTTCGGGCTCCTCGTACAGGACCGCGTGCAGAGTCGCAAGGGTCGTGTGGCGGGAGAACGGGGAGTGGCCCGCCAGCGCAGCGCAGAGGGTCGCCCCCAGGGACCACAGGTCGGACGGCGGCCCCTGACGCCGGCCGGAGATCCGCTCGGGGGCCATGTAGTCCGGGGAGCCGACGAGCATGCCGACCATGGTGAGGGCCGTGGCGTCCTGGATCGCGGCGATGCCGAAGTCCGTGAGGACCACGCGCCCCGCCCCGGCCGTGCCGGCCTCGACCAGCACGTTCCCCGGTTTGATGTCCCGGTGCAGCACCCCCCGCGCGTGCACCTGGCGCAGCGCCGCCACCAGGCCGAGACCGATGCGCGCGGTCTCCCGCGGGCCGAGCGGGCCCTCCTCGGCCATGATCCGCTCCAGCGACCGGCCGGGGACCAATTCCATGACGATCCAGAGGCGTTCGCCCTCGTCCACCACGTCGTAGACGCGCACCACGTTGGGATGGTCGATCCGCGCCGTCGCCCGCCCCTCCCGCAGGGTGCGTTCACGGCGGGTGCGGATGTCCTCGGCGTCGGATCCGTCGATGCGGATCTCCTTCACCGCGACCAGCCGGTCGAGTATTTCGTCGACGGCCCGCCACACCCGCCCCATTCCCCCCTGGCCGATGCTTTCGACCAGCCGGTAGCGCGCGTTCACCAGAAGCCCCGGAATCCCACCGGCTCCCGGCCCTCCCGCTTTCCCCATAATTCCCGGCACCGTGTCGCACCCCCCTTGTAGACCGCCCGTGATGAAACACAACGGTCACACTTCACGCCGTACCAGCATAGTGCGGGGAAATCTTGTGGTACCTCTTCAAGTACTGCGAATTCAGGCGCAGTCCAGGGGGAAGCAAGGGGGGGCGAACATGAGTTCTCGGCTCAGGGCGGGCATCACGGGATCGCTGGTCACGGCATCTTTCTCGGCCGTGTTGGTGCTTTCGTGGACGGCAGCCGCCGATGACCAGGGACCAGGCAGTGAGAAGGGGGGAAAGGTGGTCGACGAGGCCCCGGCGGGGGTGCGGTTGCGCACCCTGTTGCCGGAGAGGATCTCGGTCGACAACAGTTCGAAAAAGACGGCGATTACCGCCACGGTGAAGAACGAGGGAACCAAGGACAGCGACGGCGTCCGGCTTTTGGTGGTCGGCTTCGACGGACTGCGGATCACGGGTGTCCAGGGCTGCTCGGCGATCGCGGAAAAGAACCTGCCGGAAGGTTCGAACAGCGGTTTCAGTTGCCCGGTCGGCCGGCTCGCGGCCGGGAAGTCCAAGTCGTACGCGGTACGGGCCACCTACGACCTGCGCAAGACCGGGAAGATCTGTCTGCCCGTGCAGTCGGCGGACGGGAAGAAGACCTTCTGGCAGCAGGGCCCGGTGCCGTTCGGCACGACCAACCCGTCGCCGAACGCCCCGGCGACCCCGCTGCTCCTCGGCACCGACAACAAGCCGGCCGCGCCGGGCGGCGACGAGCTGCCGAAGACCGGTGTGGGGCGTGACGTGCTGCCCCTCGGCGCCACCGGTGCCGCGCTGGTCGCGGCCGGCGCGGCCGGCGTGTGGTGGTCCCGGCGCGGACGGCACGAGGCGGCCTGACCGGACGCACGCACGCCGAACACACGGCGGCCGCACACCCCCGACGCGGTACGTGGGGGTGTGCGGCCGCCGTGTGCGTCACGGGCCGGCCGGGAGGGGCCGGTTCCGCCGTGGCGGGCTCCGCGGGTGTCAGCGGTCGCCGGCGAGCTTCCAGGCGGCGGGCAGCGCGCCCATCGCCAGGGCGGCCTTCAGGGCGTCGCCGATCAGGAACGGGGTGAGCCCGGCCGCGATCGCCTGGCCGGCGGACATGCCGGTGGCCAGGGCCAGGTAGGGGACGCCCACGGCGTAGATGACGGCCTCGCCGAGGATCATCGTGCCCGCCATGCGCAGCGGGGAGCGGTCGGCGCCGCGGCGGGCCAGCGCGCCCACCAGCGCGGAGGCGAGCAGCATGCCGAGGACGTAGCCGAAGGAGACGGCGCCGTAGCCGGAGCCGCCGCCCGCGAACCACGGCACGCCGACGGCGCCGGCGACGGCGTACAGGGCGAGGGAGAGGAAGCCGCGGCGGGCACCGAGCGCGGTGCCGACGAGCAGCGCGGCGAAGGTCTGGCCGGTCACCGGGACCGGGGAGCCGGGCACCAGCACCGACAACTGGGCGGCGAGCCCGGTGAGGACGGCACCGCCGACCACGAGGGCGACGTCGCGCACCCGGGTCGCGGGCAGGAGATCGGCGAGGACTGCGCCGGGGCGGACGGCGGCGGTGGCGGTGCTCATGGGGACTCCGCGGAAGGTGTGGGCACGGGGGAACAGGGCGACGCTATACCGGTGTCCGGGCGCTGATCACCGTCAGCGCCCGACAAAGGCGGCGACGGAGCCTTGGTGGGCTCCGCACAAACGATGCGGGTTACACCCGGTACGGCGTGATACCGGTCACTGAGGTGGGGTGGCACGCGGTACGCGGAGGAGTGACGGCCCGTCTGTAGGGTTCCACCAAAGGCCCGGTGGGCGTCTCGCCCGTCGGTCGCCGTCTGGGCAGCGCGGGGGCGTTTTGCTAGCTTCGGACGCATGGTTGCCCAGGCCCGGAACTTCACGTCGCGTCGCTACGTCGACCTGCGACGCCAGGGCACGGCCACCTGTCGCCGCCCGGGGTAGAGGCGGCCCCCGGGGACGCCTCTCCTTCCGAGACGTGTCGGCTCCGTTTCCCGAGGACGGCTTCCCTATGCCCCGTACCGCGGCATCCACCCTTGTCTCCCCCGTGCCCCGCGCCGCCGGCAGCGACCGGCGGCGCACGAGTGCCAGCTTCGTGCTGCGGTCCGTGCTGGAGCACGGACCGGTGGCGCGCAGCACCATCGCCCGGCTGACCGGGCTCTCGCCCGCGTCGGTGACCGAGCACTGTGCGCGGCTGGCCGGGCTCGGGCTCATCCGCGAGGACGCGGCGCCCCGCCGCTCGGGCGGGGTCGGCCGGCCGCACGTGCCCGTCGACCTCGACGGGGAGCGGTTCGTGGTCGGCGGAGTTCACGTGGCCGTGCCGTACACGACGGTCGCGCTGCTCGACCTGCGGGGCCGGGTGGTGGCCGAACGGCAGCTGACCCACGAGGGGACCGATCCGGGCCGGGTGCTCGACCGGGCGGCCGACGCGTTCGCCACGCTGCTCGCCGGGGTGCCGGGCCGCCGGCCGCTGGGGATCGGGGTCGCGGTCGGCGGCTGGGTGGACCGGGAGACGGGCACCGTGGTCGAGCACGGGCTGCTGGGCTGGCGAGAGGTGCCGGTGCGGGACCTGCTCGGCGCCCGCACCGGGCTGCCGGTCCATGTGGACGGCCACGCGCGGGCGTTGGTCCACGGTGAGCGGATGTTCGGAAGGGCCAGGGGCAGCCGCAGCGTGCTGCACCTGTTCGTGGGCAACATGGTCGACGCGGCGTTCGCCACCAACGACGAGGTGCACCACGGGCCGCGTTCGGCGGCCGGGGCCATCGCCCATCTGCCGGTGCCGGGCGGCGACGAGCCCTGCGCGTGCGGCCGTACGGGCTGCCTCCAGGCGGAGCTGAGCGAGCGGACGCTGTGCCGGCGGGCCCGGGCGGCCGGGGTGGACGACGGGGTGAACCCGATGCGGGTGGTGGCCGCTGCGGCGGCCGGGGACACGGTGGCCCGGGGGCTGCTGCGGGAGCGGGCCGGGGCGACCGGACGGGCCGTCGGGCTGCTGCTCGACGTGCTCAATCCGGAGACGGTCGTGGTCACCGAGATCGGTGTCCTCCACTTCGAGGACTGCCTGAGCGCGCTGCGGGACGCGGTCGGCCCGGCCCGGTCCGCGGCCGTCCTCCCGACGAGTTTCCCGGATTCCGTGCTGGCGGTGGCGGGCGGCTCGGTGATGCTGGACGTGCTGTTCCGGGATCCGCTGAGTGCGTCACCTGAGGTTATTTAATTCAGAAACTCGGAATGTTGACAGAGAACACCAACAGCAAGGAACATGCTGGTCATGAGCCTGCTTACGAGCTGTCGCACCCTCTGTTGCTGACACATTGCCGCGCGTGAAGCGCGTGTTTCCGGCTCCTTTCATTTTTCTTTCCTCCGGTATCGCGTACCGGAATTCCATCTGCGTTTCCCCTCCTTTCCTCCGGGGAGTACTCCCATGCACCGTCGTGTCTTTCTCACCTCCATGCTGGGCGCGTCCGCCGCCGCCGTCGGCCTCAGCGGCTGCGCCAAGGGCGACGCGTCCGCCGACACCAAGGCGGCCGCCACCAGGCCGCTCTCCGACAAGGTGCCGGCCGGCACCAGCCTGAAGATCGCCTCGTACCAGAACACGCAGCAACTGCAGTTCCGGCTGGCCAAGTTGCCCGAGCTGCCGTTCACCGTGTCCGACTGGGTGAACCTCGGGGCCGGTCCCGACATCATCAACGCGTTCCGTGCCAAGTCCCTCGACCTCGCCAACAACGCGGGCATCCCGCCGATCCAGGCGCACTACCAGGGCTTCGACGCGAAGATCGTGGCGATCGACATCACCCGCAAGCCCAACTACGTGTTCGCCACCAAGCCCGGCAGTGACATCCGCTCCCTGCAGGACTTCAAGGGCAGGAAGCTCGCCTTCTCGCAGGGCCAGGCCCAGGGCGTCGTCCTGCTGCGGGCGCTGAAGAAGGCCGGCCTGAAGTACGACGAGGTGAAGCTGGTCCCGCTGACCAGCAACCAGTTCCTGACCGCCCTGCAGTCCGGCCAGGTGGACGTGGCCCCGCTCGCGAACAGCCAGGCGCCCGCCTATCTGAAGCAGTACGGCTCCAAGGGGGCGCGCACGGTCGCCACCGACGTCGTCGACCTGCTCAACCTGCTCTGGGCGCCGCAGTCGGTGCTCGCCGACCCGGCGAAGGCGGCCGCGATCGCCGCCTACATCCCCCAGTGGGCCAAGGGCCAGGTGTGGCAGTACGAGCACCCGGACGTGTGGAACGAGGAGTTCTACGTCAAGACCCAGAACCTGAACCTCGCCCAGGCGAAGTCCATCTCCGCGCTCGCCAACAAGCCGCTCTTCCCGCCGCGCTGGGACGAGGCGATCGCCTGGGAGCAGGAGACGGCCGACCTGCTCGCCGAGGGCGGTTTCGTCAAGAAGTTCGACGTCTCCTCGCTCTTCGACCACCGCTTCGAGCCCCTCGCCGCCCGGGCCGTGCCGGCGGAGTACCGGAAGTGAGCGCCGTGACCACGACGACGACCGCCGTGGCGGCGCCCGACGCCGCCGAACTGCCCCAGGTGCGCCGGCGCAGGCGCCTGTCCCCCGGCCGCCGGCTGCCCGCCGCCCGTCTCGCCGGGCCGCTGCTGGTACTCGCCCTGTGGGCCGCCGCCTCGGCGGCCGGGACGCTGGACACGGGCGCGATCCCGGCGCCCTGGACGGTGCTGCGGACGGGCGCCCGGCTGTGGACCGACGGCACGCTGTCGACCGACGTGCTGACCTCGCTGAAGCGGGCCGGGTCGGGTTTCGCGATCGGCCTGACCGCCGGCATCGTCCTGGCGCTCGCCTCCGGTCTCAGCCGGACCGGGGAGGCGCTGATCGACGGGACCGTGCAGCTCAACCGGGCGATACCGACCCTCGGCCTGATCCCGCTGTTCATCCTCTGGCTGGGCATCGGGGAGACCTTCAAGATCGCCATCATCGCGATCGTCGTCTACATCCCCATCTACCTGAACACGCATGCCGCGCTGTCCGGCATCGACAGCCGGTTCGTCGAGCTGGCCGAGGTACAGGGCCTGTCGAGGCTCAGGTTCGTCCGCCAGGTGGTGATCCCCGGCGCGCTGCCCGGATTCTTCGTGGGGCTCCGGCTCGGTGTCACCGGCTCCTGGCTCGGCCTGGTCGTGCTGGAGCAGATCAACGCCACCAGCGGCCTCGGCTACCTGATGTTCCAGGCGCAGAACTACGGCCAGAGCGACGTGATCCTGGTCGGCCTGCTGATCTACGGCGTCTTCGGCCTGGTCTCCGACAGCGTGGTCCGTCTCGTCGAACGGAGGGTGCTGTCATGGCGCCGCACACTGAGCAACTGACCCGCCCCGCCGTCCGGCTGCGCGGACTGACCCGCTCGTTCGGGGACCGCACCGTCCTCGACGGCATCGACCTCGACCTGCCGGCCGGGCAGTTCACGGCCCTGCTCGGGCACAGCGGCTCGGGCAAGTCGACCCTGCTGCGGGCGGTCGCAGGACTCGACCACGGGGTGGCGGGCGAAGGGCGGCTCACCGCGCCCGAGCGGGTGTCGGTGGTCTTCCAGGACTCCCGGCTGCTGCCCTGGCGCCGGGTGCTGGACAACGTCCTGCTGGGCCTGGACGGCAAGGACGCCGCCGAACGCGGCCGGGCCGCGCTGGCGGAGGTGGGCCTGGGCGGCCGTGAGCGGGCCTGGCCGGGCGAGCTGTCCGGCGGTGAGGCCCAGCGTGCCGCGCTCGCCCGCTCCCTGGTCCGCGAGCCCGAACTGCTGCTGGCCGACGAACCGTTCGGGGCGCTGGACGCGCTCACCCGGATCCGGATGCACAACCTGCTGCGCGAGCTGTGGAAGCGCCACCGGCCCTCCGTGCTGCTCGTCACCCACGACGTGGACGAGGCGATCGTGCTCGCCGACCGCGTCCTCGTCCTGGACCGGGGCCGGATCGGCCTCGACCTGACCATCGACCGGCCCCACCCGCGCTCCTACCGCGAGCCGGTGCTGGGCGAGTACCGCGAGCGGCTGCTGGCAGCCCTCGGTGTCACGGAGGACCACGCATGACCCGCCTGCTCCACCTGAACGCGTTCCTGATGAACACCGGCCACCACGAGGCCTCCTGGCGGTTGCCGGAGAGCGATCCGTACGCGCACGTCGACCTCGCCCACTACGTGCGGCTGGCCAGGACCGCCGAACGCGGCACCTTCGACTCGCTGTTCCTCGCCGACGGCCCCCAGCTGTGGAGCAACCTCGCCCAGCGCCCGGCCGGCGCCCTGGAACCGCTCACCCTGCTGACCGCGCTGGCGACGGCCACCCAGCACATCGGGCTGATCGCCACCGCGTCCACCTCCTACAACTCCCCCTACAACCTGGCCCGCAAGTTCGCCTCGCTGGACATCATCAGCGGCGGCCGGGCCGGCTGGAACATCGTCACCACCGCGGGTGCCGAGGCCGCCCGCAACTTCGGCCTGGACGCCGAGCCCGCGCACGCCGAGCGCTACGCGAGGGCCGCGGAGTTCCTGGACGTGGCCTCCAAGCTGTGGGACAGCTGGGAGGACGACGCGGTCGTCGCCGACAAGGCGGCCGGCGTCTGGGGCGACGACGGCAAGATCCACCCGCCCCGGCACCGGGGTGCGTACTTCAGCGTGGCGGGCGCCCTCAACGTGCCCCGCTCCCCGCAGGGCTACCCGCTGCTGGTGCAGGCCGGCTCCTCGGACGACGGCAAGGCGTTCGCCGCCCGGTACGCGGAGGCGGTGTTCACCGCCCAGCAGACCCTCGCCGGCGCCCAGGCCTTCTACGCCGACCTCAAGTCCCGCACCGAGGCGGCGGGCCGGAACCCCGAGCACATCAAGGTGCTGCCCGGCATCGTCCCGGTGCTCGGCTCGACGGAGGCGGAGGCGCGGGCCGCCGAGCAGGTGCTGGAGGACCACATCGTGCACACGCACGGCGTGGACCGCCTGGAGAACCTGCTGCGGCTGGCGCCCGGCACGCTGGAGCTGGACGCCCCGCTCCCCGACGACCTGCCGTCGGAGTCCGCCATCGAAGGCGCCAAGAGCCGCTACACGCTCGTCGTGGAACTCGCCCGCGGCGAGCGGCTCACCGTGCGGCAGCTCATCGGCCGGCTCGGCGGCGGGCGCGGCCACCTCACCGTCGCCGGGACGCCCGAGCAGATCGCCGACCGGATCGAGACCTGGTTCACCCAGGGCGCCGCCGACGGCTTCAACATCATGCCGCCCGTGCTGCCCTCCGGTCTCGAGGCGTTCGTCGAGCACGTGGTGCCGATCCTGCGCACCCGCGGCCTGCTGCGCACCGCCTATGGCCCGGAGCGGACCCTGCGTGAGCGCTACGGCCTGCCCCGCCCCGCCAACCAGTACCTGACCCCCGCCACCCCCGCCTTCGCCTGACCCGCCCGAGAGGAATCCCCATGTCCATCGAGATCACCAAGGTCACCGCACGCATCGGCGCACAGGTCTCCGGCGTCGACATCACCGCGCCGCTCGCCCCGGAGGAGGTCACCGCGATCCGCGAGGCCCTGAACGTCCACAAGGCGCTCGTGTTCGACGCCGGCGCGCTGGACGACGCCGGGCAGCAGGCGTTCGCCCGCCACTTCGGCGACCTGACCACCGCGCACCCGACGGTCGGCGCGGTCGACGGCGCCCCGAACGTGCTGCCGGTCGACAGCGAACGGGGCCGCGCCAACCACTGGCACACGGACGTCACCTTCGTCCTCAACCCGCCGCAGGCCAGCACCCTGCGCTCGCTCACCGTCCCGCCGTACGGCGGCGAGACCCTGATCGCCAACGCGGCGGCCGCCTACCGCGACCTGCCCGAGCCGCTGCGGCGGCTGGCCGACACCCTGTGGGCGGAGCACACCAACGACTACGACTACGCGGTGCCGGACGAGGAGATCGACGAGGAGAAGGCCGCCCAGCGGGCGCAGTTCACCTCGATCAGGTTCCGCACGACGCACCCGGTGGTCCGGGTCCACCCGCTGACCGGGGAGCGCGGGCTGTTCATCGGCGGGTTCGCGCAGCGGATCGCCGGTCTCTCGGTGGGCGAGTCCCGCAAGGTCCTCGACCTGCTCCAGTCCTACGTCACCCGTCCGGAGAACGTGCTGCGCCACCGCTGGTCGGAGAACCAGCTCGTGCTCTTCGACAACCGGATCACCCAGCACTACGCCATCGACAACTACGACGGCGCGCCCCGCCGGCTGCACCGGGTGACCGTCGCCGGTGACGTCCCGGTGGGCACCGAGGGCAAGGAGAGCTGGTCGGTGGAGGGCGACGCGGCGCACTACACACCGCTCGCCGCGTAACGGCCGTCTCACCCTCCGCACGGCGGGTGTCCGGATAGTGGGCGGCCCCTTCGCGTCAGCGGACGGGCCGCCCAGACTGTGGGGCGTTTTTGCCCCTCGATCGCAGGACGTGCCGCGCCATGCCCAGCAGCCCCTCCCTGGACACACCCCCGCAGCGGCGGGCGGACGCCCCGCAGGCCCCGGACGCCTCCCTGTCCCACGGCCTCAAGCAGCGCCACCTGTCGATGATCGCCCTCGGCGGGGTGATCGGCTCGGGCCTGTTCGTCGGCTCCGGTGCCGGCATCGCCGCCGCGGGCCCGTCCATCGTGGTCGCCTTCGCCCTCTCCGGCCTCCTGGTGATGCTGGTGATGCGGATGCTCGGCGAGATGTCGGCCGCGTACCCGTCCTCGGGTTCGTTCTCCGCGCACGCGGAGCGGGCGATCGGTCCCTGGGCGGGGTTCGCCGCCGGCTGGTCGTTCTGGGTGCTGCTGTGCACGGCCGTCGGCATGGAGGGCATCGGCGCCGCGAAGATCGTCCAGGGCTGGCTGCCGGGCACGCCGCAGTGGATGTGGGTGGCGCTGTTCATGGTGGTCTTCTGCGGCACCAACCTGGCCGCGGTGAAGAGCTTCGGCGAGTTCGAGTTCTGGTTCGCCGCGCTGAAGGTCGGCGCGATCAGCCTCTTCCTGGTGCTCGGCGCGCTGGCCGTCGCCGGCGTCCTGCCCGGCACCGACTCCCCCGGCGCCTCGAACCTGACCGACTTCCTGCCGCACGGCAGCGAGGGCCTGGTCATCGGCCTGCTGGCGTCCGTGTTCGCCTACGGCGGCCTGGAGACGGTCACCATCGCCGCCGCCGAGTCCGAGGACCCGGTGCGGGGCGTGGCGAACGCCGTGCGCACGGCGATGTGGCGCATCGCGCTGTTCTACGTCGGCTCGATGGCGGTCGTGGTCACCCTGGTCCCGTGGGACTCGAAGGAGATCGTGACCAAGGGCCCGTACGTCGCCGCCCTCGACCACCTGGGCATCCCCGGCGCCGGCCAGCTGATGAACGTGGTGGTGCTGGTCGCCCTGCTCTCGGCGATGAACGCCAACACCTACGGCTCCTCGCGCATCGCCCACTCGCTGGTGCGGCGCGGCATGGGCCCGAAGGCGCTGGCGAAGGTCTCCGGCGGGGTGCCGCGCGTCGCGGTCCTCGTCTCCTCGGCCTTCGGTTTCGCCTGCGTCCTGCTCAGCTACTGGCGGCCGGACGACGTCTTCGCGTGGCTGCTGAACATGATCGGCGCGGTCATCCTGGTCGTCTGGATCTTCATCGCCGTCTCCCAGCTGGTGCTGCGCCGCCGCATGGAGCGGGACCCGGCGCAGCGGCCGGCGGTCCGGATGTGGGGGTTCCCGTGGCTGACCTGGGTCGCGCTGGCGGGCATGGCGGCGATCTTCGTCCTGATGGCGCGGCAGCCCGACACCCGGGTGCAGCTCTACTCGACGGGCGGCATGACGCTGGTCCTCGCGGCCGTCGGGTACGCCCGGCAGCGGGCGCGCGCCGGGCGCTGACGCCCGGCGGACCGATCCGCCGATCCCGACCGCGGCCCCCACGTGTGCGACACGTGGGGGCCTTCGTGTTGCCCCGGGCCTTCTTGTTGCTAGCGTGTAGTTGCAAGTAAGTTGCAATAAGAGGTCCGGAGGGGAATCGTCCATGCCCGTCTACACGCTGCCCGAGCTGCCCTACGACTACGCGGCGCTGGCGCCCGTGATCAGCCCCGAGATCATCGAGCTGCACCACGACAAGCACCACGCGGCCTACGTGAAGGGCGCCAACGACACCCTGGAGCAGCTCGCGGAGGCGCGGGAGAAGGAGTCGTGGGGCACGATCAACGGCCTGGAGAAGAGCCTGGCCTTCCACCTCTCCGGGCACATCCTGCACAGCGTCTACTGGCAGAACATGACCGGCCCGAAGGAGGGCGGCGGGGAGCCGCTGGCGGCCGACGGCGTGGGCGAGCTCGCCGAGGCGATCAAGGAGTCCTTCGGGTCCTTCGCCGCGTTGCGGACGCAGCTGTCCAAGGCGGCGGCCACCACCCAGGGCTCCGGCTGGGGCGTGCTGGCCCATGAGCCGCTCAGTGGCCGCCTGATCGTCGAGCAGGTCTACGACCACCAGGGCAACGTCGGCCAGGGCGCGACCCCGCTGCTGGTCTTCGATGCCTGGGAGCACGCCTTCTACCTGCAGTACCGCAACCAGAAGGCGGACTTCGTCGAGGCGATGTGGCAGGTCGTGAACTGGCAGGACGTGGCCCGCCGCCACGCCGCCGCCCGGTCCGGGGCGAACGCCCTGCTGATCACAGCCTGAGACGTCCTGCCCGTGATCGTCTTCTCACCTTTCACGCAGGCAGGCGGAGAGACGGAGGGCCCCCGCGAGGACGTGACTCGCGGGGGCCCTCCGGCGTGCGCGGGACCTACAGGTTGCTGAAGTCGGGGCCCTTGGTGCGGGTGCGCTTGATCTCGTAGAAGCCCGGCACCGAGGCGACCGCCAGGGTGCCGTCCCACAGGCGGGCCGCCTCCTCGCCCCGCGGGGCGGGGGTGACGACCGGGCCGAAGAAGGCGATCTGCTCGCCGTCGGGGCCGGGCACCGCGATGACCGGGGTGCCGACGTCCTGGCCGACCTTCTCGATGCCCTCCTTGTGGGAGGCGCGCAGCTCGGCGTCGAACTCGAAGTCCTCCTGGTCGGCGTACTCGATCAGGTCGGCGGGCAGGCCGACGTCGGCGAGCGCGCCGGCGATGGCCTCCACGGTCGGGCCCTCGCCGTCGTTGTGGATGCGGGTGCCGAGCGCGGTGTAGAGGGGGCCGAGGACGTCGTCGCCGTGCTTCTGCCAGGCGGCGGTGACCACGCGCACCGGCTTCCACGCCTTGGTGGCGAGCATCTCCCGGTACTCGTCGGGCAGCTCCTCCAGCCGGTCCTCGTTGAGGACGGCGAGGCTCATGACGTGCCAGCGGACCTCGATGTCACGGACCTTCTCCACCTCCAGCACCCAGCGGGAGGTCATCCAGGCCCAGGGGCACAGCGGGTCGAACCAGAAGTCCACGGGAGTCCTGCCGGGCGTGGTCTCGGTCTCGGACATGCTTCTCCTCGGGAAAGGGCTTTTGAAGCGACAACAATCGCCCCGGCACCCCCATTCCCTGGTGCCCGTGTCAGGGGCACATGGCAGGATCGGTCCTGTTCCACGCATCCAAGCGACCACAAGGGAGTGCCGCCCGTGCCCGGTGAGAATCTGACCCGCGACGAGGCCCGGGAGCGGGCCGCCCTGCTGTCCGTCGACGGGTACGAGGTGGCGCTGGACCTGCGCTCCGCCCTCGGCGAGGGGAACGGCGGGCCGCGCACGTTCCGTTCGGTGACCACGATCAGGTTCCGCTGCAACGAGCCGGGCGCGTCCAGCTTCGCCGACCTGATCGCGCCGGGCGTGACGTCCGTGACGCTCAACGGCAAGGACCTGGACCCGGGCGAGGTCTTCGACGGCTCCCGGATCGCCCTGGAGGACCTGGCCGCCGAGAACGAGCTGACCGTGGACGCGCAGTGCGCCTACTCCCGCACCGGCGAGGGCATGCACCGCTTCGTCGACCCCGAGGACGGCGAGGTCTACCTCTACACCCAGTACGAGCCGGCCGACGCCCGCCGCGTCTTCGCGAACTTCGAGCAGCCCGACCTGAAGGCCCCCTACCGCTTCGAGGTGCGGGCCCCCGAGGGCTGGACGGTGTGGGGCAACGGCGCCGGGGAACTCACCGACGGCGTGTGGCGGTTCGCGGAGACCAAGCCGATCTCGACGTACATCACGTGCGTGGTGGCGGGTCCCTACCACTACGTGACGGACTCCTACGAGCGGACGTTCGCGGACGGCACGAAGCTGGAGATCCCGCTCGGCGCCCTGTGCCGCAAGGGCCTCGCGCCCTACTTCGACGCCGACGACGTCTTCCTGGTCACCAAGCAGGGCCTGGACTTCTTCCACGACCACTTCGACTACCCGTACCCGTTCGGGAAGTACGACCAGGCGTTCGTGCCCGAGTACAACCTCGGCGCGATGGAGAACCCGGGTCTGGTGACCTTCCGCGAGGAGTACATCTTCCGTGGCAAGGTGACGCAGGCCTCCTACGAGGCCCGGGCCAACGTCATCCTGCACGAGATGGCGCACATGTGGTTCGGCGACCTGGTCACCATGGTGTGGTGGGACGACCTGTGGCTGAAGGAGTCCTTCGCCGACTTCATGGGCACGTTCGCGAACGTCGGCGCGACCCGCTTCCAGGACGCCTGGATCACCTTCGCCAACCGCCGCAAGGCCTGGGCCTACCGCGCGGACCAGCTCCCCTCCACGCACCCGATCACCGCGGACATCCGCGACCTGCAGGACGCCAAGCTCAACTTCGACGGCATCACCTACGCCAAGGGCGCCTCGGTGCTCAAGCAGCTCGTGGCCTACGTCGGCCAGGACGCCTTCCTGGAAGGCGCCCGCCGCTACTTCAAGCGGAACGCGTACGGCAACACCCGCCTCGGGGACCTGCTGTCGGTGCTGGGCGAGACCAGCGGCCGGGACATGTCGGCGTGGGCGCGGTCCTGGCTGCAGACGGCCGGGGTGAACTCGCTGACCCCGCAGGTGCTGCTGGACACCGAGGGCGGCCGGATCGCCGAGCTGGCCGTGGTCCAGGACGCCCCCGAGTCGCACCCCGAGCTGCGCCCGCACCGGGTCGCGGTGGGCCTGTACCGCCGCACGCCCGAGGGCACGCTGGAGCGGTACGCGCGCGTGGAGACGGACGTGGACGGTCCGCGCACGGTCGTGGCGGAGCTGGCCGGGGCCGAGGCGCCGGCGCTGGTGCTGGTCAACGACGACGACCTGACCTACTGCAAGATCCGCTTCGACGAGACCTCGCTGACGACCCTGCGCGCGCACCTGGGCGAGCTGACCGACCCGCTGGCCCGCGCGCTGTGCTGGTCGGCGCTGTGGAACCTCACCCGGGACGGGCTGCTGCCGGCGCGGGAGTTCGTGGACCTGGTGCTGCGGTTCGCGGGCCGGGAGTCCGACATCGGCGTGCTGCAGATGCTGCACGCGTGGGCCGAGTCGGCGCTGACGCGCTACGCCGCGCCCGCCTGGCGGGCGACGGGCGAGCGGCTGCTCGCCGAGGGCGCGCTGCGGGAGCTGCGGGCGGCCGCGCCGGGCAGCGAGCACCAGCTCGCCTGGGCCCGCTCCTTCGCCTCGGCCGCCTCCGGCGAGGCGGACCTCGCCGTGCTCGAGGGGCTGCTGGACGGCACGGGTCCGGTGGCCGGCCTGGACGTGGACCAGGAGCTGCGCTGGGCGTTCCTGGAGCCGCTGGCGGCGCACGGGGCGGCCGACGAGTCCGTCCTCGCGGCCGAACTGGCCCGGGACGACACGGCGTCCGGCAAGCGCCATCAGGTGCGCTGCCTGGCCGCGCGCCCGTCGGCGGCGGTCAAGGCGCAGGCCTGGGCGCAGGTGGTGGAGTCGGACGCGCTGTCGAACGCGCTGGTGGAGGCGACGATCGCGGGCTTCGACCAGCCCTCGCAGCGGGAGCTGACGGCGCCGTACGCCGAGTCGTACTTCGCGGTGATCGAGCGGGTCTGGCGGGAGCGGTCGATCCAGATCGGCATGGACGTCGTCCGGGGCCTGTTCCCCTCCTTCCAGGACCGCCCGGAGACGCTGGAGGCGGCGGACCGCTGGCTGGCGTCCCACGCGGACGCGGCACCCGCGCTGCGCCGGCTCGTGCTGGAGGCGCGGGACGACCTGGCCCGGTCGCTGCGCGCACAGGCGTGCGACTCAGCGGCCGCCGGGGCGTGATCGTTGGCCTGAGCTTCCCCGGTCGGTGACCGTTACGGAATTCAGGCAATCACAGCCGTAACCCCTGGCCCGCACCCGATCGGACCAGGGGTTTCCGGTCCCTACTCGGCACCCGAACACCCGTCCTTTAGTACCGCCTTGTCCGCATTTCTCGACGGGCGTGTAACAGCGGTTAAGGAGGCGGCGGAGCGCGGGAATCCCCAGGCCATGACGCACAACACCCCGCTCTCCCCCCGCCCCCTCCGTCACCTCTCCGAGGTCCACCGCCGCGTCCTGACGGCGGCTCAGCTCCGCTCGCACGGCGTCTCGGCGGCCGAGCTGAGCGACCAGTGCCGCACCGGCGGCCCCTGGCAGCTCCTGCTGCCCCAGGTGGTCCTCCTGCACCCCGGGCCGCCCACGAGCGAGGAGCGGCTGCACGGGGCCCTGCTGTACGCGTCCCGGGAGTCGGCCCCGGGCGTCCCGGCCCAGCCCGCCGCGGGGGAGCCGCACCGCCCGCTGTACGCGGAGGCGATGATCACCGGTCTGGCGGCGCTGACCCTGTACGGCTTCTCGTCGACGCCGCCGCTGCTCTCCCTGGACCGCGTCGACGTGCTGGTCCCCCGGCTGCGCCGGCTGCGTTCCAGCGGCTACGTGCGCGTGCTGCGCACCTCCGGCCTGCCCACCCCGCGCGCGGTCACGGGGCTGCCGGTGGCACCGGTGCCGCGTGCGCTGGCGGACGCCGTCGCCGAGCTGACGGACGCGGACGCGGTGCGCCGGCTGCTGACCGAGGCGGTGCGCGGCGGCCACTGCGAACCGGCCGCCGTGGTGCGCGAACTGACCCAGGCGAAGCTGCTGACCCGGCCGCACGTGGTGGACGCCGTGGACTCGCTGCTCGCCGAGGGCCGGGCCATCGCTGAGGACCGGCTGTACCGGATGGTGACCGAGCACGGCCTGCCCGACCCGGTCTGGAACGTGGACCTGCGCCTGCCGGGCGGCCCCCACCTGGGCGGCCTCGACGCCTACTGGCCGGACCAGGCGGTCGCGGTGGAGCTCGACACCCGCGCGCCCCGCCAGGACGAGGACGCGCTCTGGTCGGAGTACGCGCGCAAGCGGGAGCACCTGGAACGACTGGGCATCACGGTCGTGTACATCACCCCCCGCAAGCTCAGGGAGTCGATGGAGCAACAGGCGGCGGTGGTCCGCACGGCCCTGATGGCGTCGGGCGACCGCGACCCGGCCGCGTACGTCGTCGTGCTGCCGCGATAGTGACGGACCGGGGCGGCGTCAGGAGGGGAGGGGAGGGTCCCCGGTGCCATGGCCGGCACCGGGGACCCTTCTCGTGTCCGGACACGGCCTAGCAGAACTCCTTCTCGATCACCGCGCCGTGGTCCCCCGTCCAGTCCCCGTTGAAGTTGAAGGCGAGGGAGTGGCGGCCGTCGGCCGTGGTCACCGCCGAGGACGTGGAGCCGTGGATGCCCCCTTCGTGGCCCCAGACGTGGACGCCGCAGGACAGCCGGGTGTCCATCAGGCCGAGGCCGTAGCGGACGTCGGGGGCGCCGTCGGTCTGCACGGTCGCCTTCATCTCCTCGAGCTGCCCGGGCGGGAGCAGCCGGCCGCGCAGCAGGGCGCCGTAGAAGCGGTCCAGATCGGCGGAGTCGGAGATCATCTCGCCGGCCGAGGACGCGAGGGACGGGTTGAGGGTCGTGACGTCGTACGTCGGGCCCGTCGCCGTCTGCGCCAGCTTGGAGTAGGCGCGGCCGCTGGGGCGCGGGACGGTGACCCGGGTCCCGGGCAGGGAGGTCGCCGTCAGGTGCAGGGGGCCGATGATCCGCCGGCCGATCTCCGCGGCGTAGGAGTGCCCGGTCACCTTCTGGATCACCATGCCGGCCAGGACGTAGTTGGTGTTGGAGTAGTTCCAGGACGTGCCCGGTGCGAAGTCCGGCCGGTGCCGCATCGCGACGGCCACCAGGTCGCGGGGCGTGAGCGTGTCGTAGCGGTGCCTGAGGAAGCCGTCGGCGAGGAAGTAGGTGCGGCCGAAGTCCTCGTCGGACGTGTAGTTGTAGATGCCGCTGGTGTGGTTGAGGAGCTGGCGGACGGTGACGCGGCGTCCGTCGTGGCCGTGGCCGTGGACGACTCCGGGCAGCCACTTCTCCACGCTGTCGTCCAGGGAGATCCGGCCCTCCGCCTCCAGCTGCAGCAGGACGGTGGAGACGAAGGTCTTGGTGATGCTGCCGACGCGGTAGCGGTCGGCCGCCGAGCGCGGGGCGCCGGTGCGGACGTCGCCCACGCCCGCGGTGGTGGACCAGGTGCCGTGGGTGTCCTTCGCGGTGGCGGTCACGCCGGGCACACCCGCCAGGACGGCATCCTGGAGCGCCCGGCGGGTGCCCGTGTGGCCGTCCGTGGCGGCCGTCGCGGTCCGCGTGCCGCCGGCGGGCCCGGCGGCCGCGACGGCCGGGCCCGCCAGGGCCGCGGTGAGGAGCAGGGCGGTGGCGCCCACCAGGGTCGTGCGTACGCGCATGTGTTCCCCCAAGTGTGCCGTCCGGCCGGCCGGGTGGGCCGGCCGGACGGTCGGAGTCGCGGCCGGCCGGGCGGCCGACCGGGGGAAGGGACTCCCGGGTGTTGCGCGAAGGTTGCTCCGGTGTAGGCCGGTTGAGTGACAATCAGCCCTTCTTCAGCACCAGTTCGGTGTTCCGGTCGGCCGGGTCGCCCGCGAGGGTCTTCTTGGCGCCGGGCGCGTTGAAGGACAGTTCGCGGTAGAGGGCGGCGAGGCCGGTCTGCGAGAGGTCGGCGTAGTCGGTGCGGTGCGGGGCGGCGGACTCGATCAGGGTGGTGAACAGGGAGACCGTGCCGTCCTTGTTGTCGACCAGTTCGATGACCCGGGCGAGCTGGGGGTAGTCGACGTGCGAGGCGGTGGAGATCTCCCAGAAGGAGCGGCCGCCGGACGCCTTGTGCGGGGTGATGACGTTCTTGTGGATGTGGCCGTTCACCCAGGCGAGCACGTTGGTGTGGGCGGACAGGACCGAGACCACCTCGGCGCCGGTGTGGCGGCGCTCGCCGGGGCGGGCCGGGTCGGGGCGGGTGTTCGTCATCGTCTTGCTGGTGTGGTGGCTGAAGACGACGGCGTAGGAGTCCTTGTTGTCCTTCAGCGTCCGGGCGAGCCAGTCGAGCTGGGCGGTTCCGATGGAGCCCTCGTAGTGGCCGCCGGCGTCGGTGGTGTCGAGGCTGATGCCGATGACGTCGTCGGAGATGCGGAAGGCGTAGTACTGGGTGCCCGCGTCCAGGTTCGCCGAGGAGTAGCCGTGCCCGACCGGGCCGACGCCCTGGTGGGCCGGGTCCAGGTGGGCCTTGAGGTAGTCGGCCCGGGTGTACGGGGCCCGCTTCTCGTCCGGGGTGACCGAGCGCATGGAGCGGGCGTGGGCCTTCAGGAAGTCCCGGTAGCCGGTGCCCTTGGGGTCGGTGGCCTGCTTGACGGCGTCCTGGAGCTTCTTGGCCTCGGCGGCGGTGGCGGTCATCAGCTTCTTGCCGCCGATGGCCGCCTCGGTGAGGTAGTTGTCGCCGTGGGAGCCGTGGCAGCCGAGCGGGAGCATGTCGTGGTTGCCGACGGTGGAGTACCAGGGCAGCTTGAGGCCGGGGCTCCTGGCCTCCCGGATCGCGGCGGCGAGGAAGCCCTTGAGGTGCGGGAAGCCGAGCGCCTTGTCGCTGTCGCGGACCGTGGAGTCCGGCTGCCAGTACAGCTTCAGGCCGCTGTTGTGCACGCCCTCGTAGTGCTTGGGGTCACCGGAGTTGGGGGTGACGCGGCCCCCGCTCATCACCGTCATGAACCACTCCAGTTCGGAGTGGGCGTTGTTGTCGGTGTTGTCGCCGGTGGTCATCACGAAGTGGAGCGGGGCGCCGGTGACGGGGGCGCCCCGCAGCGCGTTGACCCGCTCCACGAGCGAGATCGCGCCGGGCACGGTGAGCGCCTCGTGCGGGCGCCAGGCGTGCGGGTCGTGGGCGCGCAGGTACTCCAGGCGCAGCGGGTGCTGGACGTCCGTCAGGTGCAGGTCGGTGAACTGCACGAACGCGGCCAGCGTCGCACGGCGTCCGGCACGGCCGGACTTGGGCGCGGCCAGCTCGGCGCGCACGACGCGCTTCCAGCCGGGGCCGTCGCCGAGGCGCCGGTAGCCGGAGCTGTTGCGGGGGGCGGCGACGGAGGCGAGCGTGGTGCCCTTGGTGTAGGGGGCGAGCGGCGCGGCCGCGGCGGCCCGTCGGGAGTGGGCGACGGGCGCCTCGGCGGCGCCGGCCGCCTGGCTGTCGGTGGGACGCAGGGCGTAGCCCACCCCCGCCGAGAGCGACACCGCTCCGGCGGCGGCGAGGACGGTACGTCGGTGGACCCCCGGTACGGAGGTGGCAGAGCGTGAGCGCGACATGGCGCGATCTCCCCGAGTGCGAACGCGTCGGCAGTGGTCGCGGGCCGTCCAAGGCGCGAACGCCCCGCTCGCTCTGGATGGTTGGCATCGGGGATGACCTGTGCGTGAACGCGGCGGCAACGCGCAGCGCCGATCACCGTACGTGGATCACGGGTGGGCGGAGCGGCCACGGAGTGGATCGCGCCCGGCCCGGCGGCGGTCACTCCTCGTTCATCTGCCGGGGTAGGGGACGGTCCTCCAGGCGTCCGTCCGCCGGTCGTTCCCGCCACAGCCGCAGCGCCACGTCGACGAGCCGGACCCGGGCGAGTCCGGGCACGGCGTCCAGGTCCTGCCAGGCGGCGAAGTCGGTGGTGCCGTTCACCTCGGGGCGCAGTTCGCCGCCCACGACCTCGCCCTCGTAGACGAGACGGAGCGCGTGGTGGTCGGTGGCGGGTTCCAGGCGCCGGCCGGCGAAGAGGTGCTGACGGGAGTCGACGCCGAGGAGACCGGTGACCCGGATGCGGTAGCCGGTCTCCTCCATCAGCTCGCGGTGGACGGTGTCGTACGGGTCCTCGCCGTGCTCCATGCCGCCGCCCGGCAGGACCCATTCGCGGGTGCCGTCGTCGGCCGGGGAGCGGGCGAGCAGGATCTGTCCGTCGCGGACGCAGACGGCGTAGGCCGCCACTCTCAGGTTCCGTCGCATGCGGGGACGTTAGCGCGAGTTGTCCGGGTTGGCGGGTGAATATTCCGGCGCGGACCAGCTCAGCGGCAGGGCCGCAGGCGTGAGGACGGCCCCGGCGACGGTGAAGCGGACGGTCCGCCCGCCGTCGGCGGTGAACTCGGCGCGCGCCTCGCCGGTGAGCTGGAGGGTGGTGCCGGTCGTCCAGTCCAGCAGGAGCAGTCCGGCGCGCGGGTCGGCGCGCAGGTTGCCGAGGGTGAGGAACATGGCGTTGCCGGGATAGTCCGGCCAGGAGAGTTCGCGCGGTGAGACCACCCGGACGAAGCCCGGATCGCCGCCCCGGTGGCTGGCGTCGGCGCCGCCGGGGTGCACCGTGGCCAGGAAGAAGGTGTCGGCCGAGGCGACGAACGCGGCCTGCTCGTCGTCCAGTCGGCCGGTGGTGCGCGGTGGGCCCGGCACGCGGTCCGGCACCCATGCGCAGGTCTCCCGGCGCTGGATGTACTTCGGGCAGTTGGCGAACACCTGGTCGGCGTCGACCGCGAAGCCCCGGGCCGTGGGCTCCCCACGGCCGTTGAGGCGCATCCGGCGGCGGGTGCGCGGGTCGAGGGCGATGGTGCCGACGGGGGTGCCGGGGGTGGCCAGGGCCGTCGTGAGCGGGTCGGCGGGGGCGAGGCCGCCGCCGGGACCGCCGCCGGCGACGGGGGCGGTGGCCGGGGCGGTGGACGTGGTGACGGACATCCGCCGGGGCCCGGTGGCCCGGACGAAGCCGGGGCGGCCGGTGACCGCCGAGGCCCAGACGCGGCCCGTCCCGGGGTCCGCCGCGCCGACGACCAGGAGGGGCTGGAGTTCCAGGAAGGCCGCGGCGACCGGTTTGATGCCCCGGCCGAGGGAGAGGCCGACGTGGTCGGCGCGCTCCCGCACGCCGACCAGGTCCTGCACCGCGCGCGAGCCGGCGTGGTACACGCTCATGGCTAGAAGAAACCGCAGGTGGGAGCGGACGCGTGCGGGGCGGGGGCGCCTTCGGCGCCGTCCGGGACGGAGATCTCCAGACGGGTGCCGTCCGGGTCGTGGAAGAAGATCCCGCCCGAGGCCGAGCCCTCCCGGTGGGCCACCAGGCCCTCGTGCGCGAACTCGGCCCCGGCGGCCCTGAGCGCCGTCTCGTACTCCCGGACCCGGTCCACCGAGTCGGCCGTGAACGCCAGGTGGTGCAGTCCCGCCCGGCTCCCGTCGTACCCGCCGCCCGCCTGCTGCCAGAGGGTCAGCACGGGCAGGTCGCCGCCGTCCCCGAGGAACGCGAACCTGCGGTCGTCCTCCTTGCCCTCGGCCAGCAGGGCGAAGCCCAGCACGTCGCGGTAGAAGGCGAGCGAGCGGTCGAGGTCGGTGACGTTCAGGCCGGTGTGGCCGGTGCGCAAGGTCATGGCTCTCCCCTTCGGGCTGTTCGGTCATGAGGACTATCTAACCCTCTTTTCTACGTTAGAAGGTTAGCGGGGGCGCGGTCAACCGGTCACGTACTCTTGAGGGGTTAGCCGAGAAGGAGTGCCCGATGTCCGCCGCCCGCGATCCCCGCCCGCTCACCGGCGAGCCCCTCGCGCTCGACCTGCTCAACACCCGGTGGAACAAGGAGGGCGTGGCCCAGGACCTGCTCACCGACACCGCGGGGCTCGCGGTGTGGCTGGCGGGCAACGGACTCGACGGCGCCCACGCGGCCGACGCCGAGGTGCTGCGGCACCTGCGCGAGACCCGGGAGGCGCTGCGGGCCGCGGTGGACGGCTCCCTCGCCCAGGGCGCCCCGCTCGTCGACGCCGTGCTGGAGCACGGGCGCATCCGGGCCCGGCTGACCGAAAACGGTGTGTCCGAGGAGCCCGAGTTCACCGACCCGTCCTGGGGCCCCGCCTGGCTGGCCGCGCGGGACTACCTGGACCTGCTGACGCGGGCGCCGGACCGGATCCGCCGCTGCGCCCACGAGACGTGTGTCCTGCACTTCTTCGACACGTCGCGCAACGGCACCCGGCGCTGGTGCTCGATGGCCGCGTGCGGCAACCGCGCGAAGGCCTCGCGCCATTACGCCCGTTCCAAGGACAACTGAGCAAATCCGCCTCGGTCAGCTCTTATTCCCCCAAATCCCATCGCGGGTTTTCCCCATACATCCATCACGTTCCGGTCAACGGTCCCCAAAGTCCTGAACCTTGGGTAAAGCTGTGCGCTCGTCCGGCTCAGGATTCTCGACCTGCAAGGGATGCCGATGACCCAGACCCCCGAGCGCGCCCCGATACCCGGCCACAGACATCTCGCCCGTCTGGCGGTGGCCGTCGGCGTGGTGGCCGCGCTCTCCGCGACCGGGCCGATACCCCTGGCCCTCGCCACGGACGCGCCCTCCGCCACGGCCACCGGACCGGGCGTCAAGTCGGCCCACGACAAGCTCGGTTCGGACGACGCCGACGCGCTTGCCGAGGCCAAGGCGGACCACGCCAAGACCGTCACGATGATGATCGCGACCACGCCCGGCAAGACCGAGCAGGTCGCCGGCGAACTGGACGCCGTCAAGGGCGGGTCCGTGGGCCGCACCTACGACAAGCTCGGCTACGTTCGGGCCACCGTGCCGACCGCCAAGGCGGACTCGGCCATCGCCGCCGCCGCGAAGCTGTCCTCGGTGCAGGCGATCGACCTCCGCCAGGAGATAGCGCTCGACGACCCGTCGCCCGCCGCGGACACCGCGCACGGCGCCAAGGGCAAGCCGTCGGCCGCCACTTACCCCGGCCCGGACAAGAGCACCCCGGCGCGGAACCCGTACAACCCGTCCTTCGAGACCGGTGCCGTCGACTTCGTCAAGGACCACCCGAAGGCGGACGGCCGCGGCGTCACCATCGGCATCCTCGACTCCGGCGTCGACCTCGGCCACCCGGCGCTGCAGAAGACCTCCACCGGCGAGCGCAAGATCGTCGACTGGGTCACCTCGACCGACCCGATCGTGGACAGCGACGCCACCTGGCGCCCCATGGTCACCGCGGTCTCCGGCCCCTCGTTCGCCTACGGCGGCCAGAACTGGACGGCCGCCGCGGGCTCGTACGAGATCAGCACCTTCAAGGAGTCCGCCACCACCGGCGGCGACGAGGCGGGCGACCTCAACCGCGACGGCGACACCACCGACAGCTGGGGCGTGCTCTACGACCCTGCGGCCGGCACGGTCACCGTCGACCTGAACAACAACCACGACTTCACCGACGACACCGCGATGAAGCCGTACAAGGACGGCTACCAGGTCGGCTACTTCGGCACCGACGACCCGAAGACGGACGTCGTCGAGCGCGTGCCGTTCGTCGTGCAGATCCGCAAGGACGTGGCGATGGACCCCTACGGCGGGTCCTGGGTCGGCAAGAAGGCCGACTTCGTCAACATCGGCGTCATCGAGTCCGAGCACGGCACCCACGTGGCCGGCATCACCGCCGCCAACGGCCTGTTCGGCGGGCGCATGAACGGCGCCGCCCCCGGCGCGAAGATCGTCTCCTCCCGTGCCTGCACCTGGACCGGCGGCTGCACCAACGTCGCCCTCACCGAGGGCATGATCGACCTGGTCGTCAACCGGGGCGTCGACATCGTCAACATGTCGATCGGCGGTCTCCCGGCGCTGAACGACGGCAACAACGCGCGCGCCGCCCTGTACACGCGGCTCATCGACACCTACGGCGTCCAGCTCGTCATCTCCGCGGGCAACTCCGGGCCCGGCGCCAACACCATCGGTGACCCCGGCCTCGCCGACAAGGTGATCTCGGTCGGTGCCGCCATCTCCCGGCAGACCTGGGCGGCCAACTACGGCTCACAGGTGGAGAAGGACTACCAGCTGATGCCCTTCTCCTCGCGCGGCCCGCGTGAGGACGGCGGCTTCACGCCGACCCTGGTCGCGCCCGGTGCGGCGATCAACAGCACCCAGACCTGGCTGCCGGGCTCCCCGGTCGCCGAGGCGGGCTACTCGCTGCCGGCCGGCTACTCGATGCTCCAGGGCACCTCGATGGCGTCCCCGCAGGCCACCGGCGCCTCCGCGCTGCTGCTGTCGGCCGCCAAGGAGAAGGGCATCGACCTGACGCCCGCCACCCTGCGCACGGCGCTGACCTCGACGGCCGACCACATCAAGGGCGCGCAGGCCTACGAGGAGGGCGCGGGCCTGATCGACATCGTGGACGCCTGGGACTCCATCCGGCACCACGCCACCGCCCACGACTACACCGTCAAGGCCCCGGTCGACACCGCGATCGACTACGCCCTGAGGACCCCGGGCTTCGGCACCGGCCTGTACGACCGCGAGGGCGGTCTGAAGGCGGGCCAGAAGAAGACCTACGACATCACCGTCACCCGCACCTCGGGCCCCGACAAGGCCGTGTGGCACGAGCTGCACCTCGCGAACAACGCCGAGCACACCTTCCGGATCCTCGGTGACGACACGGTGCGGCTGCCGCTGAACCAGCCGGTGACGGTCAAGGTCCAGGCGGCCCCGCGGTCGGCGGGTCTCAAGAGCGCGATCCTGGAGGTCGACGACCCGCGCACGGAGGGGGTCGACCAGCAGATCCTCACCACCGTCGTGGTCTCCGCCCCGGTCGGCTTCACCTACTCCGCGTCCGGTTCGGTGCAGCGCAACAGCACCCGGTCCTACTTCCTGACCGTGCCCGAGGGCGCCAAGTCCCTCGAGGTCGCGATCGGCGGACTGAAGGACAAGAGCCAGACCCGGTTCATCGCGATCCACCCCTACGGCACTCCGGTCGACAACACCGGCACCCCGTACTGCTACAACAACTACCTCGACGGCAACGGCTGCAAGCCGGACGTGCGCTCCTACGCCGACCCGCAGCCCGGTGTCTGGGAGGTGGAGGTCGAGGCGCGCCGTACGTCGCCGCTGCTCGACAATCCGTACAAGCTGGACGTGGCCGTCCTCGGCGCGGCCTTCGACCCGGAGACGGTGTCGGTGCCCGAGGCGAAGGTCGGCGTCCCGGCCGCCGCCTCCTGGAAGGTGACGAACAAGTACGCGGCGCTCGACGGCACGCTGGTCGGCGGCCCGCTCGGCTCGTCCAAGACGACCCGTCCGGCGATCAAGCAGGGCGAGACGCAGACCACCACGGTGACCGTCCCGGCCGGCGCCAAGTCCCTCGACGTCGCGATCGGCAGCGTCTCGGACGCGGCCGCCGACCTCGACCTGACCGTGTACGACGCGAACGGCAAGCAGGTCGCGCAGTCCGCCGACGGCGACTCGGAGGAGGCGGTCTCCATCCCGTCGCCGGCCGCCGGGACGTACACGATCCAGGTCGCGGGCTACTCGGTGCCGTCCGGGTCGACCGACTACGACTACCGGGACGTGTTCTTCTCCTCCTCGCTCGGCACCGTCACGGTCGACGGCTCGGCCCCGGTCAAGCTCGGCACCGGTGACTCCGCCTCGGTGAGCGCCCAGGTCACCGCGGCCGCCGAGGCCCCCGCGGGCCGCGAGTTCTTCGGCCGGGTGCAGCTGGTGAACGCCCGCGGCACCGTCGCCGGCACCGGCAGCGTGAAGATCGAGAAGGTCACGCCGTAAGGAGTGACGCCCGCTCGGGGAGCGGGTGAGGTGAAGTGAGGGGCGGGCGTCCGGACGGGCACCCGCCCCTCACGGCTTTCCGGTCGGCGCCTCCCGCCCGGACGGGCAGCCGGTGTGCCGGGCCTCGGGGAGCGCCTCGGTGATCCAGGCCCGGTTGACCGCCACGCGGGTGTCCCCGACGGCCCACAGGGAGGCGTTGGTCCGCCCACGGCCGACCGCGACGAGTACGTGCTGGCCCTCGCGCGGGGCCGGCCGCGCGCCGGCGTCGAGGTCGAAGGCGACCCGGGCCGGTGTGTGCGCGGGCTCGTACGCCCGGCGCACGGTCAGCTCGATCCGGGTCCAGGGCGACCCGGACCGCGGCTCCACCGCGGCCACGGTGCCCTCGACGACCAGCTTGTAGCAGGCCAGGGCCTGGGCCGGGGTGTCGGGCCGGCCGGCGTCACCGGAGGTCTCCACCGGGGCCTGGCCCGCGCTCTTGGCGGCGTCGGCCGCGCTCGACTTCGCGTCCGCGCCGGTCCCCCCGGTCCGGGCGACGAGCAGACCGAGCCCGGCCACCATGCCGAGGGCCGCCACACCGGCCAGCGAGCCCAGCGCGACCCGCAGGGCCCGCCGGGGACCACGCGGGCGACCGGGTCGCGGCGGGGTGCCGGGCCGGGCGACATCACGAGACCGCCTGCCGGGCCGCACCGGGGCAGCGGGAGCGGTGGCGTCAGCCTCCCCGGCAGGGGCGGTGGTCCCGGCGTCGGTCTCCCCGGAGGGGGCGGTGGCGCCGCCGTCAGCCTCCCCTGCGGGAGCGGTGGTGTTGGCGGCGACCTCCCCGACGGGAGCGGTCTCGGCGTCGGTCTCCCCGGAGGGGGCGGTGGTCTCGTCGTTGGCTTCCCCGGCCGGGGCAGTCGCGCCGGCATCGCCCTCCCCGGCAGGCGCCGTGCTGCCGCCGTCAGCCTTCCCGGCAGGGGCGGTGGTGCCGGCGTGGCCCTGCCCGGCAGGGGCGTTGCTGCCGGCGTCGGCCTCGTCGGCGGAGGGCGTGGTGCCGGCGTCGACCTCCCCGGCAGGGGCGGTGGGCCCGTCCTCGGCCGGCTCCCGGGGGGTCGGGGTGCGTCCGGTGCTCGGCGTGGGTCGGTCGCCCGGGGTCTCGCCGGTCAGGGCTTCGGCGAGCCTGGTCAGGTGGTGCCTGAGCAGGGCCACGTCGGTTTCGGCCGCGTGGTGCTCGGTCAGGAAGGCGGGGTCCCGGCGGGCCTCCTCCGGCAGGGGGTCGCCCGTGATCGCGGCCATGAGCGCGTCCATGCCGGCGTACTCCCGCGCGCCCTCCGCGCCCTCGTGTTCGGCGGTCATGTCACACCCCCTCGTGCTCGTCCTCGTGCAGCCTCGCGCGCAGGGCGCGGACCGCCGTGTGCAGCCTGCTCTTGACCGTGCCCTCCGGGATGCCCAGCTCGTCGGCGATCCCGCGCACCGGCAGGTCGGCGAAGAAGCGCAGGACGAGGACCTGGCGCTGGGTGTCGGGCAGTTCGTCCAGGCCCTGGGCGACGGCGAGGGAGAGCAGACTGTTCTCCTCGCCGGAGGCGTGCGCGGGCTCGCGCAGCGCGGCCAGCCGTTCCCCGAGCCGCTCCTGGCGCCGCTTGGCCCGGTGCCAGTCCATGGCCAGGTTGGAGGCGACCACCGCCGCCCACGCCGACACGTCCCGCGGTGCCTCCCGCCCGCTCGCGGCCCGTTCCAGCAGCCGCAGGCGGACCTGCTGCACCCCGTCCGGCAGGTCCGCCTGCGGCACGCCGCCGAGCGCGAGCACCGCCCGCACCCGGCGTTCCTGGGCCGCGTCCAGGGGATCGTCCTCGGTACGGCCGGTCCCGTCCGCACCGGCGTACGCCCCCTGGTCGCGGCGCGCCCCTCCGCGCAGCACAAGCCACCCCCTCCCGCGTCTGCCCCTACGACGCCCGGACGGCCGGAAACGTTCGGCCGGTGCTCCGGGACTTCGGCGAGGCGTACGTCACACCGCCGTGTGGCCGAGGCCCGGACGGGCAGGGGCGGCACAGCACAGCTTCCGGCGCGGGCCCGCCACCGGGGGAACATCTGCAGCTCAGCGGGGTGTTCGACGGAGGTCCGGAACCGTCCGCCGGGTAATCGTGTCCCACTCCTCGGGCACGCGTCGCAAAGAATTGGACAGGTGGACCGGGGTCGGCCGCATCATGGAAAAGCCCCGGTCACGCAAGAGACACGCAGTAGAGACACGTAGAGGGAGTCGCCGTGAGGGTCGGAATCGTCGGAGCCACCGGTCAGGTCGGCACGGTCATGCGCGGAATCCTCGCGGAGCGGAACTTCCCGGTCACGGAGCTGCGCCTGTTCGCCTCGGCCCGCTCGGCCGGGACCGTGCTGGACGGCGTGACCGTGGAGGACGCGTCGACCGCCGACTACACCGGCCTGGACATCGTGCTCTTCTCCGCGGGCGGCGCGACCTCCAAGGCGCTGGCCGAGAAGGTCGCCTCCCAGGGGGCCGTGGTGATCGACAACTCGTCCGCCTGGCGCAAGGACCCCCAGGTCCCGCTGGTGGTCTCCGAGGTGAACCCGCACGCGATCGCGGACCGCCCCAAGGGCATCATCGCCAACCCGAACTGCACCACGATGGCCGCCATGCCGGTGCTCAGGCCGCTGCACGAGGAGGCCGGTCTCGAGGCCCTGGTCGTCGCGACCTACCAGGCGGTCTCCGGTTCCGGTCTCGCGGGCGTGGCCGAGCTGCACGGGCAGGTGCAGAAGGTGGCCGCCGAGGCGGACAAGCTGACCCACGACGGCGAGGCGGTCGACTTCCCCGAGCCGCAGGTCTACAAGCGCACCATCGCGTTCAACGTGCTCCCGCTCGCGGGCAGCATCGTCGACGACGGTCTGAACGAGACCGACGAGGAGCAGAAGCTGCGCAACGAGTCGCGCAAGATCCTGGAGATCCCGGAGCTGAAGGTCTCCGGCACCTGCGTGCGCGTCCCGGTCTTCTCCGGCCACTCCCTCCAGGTCAACGCCCGGTTCGCGCGCCCGCTGTCGCCGGAGCGCGCGACCGAGCTGCTCGGCGGCGCCCCGGGCGTCGCCCTCTCGGACATCCCGACCCCGCTGCAGGCGGCCGGCAAGGACGCCTCGTACGTGGGCCGCATCCGCCGGGACGAGACGGTCGACAACGGCCTGGCCCTGTTCATCTCCAACGACAACCTCCGCAAGGGCGCCGCGCTGAACGCGGTGCAGATCGCGGAGCTGGTGGCGGCGGAGCTCAAGGGCTGACCGCTTCGGGCACAGCACGTCACGGTGCGTCACGGCGCGCCGCGGAATCGGCAGGGCGGGTGCCCCCTCGGGGGACCCGCCCTCCCGCTTGCCATAGGGCTTTCCCTAGGGCTGCGCCGCGCAGCCGCTGGACGTCGCCCTGCGTGCAGGTCCCGTGGAAGGATGACCGAACCCACCCATATCGAGGAGATGACCGCGTGCCTGGCACAAACCTGACTCGCGAAGAGGCGCAGCAGCGGGCGAAGCTGCTCACCGTTGACTCGTACGAGATCGATCTCGACCTCTCCGGCGCGCAGGAGGGCGGTACCTACCGGTCCGTGACCACGGTGCGCTTCGACGTCGCCGAGAACGAGGCGACGTCCTTCATCGACCTGGTCGCCCCGGCCGTGCACGAGGTGACGCTCAACGGGGACGCGCTCGACCCCGCCGAGGTCTTCGCGGACTCGCGGATCGCGCTGCGCGGCCTGCTGTCGGGCCGCAACATCCTGCGGGTCGTCGCCGACTGCGCCTACACCAACACCGGCGAGGGCCTGCACCGCTTCGTGGACCCGGTCGACGAGCAGGCGTACCTCTACACCCAGTTCGAGGTCCCGGACGCCCGCCGGGTCTTCGCCTCGTTCGAGCAGCCCGATCTGAAGGCGACCTTCCAGTTCACCGTGAAGGCGCCCGAGGGCTGGACGGTCGTCTCCAACTCGCCGACGCCCGAGCCGGAGGGGAACGTCTGGACCTTCGCGCCGACGCCCCGCATCTCGTCGTACATCACGGCGCTGATCGTCGGCCCGTACCACTCGGTGCACAGCGTGTACGAGAAGGACGGGCAGAGCGTGCCGCTCGGCATCTACTGCCGGCCCTCGCTCGCCGAGTTCCTCGACTCGGACGCGATCTTCGAGGTGACCCGGCAGGGCTTCGACTGGTTCCAGGAGAAGTTCGACTACGCGTACCCGTTCGAGAAGTACGACCAGCTCTTCGTGCCCGAGTTCAACGCGGGCGCGATGGAGAACGCGGGCGCCGTGACCATCCGCGACCAGTACGTCTTCCGGTCCAAGGTGACCGACGCGGCGTACGAGGTGCGCGCGGAGACCATCCTGCACGAGCTGGCCCACATGTGGTTCGGCGACCTGGTCACCATGGAGTGGTGGAACGACCTGTGGCTGAACGAGTCGTTCGCCACGTACACCTCCATCGCCTGCCAGGCCTCCGCGCCCGGCTCGAAGTGGCCGCACTCGTGGACCACGTTCGCCAACTCGATGAAGACCTGGGCCTACCGGCAGGACCAGCTGCCGTCCACGCACCCGATCATGGCGGACATCCGCGACCTGGACGACGTGCTGGTCAACTTCGACGGCATCACCTACGCCAAGGGCGCGAGCGTGCTGAAGCAGCTCGTCGCCTACGTGGGCGAGGAGGAGTTCTTCCGGGGCGTGCAGGCCTACTTCAAGCGGCACGCGTTCGGCAACACGCGCCTGTCGGACCTGCTGGGCGCGCTGGAGGAGACCTCCGGCCGTGACCTGAAGACCTGGTCGAAGAAGTGGCTGGAGACGGCCGGCATCAACGTCCTGCGGCCGGAGGTGCAGACGGACGCGGAGGGGGTCGTCACCTCCTTCGCCGTCCGCCAGGAGGCCCCGGCCCTGCCGGCGGGCGCCAAGGGCGAGCCGACGCTGCGGCCGCACCGCATCGCGATCGGCCTGTACGACCTGTCGGCCGACGGCAAGCTGGTGCGCACCGAGCGGATCGAGCTGGACGTCGACGGCGAACTGACCGCCGTGCCGCAGCTCACCGGCAAGCGCGTGCCCGCCGTCGTCCTGCTCAACGACGACGACCTCTCCTACGCCAAGGTCCGCTTGGACGAGAAGTCCCTGGCCGTGGTCACCGAGCACCTCGGGGACTTCGCGGAGTCCCTGCCGCGCGCCCTGTGCTGGGCGTCGGCGTGGGACATGACCCGCGACGGCGAGCTGGCCACCCGCGACTACCTGGCGCTGGTGCTGTCCGGCATCGGCAAGGAGTCCGACATCGGTGTCGTCCAGTCGCTGCACCGCCAGGTGAAGCTGGCGATCGACCTGTACGCCGCCCCGGCCACCCGGGAGGCGCTGCTGGCCCGCTGGACCGACGCCACGCTGGCGCACCTGCGCGCGGCCGAGGCGGGCGGCGACCACCAGCTCGCCTGGGCGCGGGCCTTCGCCGGGACGGCCCGCACGCCGGAGCAGCTCGACCTGCTGGAGGGGCTGCTGGACGGCTCGCAGACGATCGAGGGCCTCGCCGTCGACACCGAGCTGCGCTGGGCGTTCGTGCAGCGGCTCGCCGCGGTCGGCCGCTTCGACGAGGCGGAGATCTCGGCCGAGTACGAGCGGGACCGGACGGCGGCCGGTGAGCGGCACGCTGCCACCGCCCGGGCCGCCCGGCCGACCCCGGAGGCCAAGGCGGAGGCGTGGGAGTCGGTCATCGAGTCCGACAAGCTGCCGAACGCCGTGCAGGAGGCCGTGATCGGCGGCTTCGTGCAGACCGACCAGCGGGAGCTGCTCGCGCCGTACGCGGAGCGGTACTTCGAGGTCGTCAAGGACGTCTGGGACTCGCGTTCGCACGAGATCGCCCAGCAGATCGCGATCGGCCTGTACCCGGCGATCCAGGTCTCCGACGAGACCCTGGCCCGGACGGACACCTGGCTGGCCGCGGCCGAGCCCAACGCGGCCCTGCGCCGCCTGGTCTCGGAGTCCCGCTCGGGCGTCGAGCGCGCCCTGAAGGCCCAGGCCGCGGACGCCGCCGCGGCGTCGTAGGTCCCGCAACCCCGTGAAGGGCGCCCGGCTCGCCGCCGGGCGCCCTTCACGCGTCTTCCGCCAGCCGCCCGCGGGCCCGGCCCGGCGGTGCGCCCGCCACGCCCGGCTCGTGGGCTCGGTCCGGCAGGGCGCCCGCCGCCGTGCGCAGGGCCTGGAGGACTCGGTCGAGGGCCGCTGCCGACTGCGCTCCCTTGCGGACCGCGGCGATCACGTGCCGGACCGGGCGGTCGGCGGCCAGTTCCCGCATCACGACGCCCTCCCGGCGGGCCGCGGCGGTGCGGGGGACCAGGGCGACGCCCATGCCCGCCTCCACCATGGCCAGGATGGCGGTCCAGCCGGAGGCCGAGTGGCCCTGGTGCGGGGTGAAGCCCGCGGCCTCGCAGGCGCGCCGGGTGATGTCCGACCAGGGGCCGCTGCCGCCGAAGATCCACGGTTCGGCGGCGAGGTCGGCGAGGGTGAGGCCGGGCGCGGCGGCCAGCGGGTGGTCCGGGGGCAGGGCGACGTCCAGCGGGTCGGACAGCAGCGGAAGCCGGGTGAAACGGGGGTCGGCCGCGCTGGGTGCCTCGGCGCCGAGGGAGAGCGCGAGGTCGACCTCCCCGGCGGCCAGCAGCTCGTACGCCTCGCCGGCCTCGGTCTCACGGACGCGTACGGTCACGCCCGGGTGGGCCGTCCGCAGGGCGCGCACAGCGGGTACGACGAGGGCGGGCACGGCCGTGGCGAAGGCGCCGACCCGGACCTCGCCCGCCTCTCCCCGCGCGTGGGCCGCCAGCGCGGCGTCGGCCCGCTCCAGTTCCTCGAAGACGGCGTCCGCGTGCCGCAGCACCAGCCGGGCCGCGTCGGTGAGCCGCACCCCGCGCCCCTGGGCCTCCAGCAGCGAGACGCCGAGCTGCCGAGCGAGGTTGGTGAGCTGCTGGGAGACCGCGGAAGGGGTCATGTGCAGGGCCTCGGCCGCCCCGGTGACGGTGCCCCGCTCCCGCAGCGCACGCAGGATCCGCAGTTTCCTCAGGTCCCACTCGGCCATGCCGGCACGCTACACGCCGGCCGGCACCGCCCCTTGCGGGACGGCCCTCAAGGGCGGGCGCGGGTGCCCAGGACGACTCCGGTCAGGATCAGGGTCATGCACAGGAGCTGGGGTGGGCCGGTCCGTTCGTCGAGCAGGGGCCAGGAGAGGGCGGCGACGCACACCGGCTGGAGGTAGTAGACGATGCCCGCGCGGGTGGCACCGATCAGGGCGATGGCGCGGTTCCAGGCGAAGAAGGCGACCGCCGAGGAGGCCACGCCGACGTAGAGCAGGGACAGGACCGTGCCGGCCGTGGGGCGGAAGCCGCCGTGCACGGCGAGGTCGGCCGCCTGCACCGGCAGCAGCAGGACCGTGCCGACGAGGAACGTGGTGACCAGGAAGGCGGCGCCGCCCAGTTCGGCGGGACGGCGGCGGAGCAGAGCGCTGTAGCCGGCGAAGCAGCAGGACGCGGCGATCATCCACAGGTCCCCGGGCCCGAAGCCGGCTCCGCCGCCCATGAGCAGGAACACGCCCGCGCAGGCCGTGAGCAGTCCGGCGGTCCGCCGCATCCCGAGCCGGGTGCCGCGCAGCCGCTCGAACAGCGCCATCAGGACGGGTGAGGCGGCCATGATCATGCCCATGGTGGCGGCCGGGGTGGTCAGGCCCGCCTGGTTGACGAGGGTGTTGTAGCCGGCGACGCCGAGCAGCGAGACCAGCAGGACGTAGCGGGCGTGCCGGCGGATCACCGCCCGCCGGCGCCAGGCCTGCCGGGCGCCGAAGGGGGCGACCGCCACGAGGGCGATCACCCAGCGCCAGAAGGCGTGCTGGACCGGCGGGACGCTGTCGTGCAGCGCGCGGGAGGTGACGAAGCTGCCGGACCAGACGACCGTGGCGAGGCCGGCGAGCGCCGGCCCGCGCAGGGACGCGGCGGCTCTCGGGAGCGGGGCGCGCGCGGTACCGGCGGGCGCGGTGGCGGCGGGCGCGGTGGCGGCGGGGGCCGCGCCCGGTGCGTAACCGGCGCGTGCGGTGGCGGCGGGGGTCTCACTTGGTGCGGTACCGGCGGGCGCGGTCGGTCGGGGTGGGGTGGTCCGGGGCCGGACTGCGGCCACAGGGGTCCTCTCGCTGGGCGGTGGGCGGGTGTACGCCTACCGTCGCAGTGCCGGAACCGTCAGGTCCATCGAATCTTTTCGAGCAGTCCTTTCAGCGGAGCTGAACGGTCGCGGCCGGCCCGTCCCCACCTGGCCCGCCAGCGTCGCGCCGAAGGCCAGCACCATGCCCGCCGTCTGCACCGGGGTGAGCGCCTGGCCCAGGGCCGCCCAGCCGACCACGGCCGCGGTGAGCGGGGACAGCGGGCCGAGGAAGCCCGCCTGGGTGGCGCCGAGCCGGCCGATGCCGCGGAACCAGAGCCAGTAGGCGACCGCCGTGTTCGCCAGGGCGAGGTAGAGGACCCCGGCCAGCGCAGGGCCGTCGAACGCGGGCGGGGCGCCCTCGGCCAGCAGCGCGACCGGCGCGATGAGCAGGCCGCCCGCGGTGAGCTGCCAGCCGGCCAGGGCCAGCGGGCCGACGCCGGCCGGGCGCCCCCACCGCTTGGTCAGCACCGTCCCGGTGGACATCGAGGCGGTGGAGGCGACGGCCGCAAGGACCCCGAGCGGGTCGAGCGCGCCGGCCCCCTTGAGCACGACGAGGCTCACCCCGACGGCGGCCACGGCCCCGGTGACCAGGTGGCGCACCGCCGGCCGCTGCCCGAGCAGCGGCAGCGAGAGGCCGACGACGAACAGCGGCCCGACCGAGCCGACCACGGCGGCCGTACCGCCGGGCAGCCGGTACGCCGACACGAACAGCAGCGGGAAGAAAGCGCCGATGTTCAGCGCGCCGAGCACCAGGGCCTTCCACCACCAGGCACCGCGCGGCAGCACCCGGGTCAGCGCCAGCAGCAGCAGGCCGGCCGGCAGGGCCCGCACCAGTCCGGTGAACAGGGGGCGGTCCGGCGGCAGGAACTCGGTGGTGACGGCGTACGTGGTGCCCCAGGAGACGGGGGCGAGAGCGGTGAGCAGCACGGTCAGGGGTCGCTTCATGACGGTTCCCTTCGATCTCGGAAGGTGGGGTCACACCGTGGCGGGCGCGGGGACGGCGGGGGTGGTGCCGCCGACCGTCACCGGCTTCGGCCGTACCGCCTCAGCGGGCAGCCGGCGCTCCACCCGCAGCAGCAGGGCCGCGGCCACCGCCGAGGTGAGCATCAGGAAGGCCCACGGCACCCGGCCGTCCAGCGCGAGCAGGGAGGTGAACAGGGAGGGCGCCACCGCCTTGGCCAGGGACCAGGACATCTGGTACGCCGCCATGTAGCGGCCGCGCACCGCCTCGGGCGCCGCCGACACGGCGAGCACCTCGGCGGCGGGGCTGTGGACCAGCTCGCCGAGCGTGTAGACGAGGACCACCGCGACCAGGGCGCCGGCCAGGACCGGGCCCGAGCCGGGCCGCAGGGTGCCGAGCACGATCTGGGCGGCGAAGGCGGTCGCGAACAGGCCCCCGCCCAGCGCCGCGGCCCGGGTGCGCCGGGCCCCGGCCCGCCGGACCCGGGCGCCGACGAACACGCCGGCCGCGGCGCACAGCGCGGTGTTGACGGTGAACGCGGCGCCGGTGAGCGCGACCGGCCCGTGCAGCCATTCCACGGCGAACAGCGGGAAGAGGACGGAGAGGGCCGAGTAGCTGAGGGCGTTCAGGAAGTTGGCGCCGGTGAGGACCAGGAAGGGCCGGTCGGCGAGGACGAGCCGGTACCCGGCGCCGGTGCGGCGCGCGGCCGGGGTGCCGGGCGCGGCGGGCAGCGGCTTCAGCGGGCGCAGCAGCAGCGCGGCGAGCGCGAAGGAGACGGAGTTGCCCCAGGCCGCGTAGGCGTACCCGGCGCTGCCCGCGAGGGCGATCACCAACGTGGCCAGCAGCGCGCCCGCCCCGTTGCCGGCGTTCTGCAGCGCGCGGGTCGACGCCTGGAGCCGGTCCCTTCCGGCGCCCCGGGCCACCTCGCCGATCAGGGCCTGCTGGGCGGCCGGGAAGGCCCGGTCGGCGGCCGCGGTGACCAGCGCGACGGCGGCAAAGGCGACGAGGGCGTGGGCGAAAGGGTAAAGGGCGAAGCCCAGCACCCGGACGCCGTACAACAGGTACTGGACGCGCTTGGCGCCGTACCGGTCGACCATCGCGCCGGCCCACGGCAGCGCGGCGATGCCCGCCAGGCCGGTGACGGTCAGTACGGCGCCGACGGCCGCGAAGGACAGCCCGGTGACGCTGTGGAAGAAGACCAGCGTGAACGGGACGTACATGCCCGTGCCCACTCCGTTGACCGCGGCGGCCACGGGCAGGGCCCACTCCCCCGCCACCCGCTCGTCGCGCACTCTGTGCCACTTCACCGTCGGCTCCCCTCCTGAGTGACTTGATGGAAAGTAGCTTAGCTCTAAGCTACTTTTCGTCAAGCTACTTTCTTGCGGCCGACCTTCGGTGGAGCGATACTCGGCCCATGAGTGAAGGCCGCCAGCAGGGCAGGGATCCCGTGGACGCGATCATCGACCAGTGGGCGGCCGTCCGGCCCGACCTGGACACCAGGGCCATGGAGGTGTTCGGGCGGATCTACCGCCTCGCCCGCGCCATGGGCGACCGCATGGAGAAGGCCTACGCGCCCTACGGCATCTCGCGCGGCGAGTTCGACGTGCTGGCCACCCTGCGCCGGGCCGGCGAACCGTTCACCCTCTCCCCGCGCCGGCTCGCGGAGACGCTGATGCTCACCACCGGCGGCATGACGGGCCGCCTCGACAAGCTGGAACGGGCCGGGCTGCTGCGCCGCTCCCCCGACCCGCACGACCGGCGCGGCCTCCAGGTCACCCTGACCGAGCAGGGGCTCGACGCCGTCGACCGGGCGGTCGGCGCGGGTCTGGCCGTGCAGAGCGCCGCGCTGGCGTCACTCGACGGCGAACAGGCCGAGCTGCTGGCCGGCCTGCTGCGCGAACTGCTCGCGGGAACCCGGGCGGAGGCGGACTAGGCGCGCGCGGACGCCAAAAACGCGCGGGAACGCCGGAAACGCGCCGAGGGCGCCGTTCCCACCCCATGTGAGCGGTGGGAACGGCGCCCTCGGCGAAGATCAGCGGCGGATCAGGCCTTGGCCCGGGCCTTCGCGGGCTTGGTCACGCGGGTCTTGGACTTGTCCAGGACCATCACCAGACCCGTGATGACCGCGAACAGCGCCAGGGGGCACAGCACGTACAGGCCCAGCGTCTGCGCGACGCTCAGGCCGGCGCCGGGGTCGTCGCCGTCGTCGCGGGTCAGCGCGAGCGCGGGGGACGACATGAGCAGCATCATCAGCGTCGTACCGGCAGCCAGGGCGCCGGCGCGCAGGGCGTTCTTCTTGTCCACGTTCTCAAGTTAGCGAACGCCCCGGACGGCCGCGCGCCCGGGGTGCCCTACACGGGCCCGGCCCCCTCCCCGGCCCGGCAGACCTCCAGCAGCGCGCGCAGCCGCGGCGACGCCGTCAGCTCCTCCAGCGCGACCGGACGGCCGTCACAACCGGCGATGGGCAGCCGCCAGTTCGGGTACTGGTCCCAGGTCCCGGGCAGGTTCTGCGGCCGCCGGTCGCCGACGCCGTCCGGGAGCCAGACCCCGATCAGGCGGGCCGGGGTGCGCAGCAGGAAGCGGTGGACGCCCTCGATCTCCGCCTGCTCGTCGGAGCCCGGGGGCCCGGCCGCCGGACTGTCCAGCAGCCCGAGGCTGCCCAGCAGCGCGAGCCACTCCGCCGTGTCCGCGGTCGCCTCCGCGCGCTCCTCGGCGGCCGGGCGGGTCAGCAGGCCGAGGCGGTCGCGCAGCTCGACGTGGTCGCCGGTGAGCCGGGCGGCGGTCGGCGGCAGGTCGTGGGTGGTGGCGGTGGCCAGGCAGTCGGCGCGCCAGCGCTCCGGCGGCAGCGGACGGCCGTCGCCCTCCCAGTCCCGCTCGAACCACAGCACGGAGGTGCCGAGCACCCCGCGCCGCTGGAGCGTCTCGCGGACCCCCGGCTCCACGGTGCCCAGGTCCTCGCCGATCACCACCGACCCGGCGCGGGAGGCCTCCAGGGCGAGCACGGCCAGCATGGCCTCGGCGTCGTAGCGGACGTAGGTGCCCTCGGTGGGCGGGCTGCCCTGGGGCACCCACCAGAGCCGGAACAAGCCCATCACGTGGTCGATGCGCAGGGCGCCGGCGTAACGGAAGAGGGCGCGCAGGAGCCGGCGGAAAGGGGCGTACCCGGAGGCGGCGAGGCGGTCGGGGCGCCAGGGCGGCAGCCCCCAGTCCTGGCCGCGGGCGTTGAAGGCGTCGGGCGGGGCGCCGACGGACATCCCGGCGGCGAAGTGGTCCCCCTGCGCCCAGGCGTCGGCACCCGACGGGTGCACCCCGACGGCGAGGTCGTGCACGATCCCGACGGGCATGCCGGCCTCGCGGGCGGTGCGCTGCGCGGCGCGGAGCTGGCCGTCGGTGAGCCAGGCGAGGCGGGAGTGGAAGTCGACGCGTGCGGCCAGGTCGGCGCGGGCCCGCGCGGTCGCGGCGGAGCGGGGGTCGCGCAGCGGCTCGGGCCACCGGTGCCAGTCGTGGCCGTACGTCTCGGCGAGGGCGTACCAGGTGGCGTGGTCCTCCAGCGCCTGCCCCTCCTCGGCGCGGAAGGCGTCGTAGGCGGCCTGCCGCCCCGGTCCGAGCGGCACCTCCAGGACCAGTTCCAGAGCCTGCCGCTTCAGCTCCCACACCGCGTCCCGGTCGATGAGGTCGCCCTTGTCGAGGACGGCGGCGCGCAGCCGTGCGGCGCGCTCCAGCAGTTCCTGCAGCCGGGCGCGGTCCGCGGGATCGTCGAGGTGGGCGAACTCGGGGATCGCCTCGATCCGCAGGTGCACGGGGTCGGGGAAGCGGCGCGAGGACGGCCGGTACGGGGAGGGGTCGGTCGGGGCTCCGGGCACGGCCGCGTGCAGCGGGTTGACCTGCACGAAGCCTGCACCCGCGGTCCGGCCGGCCCAGCCGGCCAGCTCGGCCAGGTCACCGAGGTCGCCCATGCCCCAGGAGCGCCGCGAGAGCAGCGAGTAGAGCTGCACGAGCAGGCCGTAGGAACGGCCGGCGAGGGCGGGCAGCCGGTCCGGCGCGACGACGAGATGGGCCTGGCCGGTGCGGCCGTCCGGGGCGGTGGCGGTCACCCGGTGGACGCCCAGCGGCAGGCCCTCGGCGCCGTCCCGCGCCTCGCCCTGCTCGGTCTCGACGGTCAGCCGGGTGCCGGGGGGCAGCGCGGTGAGGGCGGTGGGGCCGCTCGGGTCACCGGCCCAGTGCACGACCGTGGGCGGCAGCAGCCGCTCGCGCAGCTCGCGCTCCCGCCCGGCGAGCGCGGAGCGGACGGCGTCCGGGGTGCCCGCGTCGACGCCGAGGGCGGCCAGGGCGGCGACCACGGCGGAGGCGGGGACCGCGACCGTGCGGTCCGGGGCGGGGCGGTAGGAGGTGGCGACCCCGTGCAGCCCGGCGAGCCGGGCCAGCGGTCCGTCCTCCTGCGGCTCGTCCCCGTGCGGTTCGTGCGCGTGCGGCTCGTCCTCGTGCGCCGCGGTCATCTACAGCACCGCGTCGAACGAGTCGGGGACCGGGTCGGACTCGCTGGTCAGCGGGGCCGCGTCGGCGAGCGGCGGCTCGCTGGTCAGCGGCTCGGCGTCGGGCAGCGGCGGCTCACTGGTCAGTGGCGCCTCCGCGCACGCGGCCTCCGCGCTGAAGACGCACGCCTGTACGTCGGTGGTCTCGGCGGACGGGTCCGCCACGGGTTTCCACTGGGCCGGGATCGTGAGACGAGCCGGTGCGGCCACGGAGGCCTCCTTGTCACTGGGTCGATTGCTGCGGCTTGCGGTGGTTACGGCAGGCCTACCCAGAGACGGCGGCGGCACTCTCCACGACCGGTGGGGCAGGGGTGAGCGCCTGGTGGTGATCCGGTACCGGCCGGGCCGTCGATAGAGGGGGTGTGAGACTGTTCCGCCCCGTGGGGGGCCAGCGGGATGAGGACGGCGCCGGTGGCGACGCGGCACTGCTGCGGGCCGTCGCGGCGGGCGACGCCGCGGCGATGGCCGAGCTGTACGACCGGCACGCGGGATGGCTGTACGCGCGGCTGACACGGCGCTGCGCCGATCCCGAGGTCGTCCGGGAGGTGCTGCAGGACACCTTCGTCACGGTGTGGCGGTCGGCGGCCGGGCACCGCGGGCAGGAGGCCGGCGGCTGGCTGTGGACCATCGCCGCGCGGCGGCTGGTCGACGCCCGGCGGGCGCAGGAGCGGGCCGCCCGGCTGGCGGGCCCGCCGCTGGAGCCGGAGCCGCACGGCCGGTACGCGGCCGCGGCGTCCGCCGAGGACAGGGTGCTGGCCGGTCTGGAGTACGGCGACGTCGGCGCGGCCCTGGACCGGATCTCCCCGGAGCTGCGCGAGGTGCTGCGCGCGACCGTCGTGGACGGGCTGAGCACCCGGGAGGCCGCGCGGCTGCTGGGCATACCCGAGGGCACGGTCAAGTCCCGTGCCCGGCGGGCCCGCGCCGAGCTGCGCGCGGCCCTGGACCACCTGCACCCGTCCCCGCTGGGAGGCACGGCATGACCCGCGGCAACGCCCGTGTGTGGCACGCCTGCGACGACCTCGTCGCCCGTTACGCCGACGGCTCCCTGCCGGAGCCGGACGCCTGGTCGCTGGAGAAGCACCTGGAAGGCTGCACGCAGTGCGCCGTCCGGGTGTCGCGGGCGGTGCGCGGCACGGCGCCCGCCGCGCTGCTGGCCGAGGTCGGGGAGGCGGTGCTGGCGGCCGCCCCGCCGGTGGCCCGGCCGCTCGTACCGGCTCCGGCGCCGGTCCCGGGGCCGCCCCGCGCCGCCCGTCTGCTGTGGGCCGCCGGGCCCGCGGTGCGCGGGGCGTGGCTGCCCGCCGTGCTGCTGGTGGCTCTGGGCGCGATGGTCCTGGAATTCGGCGGCGGGTTCCACGGGGCGCGGGCGCTGCTGCTGGCGATCGCCCCGGTCGTGCCGGTCGCCGGGGTCGCACTGTCCTACGGGCCGCACGCCGACCCGCTGTACGAGGTGGTCGCGGCCACCCCGGCGGGCGGGCTGCGGCTCGCGCTGACCCGGACGGCCATGGTGCTCGCGGTGTGCCTGCCGCTGCTGACCCTCACCGGTTGGCTGTTGCCCGCCTCGGGTGCCCCGGCCGCCGCGGCCTGGCTGCTGCCGGGGCTGGCGCTGTCCCTGGCCACGCTGGCCCTGGCGTCCTTCACCGGCTTCCGGACGGCGGCCGCCGCGACGGCGGGGGGCTGGCTGTGCGCGGTGCTCGCGCCGGTGCCGGCCGCGCCGGGCGGCGAGGCCACGCAACGGCTGGCCGAGCAGCTCTCCCGCTGCCTGGACGGCGCGGGGGCGCAGAGCGCGTGGGCGGCGGCGGCCGTGCTCAGCGCGGCGCTGCTCGCGGCCCGCCGCCCGGCCTACGACCGCCTGCCGCGCCGCTAGGGCCGATTTCTCCACCCACCGATTCCTCGATCCCGCCTTTTCTCCGATTTTCTCCGATGTTCTTCGTTTTTCTCTGATTCTTCGATCCGCCGGTGACCGCGGCCGTCCGTGGCCCGTCCCGGCGTCCCCTCTGGGAGACCCTTGTGAGTTCCGTAAGCGTGACCGGCCTGCGGGTCCGGCATCGCAAGACCCTCGCGCTGGACGGCGTCGGCCTGGACCTCGGCACCGGGGTGCACGGCCTGCTCGGGCCGAACGGTGCCGGGAAGACCTCGCTGATCCGGGTACTGGCCACCGTGGCGCAGCCGTCCGACGGCCGGGTGGAGATCCTCGGCCGGGACACCGCCGAGGAGCGGGGGCGCGCCGAGGTCCGGCGCCGGCTCGGCTATCTGCCGCAGGAGTTCGGCTACTACCCGGGCTTCACCGTGCGGGAGTTCGTCGCGTACGTGGCCTGGCTGAAGGAGGTGCCCGCCGCACGGGTGCCGGACGCTGTGGCGGACGCGGTGGCCCGGGTCGGTCTCGCGGACCGCATCGACGCGAAGATCCGCACCCTGTCCGGGGGCATGGTCCGCCGGGTCGGCATCGCGCAGGCCCTCGTCAACGAACCGGGCGTGCTGCTGCTGGACGAACCGACCGCCGGTCTTGATCCCGAGCAGCGGGTGGAGTTCCGCGAGCTGCTGCGCGAACTCGGCACCTCGGCCACGGTGATGGTCTCCACCCACCTGGTGGAGGACGTGGCCGCCGCCTGCACGGAGGTCACCCTGCTGGACGCGGGCCGGATCGCCTACCGGGGCACACCGCGGTCGCTCTCGGAGCTGGGCGAGACCTCGGACGGACCGGGCGACCACCCGATCGAGCGCGGCTACACCGCCGCGCTGCGGGCCCACCGGGCCACGGGTGCGCGGGAGTCGGTGCGATGAGTGCGGTGACCATACCTAAGACGCCCGTACGCGTGTCCCATCCGCTGCGCGCCGAGGCCGTGCGCGGCTTCGCACCCATCGCCGGGGCCGCCGTGGTGCTCACGCTCGGAGTGCTGCTGGTCGGCAGCTCGGCGCACTGGCAGGGCGGCTGGGCGGAGACCGCCGCCCAGCTGCACAACAGCGTGCTGGTCTCCGTTCCGCTGGCCGCGGCGGCGGGGTGCTGGCAGGGCGGGCGGGAGCGGCGGCGCCGTACCGAGGAGCTGTGGGGGACGGTCGTCCGGACGCCGCTGGTCCGGTTCCTGGCCTCGGCGCTGCCGGTCGCGTTCTGGACGGCGGCCGGCCACCTGGTCGCGGCGGCGCTCGCGATGCTCGCCACCTGGCCCTACGCGCAGGGCGACCGGCCCCGGTTCGGCACGGTGCCCGGGGACGCCGTGGCGGTGGCGGCGGCCGCGCTGCTCGGGCACGTGGTGGGCCGGGCCGTGCCCACCCGGCTGGCCGCGCCGCTGCTGGCGATCGCCGGGTACGTGGGGCTCGGTGTGCTCGCGTCGGCCGACCCGGGGCTCGCCGGACCTCTCGACCCGGCCTTCCCGATCATGGACACGGACGTCCCGGTGTGGTGGCAGCCGCTCGCGATGGCCGGGTGGACGGCCGGCCTGGCGCTGGCCGCCGCGCTCGGCTCCGCCGCGCGGCGCCGGGCGACGGCCCTGCTGCCGCTGGCCGCCGCCGTGGCCGCTGCGACGGTGCTGGTGCAGGCCGGGGACGGCCTGTGGCACGAGGACCCGGCCGCCCACCGGCAGGTCTGCGACACCTCGACCACCCCGGCGATCTGCGTCGAGGCCCGGTACGCGGGGATGCTCCCGCAGATCGGCGAGGCCCTGTCGGGCATCACGGGCAGGCTCAAGGGGGTCCGGAACCTGCCGGCGCGCTGGGAGGACGTGAACCACGAGCCACGGGACCCCGAGGCCCAGCTACCCATGCTGACGCCGCTGGGCTGGTCGGTCGTGCGGGGGCGGCTGACAGATCCGCGGCAGTACGCCTGGGAGGCGGCCGCGGCGTTGGAACGGCGCCCCGAATGTCTCCACCCGACGCGGCGGATGCTCCTCGCCGACGACGCGGTGGAGGCCTACCTGGCGCCCAGCCCGCTCCAGGACGACACGGACGCGTGGGACGCGAAGGGCAGCGCGGAGCAGCGTGCGCAGGCACGGTCCCGCAAGGCCGCGCGCGCCCGGCTGCGCACCATGGACGACCAGGACCGCCGGGAGTGGCTGTCGGCGTACTTCGCGACGGCGGGCACCTGTGACGTGAAGGGGGTGCCGGCCCTGTGACCGGACTCGTGCTCTACGCCCGCTCCCGCGCCGTTCCGCTCGCGCTGCTCGCGCTGGCCGGCACCACCGCCTTCGCGGTCTGGGCCGCGCGCGGCCTGGACGCCTACCTGGACCCCGACCGCCGGGTGCCGGTCGTCGCGCTGGCCCCGCTGATGGCGGCCGCGGTGATCGGCACGAGTCTGCACACGGCCTCGGACGAGCTGGACCGGACGGCGGTACGGCCGTGGTGGCCGCGCCGGCTGGCGCAGCTGGGGGCGCTGACGGCCCTGGCGGCGACGCTGCTGCCGCTGGCGGTGCTGGGGCACGCGGAGACGTTCGGCGCGCCCGCGGTGGTCCGCAACACGCTCGGCTGCACGGGCGTCACGGCGGCTTCGGCCGTCCTGCTCGGCGCGCGACTGAGCTGGCTGCCCGCCTTCGGCTATGTGAGCGCCGTGTACCTGGCCTCGGTGGGGACGCGCGGGCGCGCGGTCACGGTGTGGGCCTGGCCCATGCAGCCGGGCCCGCAGCCGGGCGCCTGGGCGGCGGCCCTCGCCGCCTTCGTGCTGGGCGCCGCCGCGTACGCGGTGTACGGGGCGCGCGCCGAAGGGCCCCGTGGCTGATCGGTCCCGTTCGGCCACGGGGTGCGCGAAAGCCCGGATCGTCAGGCGGAGATGCCGTCGATCCGGGCCATGGCGTCGTCCGCGCCGTACGGCTGCAAGTAGGGCAGCCAGCGCGGGTCCCTATGGCCGGTCCCGATGATGCGCCAGGCCAGACCGGTGGGCGGAGCGGGTTTGTGGCGCAGCCGCCAGCCCAGTTCCACGAGGTGGCGGTCGGCCTTGACGTGGTTGCAGCGGCGGCAGGAGGCCACCACGTTGTCCCAGACGTGCTTGCCCCCGCGGCTGCGCGGGATGACGTGGTCGACGCTGGTTGCGACGCCACCGCAGTACATGCACCGGCCCCCGTCCCGGGCGAAGAGCGCGCGGCGGGTGAGAGGAACGGGCCCGCGGTAGGGAACCCGGACGAAACGCTTGAGCCGGACCACGCTGGGTGCGGGGACTGTGACGGTCGCGCTGTGCAGAAAGGCGCCGGATTCCTCGAGGGAGACGGCCTTGTTCTCCAGGACGAGGACGAGCGCGCGGCGGAGCGGTACGACGCCGAGCGGCTCGTACGACGCGTTGAGGACCAGGACATGCGGCACGGGTGCCTCCTTGGGCGTCGGCGGCGCGTGGCTCGCGCCGGGACGATCTGCAGTCAGTCTCCCCTCATGCCTGGTGAACGCGCCACCATGTCCCGGTAACGGGCTGGGAGTGTTTTCGACCACACCTGATGGATCCCCAGGATCATGACCTGTTCAAGCCGGGGTGAGACCGGTCTCTCCCCGCGGAACGGCGCGGAGCACACACGATGCCCCGTTAGTGTGTTGGTTCTGTCCGTCCGGTGACCTTTTCGTGATCGCGAAAGCCTTGACCGCCCCGCCTTGACCGCCCTGCCGGACGGACCGCGCAGCACCATGGAGGTACCTGCCGTGTCCTTGCCCGTCGTCCAGCTGGCCGCCGGCGCGTCACCGTCCCCCTCCCCCTCCGGTTCGACCGCACCGGCCGTTCCCTCGCTCCAGGACGCCCAGGAGAGCGCGACGAACGCGGCGAGCTGGGTGGAGCAGAACTGGTCGACCTGGCTCGCGATGGGTCTGCAGATCCTGCTGGTCGTGGTCGTGGCCGTCACGCTCAGAGCGATGGTCCGACGGGCGATCACCAAGCTGATAGAGCGGATGACCCGGTCGGCCCAGACGGCGGAGGGCAGCGCGCTGGGCGGGCTGCTGGTCAACGTCGAGCGGCGCCGGCAGCGGGCGGCCGCGATCGGCTCGGTGCTGCGCTCGGTGGCGAGCTTCCTGATCCTGGGCACGGCCGCGCTGATGGTGCTGTCCACGTTCAAGATCAACCTGGCGCCGCTGCTGGCCTCGGCGGGTGTGGCCGGTGTGGCGATCGGTTTCGGTGCCCGGAACCTGGTCACGGACTTCCTCTCCGGCGTGTTCATGATCCTGGAGGACCAGTACGGCGTCGGTGACGTGATCGACGCGGGCGTGGCCTCCGGCGAGGTGATAGAGGTCGGGCTGCGGGTGACCAAGCTGCGCGGCGCCGACGGCGAGATCTGGTACGTCCGCAACGGCGAGGTGAAGCGGATCGGCAACCTCTCCCAGGGCTGGGCGACGGCCGGGGTCGACGTGACCGTGAAGGCGGGCGAGGACCTGGACCGGGTCAAGGCCACGCTGGACGAGGTCGCCGAGAAGATGACCAAGGAAGAGCCCTGGAACGAGCTGCTGTGGGGTCCGGTCGAGGTGCTCGGCCTGGACTCGGTGCTGATCGACTCCATGGTGGTCCGGGTCACGGCCAGGACCATGCCGGGCAAGTCGGTGACGGTGGAGCGGGAGCTGCGCTGGCGCATCAAGCGGGCCTTCGACGCGGCGAGCATCCGCATCGTGGGCGGCGCGACGGCCCTGGAGGACGCCGAGGGCACCCCGGACCCGACGGCGGCGGTGGCGGCTCCGTCGGCGTACTCCAACGCGGACTCCCCGCAGTCGGCGGCCGCGACGCCGATCGCGGTGCAGCGTTCGACACCGCCCGCCAAGTAGACCGCGGACCGGGCGCACCCCGCCCGGACCCACGCCCCCGAGGTAACGACTCTGTTGCCTCGGGGGCGTTGTCTATTGACGCCCTCTTCGTCCTGGGCTTACGTTCCTCCCACGCCAATAGGAAAGTTTCCTAACAGTGATCTTCCCGGCGGCCGGTGATCAAGGCTGGACGGCAAGGCCGGGTCACTGAAAAGCTGGGCGGCTGGAAAGGCAGGTGTCGAGACGCATGGCAGGAACCGCCGGTACGCCGGGCACCCCGCGCGTCCTGCGCGCCATGAACGACCGCGCCGCCCTCGACCTGCTGCTGGAACACGGGCCGCTGTCGCGCACCCGGATCGGCAAGCTCACCGGCCTGTCCAAGCCGACCGCCTCCCAACTGCTCGCCCGCCTGGAGGCGGCGGGACTGGTCCGGGTCACCGGCACCAGCGAGGGCCGGCCGGGACCCAACGCGCAGCTCTACGCGGTCAACCCGGCCGCCGCGTACGCCGCAGGGCTGGACGTGACCCCGCACCGCATCCGCGCCGCCGTCGCCGACGTCACCGGCCGCACCGTCGGCGAGTTCGAACTGCCCACCCCCGGCCGTCGCCCGGCGCACCCGGTCGTCCGGCAGGTCACCGACGCCCTCGACGGCGCCGTGAAGGCCGCCGGGCTCGCCCGGGACGACGTGCACCGCCTGGTCATCGGCACCCCCGGCGCCTTCGACCCGGGCACCGGGCGGCTGCGCTACGCCTCCCACCTGCCCGGCTGGCACTCCCCCGCGCTGCTCGACGAACTCGCCGCCGCGCTGCCGATGCCGGTCGAGTACGAGAACGACGTCAACCTGGTCGCCGTCGCCGAACAGCGGCTCGGCGCGGCCCGGGGCCACGCGGACTTCGTGCTGCTGTGGAACCAGGAGGGCATGGGCGCCGCCCTCGTCCTCGGCGGCCGGCTGCACCGCGGGTGGACCGGTGGCGCCGGCGAGGTCGGCTTCCTGCCGGTACCCGGCACCCCGCTGGTGCGCCAGGTGACCAAGGCCAACAGCGGCGGCTACCAGGAACTGGCCGGCTCCCAGGCCGTACCGAAGCTGGCCCGCGAACTCGGCATCGAGGACGTGCCGTCGGGGCCGTACACCGAGGCCGCCGCGGAACTGCTGGCCCGGGCCGCCGACCACGCGGGCGGCCCGCACCGGGAGCTGCTGCGGACCTACGCGACCCGGCTGGCCACCGGTCTCGCCTCGCTCGTCTCCGTCCTCGACCCCGAACTCGTCGTCCTCAGCGGCTCCGCCCTGACGGCAGGCGGCGAGGTGCTGCGCGCCCTCGTCCAGGCCGAGCTGGAGGAGCTGGCCGCGGCCCGGCCACGGCTGGTCGTGGGCGACGTCCACGACCACCCCGTCCTGCGCGGCGCGCTGGAGTCCGCGCTCGCCGCCACCCGCGACGAGGTCTTCGACACCTCGCGCTGAGCGCACCCGCCTTCCCCGCTGTCCCTGCTTTCCCTGCTTTCCCCGCATTCGCTGTTTCCCCTGTTTTCCCGACCCCCGTCCCTGGGAGACCTCGTCATGCCCACAGCCATACCCCGAGTGGCCCGAAAAGCGGCTTTCGCCCTGACCGCCTCCGCCGTACTGCTCACCGCCGCGTGCACCGGCCAGTCGGACTCCGGTGCCACGGACGACCCGTCGAAGGACACGACGATCAACTTCTGGCACGCCTGGAGCGCGCCGAACGAGGTGAAGGCGGTCAAGTCGCTGGTCGCCGGCTTCGAGAAGACGCACCCCAACATCCATGTGAACGTCGTCGGCAACATGACCGACGACAAGATCAACCAGGCGCTGCGCGGCGGCGGCGACCGGGCCCCCGACGTCATCTCGTCCTTCACCACCAACAACGTGGGCAAGTTCTGCTCGTCGGGCGCGCTGATCGACCTGGGCCCCTTCTTCAAGAAGGCGGACATCGACCCGGAGACGACCTTCCCGAAGGCGATGAACGAGTACACCCGGTTCGACGGCAACCGCTGCACCGTGCCGCTGCTCGGTGACGCCTACGGCCTGTACTACAACAAGACGGCGTTCGGGAAGGCGGGCATCGCGCACCCGCCGAAGACGTGGTCCGAGTTCGAGGCCGACGCCAAGAAGCTGACGATCCCCCAGGACGGCGGCTACAAGCAGCTCGGCTTCATGCCGGACTACCACGGCTGGGAGTCGACCACCGAGCACTACTTCGCGCAGTTCTCGCCCACGTACTTCGGCAAGGACGGCAAGTCGGCCCTGGCCACGGACCCGGCCTTCGAGAAGGGCTTCACGCTGCAGAAGAGGCTCGTGGACGAACTCGGCGGATTCCAGAAACTGGAGAAGTTCCGGGCCACCCTGGGCGACGAGTGGGGCCCCAAGCACCCCTTCCACACGGGCCAGGTCGCCATGCAGCTCGACGGCGAGTGGCGGCTCGGGATGGCCGAGGAGGCCAAGCCGAAGTTCGAGATCGGCGTCGCCCCGCTGCCCGTCCCGGACGACCAGGCCGACCAGTACGGCAAGGGCTACATCACCGGCACCATCGCCGGCATCGCCGCCACCAGCCACAAGCAGAACGCCGCCTGGGAGCTGGTGAAGTACATGACCACGGACACCGACGCGGTGGTCGGCTTCGCCAACGACATCCACAACGTGCCCTCGACGCTGGCGGCGCTGAAGTCACCGAAGCTGAAGTACGACCCGCGGTTCAAGACCTTCCTGGACATCGCCGCGAACCCGGACTCCACCACCACGCCGGCATCGATCAACGGCGGTGTGTACCTGGTGACGATCCAGCAGTTCGGCTACGACTACGAGAGCGGCAAGGTCACCGATCTGAAGGCCGGGCTGAGGAAGACGGCCGCGCAGATCGACACGGACATCGCGCAGGCGAAGTAGCCATGACCACGCTCACCCTCGCCTCGAAACGCCGCAGGTCGGCGCTGCGCACGGCCGCCTTCATGTCACCCTGGCTGATCGGCTTCGCGGTCTTCTTCGCGTATCCGCTGATCTCCACGGTCTACTTCTCGTTCATGCACTACGACGGCTTCCGGCCGCCGACGTGGAGCGGCACGAAGAACTGGACGTACGTCTTCGAGCACTACCCGCTGTTCTGGCCCGCCCTGCGCAACACGCTGTGGCTGGTGCTGGTCATGGTGACCCTCCGGGTCGTCTTTGGGCTCGGTGTGGGACTGCTCATCACGAAGATCAAGACCGGGGCCGGGGTCTTCCGCACCCTGTTCTACCTGCCCTACCTCGCCCCGCCGGTTGCGGCCACCATGGCCTTCGCCTTCCTGCTCAACCCCGGCACGGGCCCGGTCGACTCCCTGCTGGAGAAGGCGGGCATCTCAGCGCCGGGCTGGTTCAACGACCCCGCCTGGTCCAAGCCGGCCCTGACCCTGCTCGCCCTGTGGGGCATCGGCGACCTCATGGTCATCTTCATGGCCGCGCTGCTCGACGTACCGGCGGAGCAGTACGAGGCGGCCGAGCTGGACGGGGCGTCGGCGTGGCAGCGGTTCCGCTACGTCACCCTGCCGAACATCTCCCCGATCGTGATGTTCGCGGTGGTCACCGGCGTGATCCAGACGATGCAGTACTACACGCAGCCGCTGGTCGCCGGGAAGGTCGCCTCGGGCGTGATCCAGGGCGCCGGCACCCAGTTCGAACCGGGCTACCCGGACAAGTCCACGCTCACCCTCCCCCAGCTCGTCTACAACCTCGGCTTCCAGCGCTTCGACTACGGCTCCGCCTGTGTGGTGGCGCTGGTGCTGTTCGCCCTGTCCATGGCGTTCACGGCCCTGCTCATGCGGCGCCGGGGCGGCCTCGTCCAGGCAGGTGACTGACCATGACCCAGGTACTCGACAAGCCGGTCAAGGCCGCGCGACGGATGCCCGAGGCCGAGCGGACCGCCCGGCGCAGGACGCTCCTGGAGTGGATCGCGGTCCACTCGCTCGGCGTCGCCGCCGCGCTGTTCTTCACCCTGCCCTTCGTCTTCGTGTTCCTCACCTCGCTGATGAGCGACTCACAGGCGCTCAGCCGGGACCTCGTCCCGCACACCTGGGAGTGGGCCAACTACCGCAAGGTCTTCGACACCCCGGGCTTCCTGACCTGGTGGCGCAACACCTTGATCTACGCCGGCCTGGGCACCGTACTGACCGTGGTCTCCTCGCTCCCGGTCGCCTACGCGCTGGCCAAGTTCCGCTTCCGCGGCCGCAGTCTGTCCCTCATGCTGGTGATCTCGATGATGATGCTGCCCCCGCAGGTGGTCATCATCCCGATGTACCTCTTCTGGGCGAAGCAGCTCGACCTGTCGGGCACGCTGTGGCCGCTGATCGTGCCGATGGCATTCGGGGACGCGTTCTCCATCTTCCTGCTGCGCCAGTTCCTGATGACGATCCCGAACGAGTACGTGGACGCGGCCAAGGTGGACGGCTGCGGGGACCTGCGCACCCTGCTGCGGATCATCGTGCCCATGGCCCGCCCGGGCATCGCCGCCGTGGCCCTGTTCCAGTTCTTCTACGCCTGGAACGACTACTTCGGCCCCCAGATCTACGCCTCGGAGAATCCCGGCGCCTGGACGCTCTCCTACGGCCTGGAGTCCTTCAAGGGGGCGCACCACACCGACTGGAACCTCACCATGGCCGCGACCGTGCTGGTCATGGCCCCCGTGATCCTCGTGTTCTTCTTCGCCCAGAAGGCGTTCGTCGAAGGCGTCACTCTCACCGGAGTGAAGGGTTGATCCGCATATGAAACTCACCGTGGTCGGCGGAGGCTCGACCTACACCCCCGAACTCATCGACGGCTTCGCGCGCCTCAGGGACACCCTGCCGGTCGAGGAACTGGTCCTCGTGGACCCGGCGGCCGAACGCCTGGAGCTGGTGGGCGGCCTGGCCCGCCGCATCCTCGCCCGGCAGGGCCACCCGGCCCGCGTCGTCACCACCTCCGACCTGGACGCCGGCGTCGAGGGCGCCGACGCGGTGCTGCTCCAGCTCCGGGTCGGCGGCCAGGCGGCCCGCGAGCAGGACGAGACCTGGCCGCTGGAGTGCGGCTGCATCGGCCAGGAGACCACCGGCGCGGGCGGTCTCGCCAAGGCGCTGCGCACGGTCCCGGTCGTCCTCGACATCGCCGAGCGGGTCCGCCGGGCCAACCCGCGCGCGTGGATCATCGACTTCACCAACCCGGTCGGCATCGTCACCCGCGCCCTGCTGCAGGCCGGTCACCGGGCGGTCGGGCTGTGCAACGTGGCGATCGGGCTCCAGCGCAAGTTCGCGGCGCTGCTGGGCACCGACCCCCGGGACGTGCACCTGGACCACGTGGGCCTGAACCACCTCACCTGGGAGACCGGCGTGCGGCTCGGCGGCCCCGAGGGCGCGAACGTCCTGCCCAAACTGCTGGCCGGACACGGCGACGCCATCGCCGACGACCTGCGCCTGCCCCGCCCGCTGCTGGACCGCCTGGGCGTGGTCCCGTCGTACTACCTGCGCTACTACTACGCGCACGACGAGGTGGTGCGGGAGCTGGGCACCAAGCCCTCCCGCGCGGCGGAGGTCGCGGCCATGGAGCGGGAACTGCTGACGATGTACGGCGACCCGGCCCTGGACGAGAAGCCGGCCCTGCTGGCCAAGCGCGGTGGGGCCTTCTACTCGGAGGCGGCGGTGGACCTGGCGGCGTCCCTGCTGGGCGGCGGGGGCAGCCCGTACCAGGTGGTGAACACGCTCAACAAGGGCACGCTGCCCTTCCTGCCGGACGACGCGGTGATCGAGGTGCAGGCGGCGGTGGGCCCGACGGGTGCCGTGCCGCTGCCGGTCGCGGACCTGGACCCGCTGTACGCGGGCCTGGTGGCGAACGTGACGGCGTACGAGGAGCTGGCCCTGGAGGCGGCCCTGCGGGGCGGCCGGGACCGGGTCTTCCGCGCCCTGCTGAGCCACCCCCTCATCGGCCAGTACGCGTACGCCGACGCCCTCACCGACCGACTGATCGCGCACAACCGGGAGCACCTCGCGTGGGCCTGACCGCAACCGACACCGCGAGCGTCCTCGCCATCGACGCGGGCAACAGCAAAACCGACGTGGCCGTGGTGACCACCTCCGGAGAGGTGCTGGCCACGGCGCGCGGCGGCGGGTTCCGCCCGCCCGCGGTGGGCGTGGGCCCGGCGATGGACGCCCTGGCCGAGCCGGTCGGGCGGGCGCTCGCGGACGCCGGCCTGCCCGCCGTCTCGCACGTCTCCGCCTGCCTCGCCAACGCCGATCTGCCGGTGGAGGAGGAGCAGTTGGCCACCGCGCTGCACGCGCGCGCGTGGGGCGGCTCGGTGGAGGTCCGCAACGACACCTTCGCGATCCTGCGGGCCGGAGTGGCCGAGCCGAGGGGTGTGGCCGTGGTGTGCGGCGCGGGCATCAACTGCGTGGGCATGCGCCCCGACGGCCGCACCGCCCGGTTCCCGGCCATCGGCCGCATCTCCGGGGACTGGGGCGGCGGCTGGGGCCTGGCCGAGGAGGCGCTGTGGCACGCGGCCCGGGCGGAGGACGGCCGGGGCGGGCCGACGGCGCTGGCCGGGACGCTGCCGGCCCACTTCGGGCTGCCGTCCATGTACGCGCTGATCGAGGCCCTGCACCTGGGGCACGTCGAGCACGACCGCAGGCACGAGCTGACGCCCGTGCTCTTCGCGACGGCCGCCGCGGGCGACCCGGTGGCGCGGTCCCTCGTGGACCGGCTCGCCGCGGAGGTGGCGACGATGGCCACGGTGGCCCTGACCCGCCTGGAACTGCTGGCCGAGGAGACGCCGGTGCTGCTGGGCGGCAGCGTGCTGACCGCGGGCCACGCCCGGCTGGACGACGGCGTCCGGGAGCTGCTGGCCGCCCGGGCCCCGAAGGCCGACGTCCGGGTGGTGACGGCCGGTCCGGTCCTGGGCGCGGCCCTGCTGGGCCTGGACCGGCTCGGCGCGGGCGCGGCGGCACAGGCGCGGGCGCGGGCCCACTGGGAGACCGGCCTGCCCCGGGCGCGGGGCCGGCAACAGGCGACCACCTAGGGCCTGTTGCGAAAGTGGCCTCGTCGCCCGAAGGGCGGCCGGGCGTCGCACGGCAGAGGACCACTTTCGCAACAGGCCCTAGTCGCCGCCTGCGTCCACGTAGAGGCAGAAGGGATGGCCGGCGGGGTCGAGCAGCACCCGCACACCGGGCTGCGGCTGGTGGCCGGCCTCCCGCGCGCCGAGTTCCCGCGCGTGCGCCACGGCGGCCGGCAGGTCCGCCACCTCGAAGTCGAGGTGCATGGTCATCCGCTGCTCACCGGCCCGGGCGGGCCAGACCGGCGGGGCGTACCCGGCCGAGCGCTGGACGGCGAGGTAGGCCACGCCCTCCGGCGGCGCGACGGCCGCCCCGTCGTCGTCCTCCCAGGCGATCTCCCAGCCGAGGAGGTCCGCGTAGAAGCGCGCCAGGGCGCCCGGGTCGGGTGCCTCCAGCACCACGCCCCACCAGTCGTGCCGCGCCGTGCGGGGCGTGCCGGGCTCGTGACTCGGTCGTCCGTGCATGCCCGCGAAGGCTACAAGGAACCGAACAGCCGCACAGGGCGTGTTGAGGGACGGGGGGTGGTGCGGCACGCTCCCCGCGCCGGCATGCCGTAGGTTGCGCTGCGATCCGATCAAGATCGCGTGAAGGCTGGTGCGGATGCCGGCCCGGGCGGCGATACTTGGCGGCGAACGGATGACCATGGGGGAGGTCAAGTGACACACCCGCCGAAGAGCAGCGCGGCGCCGCCACAGGCGGGCCCCGCCCTGCCCGCCGTTCCCCCGCAGCCCGGCCCGGCCGTACCCGCGCCCGTGAGCCCGCCCCCGGCCCCCCGCCGTACCGCCTTCGCCGAGGGCGCCGAGCGGCTGCGGGCCGCCGCGACCACCGAGCCGGGCCGGCTGCGCGTCATCGGGGCCGTACTGGCGCTGCTCGTCGTCGCGTTCGGGGCGGTCACCGCCTGGCAGACGTCCGAGCGCGCGGCCGCCGCCGACGACGTGCTGCACCGCAGCCAGCCGCTCAGCTCGGGCGCGGCCGGGATCTACCGGTCGCTGGCCGACGCCAACACGGCCGCCTCCAGCGGCTTCCTGGCGGGTGGTCAGGAGAGCGCGGCCTCCCGCGACCGGTACGAAAAGGACATCCGTGCCGCGGCCGGCGGACTCGTCACGGCCGCCGCCAACGCGGAGCCGGGCTCGTCCTCCGAGGCGACCATCGCCCGGCTGAACCGGCTGCTGCCCGAGTACAAGGGCCTGATCGAGCGCGCCCGGACCTACAACCGGCAGGGCTACCCGGTCGGCGGCGCGTACCTGCGCTACGCCAACGAGAAGATGCAGCAGGAGATGCTCCCGGCCGCGGAGGATCTCTACACCAAGGAGAACCAGCGGCTGGACGCCGACTACGCGGACGCGACGCCGTACCCGTGGGCGGCGATCGCGCTCGGCGTACTCGCCCTGGCCGCGCTGGGCTGGGCCCAGCACCGCACCTACCGGCGCACCAACCGCGTCCTGAACCACGGCCTCGTCGCCGGTACGGCCGCGACGACGGTGGTGCTGCTGTGGCTGGTGGTCGGGCACGCGGTGGCGCGCACGGAGCTGAACGGCTCCTACGACCACGGCATCCGCTCGCTGAAGGTGCTGCACGACGCGCGGATCGCCTCGTTGAAGGCGCGCGGCAACGAGAACCTCAGCCTGGTGGCGCGCGGCGCCGAGACCGTCACGGTCGGCGGGCAGACGTACGACGCGTACTACCACGACTTCGACAAGGACATGGGCGTGCTCGGCCGGGGACTGACCGAGGCTGCCGGGCTCGCCGACGACCAGGCGGGCAGCAAGCCGGTCGCGGCGGCCCAGGGCAACATGGCGGTGTGGAAGAAGCGCCACGCCTCGGCCCGTGGCGAGGACGAGAACGGCAACTACCAGCAGGCGCTCGACCTGGTGATCGGCGCCAAGGGCGCGACCGGCGAGTGCTTCGACAGCGTCGACAGCAATCTCGCCCGCGCCATCGACCACGAGCAGACCGAGTTCAGGCAGGCCGCGGGCAGCGGTCTGGACGCCATGACCGGGCTGACCCTCGGGGCCGCGGTGCTCGCCGTGCTGGGCGCCGCCGGTGCCGTCGCGGGCATCGGGCGCAGGCTTTCGGAGTACCGGTGACAGGGGGCAGGACGATGTACGCGAGCCGTGTACGGACCTCCCTGCGAGGCTGGGGCGGGGTCGGCGCGATGGCCGTCCTGTGCGTCCTGGCGCTGGCGGCCGTGCTGCTGCTGCCCCGCACCCAGACCCCGGTCCAGGACGACCCGGCGGGCGCCCGGGCGGCCACCGGCCTCCAGGCGCGCGCCGGCGACTGCAAGGACTCCGAGGCGCAGGACAGGACGCTGCCGCCGTCGGGCGCGGACGGACCGACCATCGAGGCCATCAAGTCCCGTACGGGCGCCAAGCGCAAGCTGGTCGTCGGCGTCGACCAGAACAGCTACCACTGGGGCTACCGCAACCCGAACACCGAGGGCGCGGAGCTGGAGGGCTTCGACATCGACCTCGTCCACAAGATCGCCGCGGACATCCTCGGCGACCCGGACGCCGTCCAGTTCAAGGCCATACCGACCAGCCAGCGCATCCCCGCCATCAAGGACGGCCGGGTCGACATGGTGGTCCGCACGATGACCATCACCTGCGAGCGGCTCGGCGACGTCGCGTTCTCCGCGCCGTACTTCAAGACCGGGCAGCAGGTGCTGGCGCCCAAGTCGTCGGATGTGACCGGCTACAACGGCACGCTCGCGCACAAGAGGATCTGCACGGCGTCCGGTTCGACCGCGTACATCAAGCTGAAGGCGGACCGCGACAAGGGCACCCTGCCGGCCTCCACCGACATCTCCACCACCGTCCCCAACCAGCTCGACTGCCTGGTCCGGCTCCAGCTCGGCGAGGTCGACGCGGTGGTCACCGACGGCGCGCTCGCCGCGAGCCAGGCCGCCCAGGACCCGACGCTGGAACTCAAGGGCGAGGCGTTCACGACCGAGTACTACGGCGTGGCGATGAAAAGGGACGCGAACGATCTGGTACGCCGGGTGAACCGCATCCTGGTCGACTACCGCGCGCACGGCTGGCAGACCTCGTACGACACCTGGCTCGCGGCCACACTGGGCAAGGACCCTGGGCCGTCCAAGCCGCCCGCCCCGCAGTACCTGCGCACGGACTGAGCGCGCCCCGACCGAACCCGACCAGGCCAACCACACAGCAGCGAGAGGTGATCGATGGGCGTCACGGACCCCGCCGGGCCGGTGATGGACCGGGACGAGGTGGACCGTGCGCTGGCCCGGCTCGGCGCCGAGCACGAGGCGATCGAGACCTCGCTGCTCGCCCTCCAGGACCACGCCGGCCGCAGGCTCCTCGAAGGCGCCGAGCTGACCGGCGTCACCCGGGAGCGCTGGGCCGCCGCCGAGGCGTCCATCACCCTGCTGTGGGCCTACTTCGACGCCTACACGGCCGCGCTGCGCTCCGCCCGGGAGATCCGCGCCCGGCGCCGCTGGTCCAGCCGCGAGGACCTGGCGGAGCTGACCGAGCTGCTGCGGGGCGAGTCCGTCACCGTCCCGGACGGCGCCGGCGGCGCCGGCCACACGGGCCGGCTCAGCGAGGGCTTCTCGCTCACCGCCCTGGTCGACCGGATGAACGAGCTGTACGCCTCCTCGCTCGACCTGGTCGTCACCGCCGACGCCGTCTGGTCGGCGCTGCCCGCGCGGATCGATTTACTCGCCGCCGAGCTCCAGCGCACCCGCAAGCTCGCCCACTCCGTCGGCGTGCGCCCCGGCGAGCACCCGGCCGGCGACGACCTGGAGCGCATCACACGCACGCTGACCGGGCTGCGCGAGGACGTGGTCTCCGACCCGCTGGCATTCTGGGTGCCGGCCGAGGGCAGTTCGGCGCCCGGCGGCGGCCGGCCGGACACCACGGTGTACGACCGGGAGGCGCGCGCCCTGGAGGACGTGCGCCGGGAGATCGACGCGGTGCTCACCGTGCGCCAGGACGCGGAGACGCGGCTGATCCGGCTGCGCGACCTGCTCTCCCGGGCGGACCGCACCCTCGCCGAGGCGCGCACCGCGCGCGGCGAGGTGCTCGCCAAGATCGCGGCGACCGAGGTGCCCGTGGTCAGCGGGCCCCCGACCGCGCTCCAGGAGCAGCTCGCGACGGCCGCCGAGTACCGGCGGCAGGCGCGCTGGCACCGGCTGTCACCGCTGCTGGAGTCGCTGGAGCAGAAGGCCGAGGACGAACTGCTGCGGGCCCGCGAGTCGTTGACGGCGGTGACCGCGCCGCTCGCGGTCCGCGCCGAGCTGCGCGGCCGGCTCGACGCGTACCGGGCGAAGGTGGCCCGGCACGGGCTGGCCGAGGACCCGCTGCTGATCGAGCGGTACGACGCGGCCCGGCGGATGCTGTGGAGCGCGCCCTGCGACCTGCGGGTGGCCGAGCAGGCCGTGCTGCGCTACCAGCAGGCGGCGGCCGAGCAGCTCGGCACGCCCGGAATCCCCCCTCAGGGCGGGCCCGAGGACCGTAGGAGTGAGTCGTCATGAGTCAGGCACAGCGGCCGTGCCAGCGGCCCGGCTGCGAGGGGGCGTACGAGGACGTCGGCGGCGGTGAGCTGTACTGCGACACCTGCGGCCTCGCCCCGGTCGTCTCCGCGACCGGCATGGTCGGCTCGCCGCCCACCGGGGTCACCAAGGGCTCCTCGGCGAGCGGTGGTTCGGGCTCCACGGGCCGCAGCGCGCGGACGTCGTCGCAGTCGTCCAGGTCGCGGCGGTCGGTGTCCGGGCGGCTCTCCCGCTCCCTGGCGGGCAGCGCCACCGGCCGCTCGGTCTCGGTGCGCAGCTCCGGTTCCTCCTCCGGGACCTCCGCCCGCGGCCGGCTCGGCGCCGGTCTGGTGTCCGTGCCGCAGGTGCCGCGGCCCGACCCGCGCGCGATGGTGCTCGACAACCCGGAGGTGCCCGAGCGCAAGCGGTTCTGCTCGCGCTCCGACTGCGGGGCGCCGGTCGGCCGGGCCCGCGGCGACCGGCCCGGGCGCACGGAGGGCTTCTGCACCAAGTGCGGGCACCCGTACTCGTTCGTGCCGAAGCTGAAGGCCGGGGACGTCGTGCACGGCCAGTACGAGGTGGCCGGCTGCCTGGCGCACGGCGGTCTGGGCTGGATCTACCTCGCGGTGGACCGGGCGGTCTCCGACCGCTGGGTGGTGCTCAAGGGCCTGCTCGACACCGGCGACCAGGACGCGATGGCCGCCGCGATCTCCGAGCGGCGCTTCCTCGCCGAGATCGAGCACGCCAACATCGTGCGGATCTACAACTTCGTGGAGCACCTCGACCAGCGCACCGGCTCCCTCGACGGCTACATCGTCATGGAGTACGTCGGCGGCAAGTCGCTGAAGGAGATCGCCAACGCCCGCCGCACGCCGGACGGCCGACGCGACCCGCTGCCGGTGGAGCAGGCGTGCGCGTACGGCATCGAGGCGCTGGAGGCGCTGGGCCACCTGCACAGCCGCAACCTGCTGTACTGCGACTTCAAGGTCGACAACGCCATCCAGACCGAGGACCAGCTCAAGCTGATCGACATGGGCGCGGTGCGCCGCATGGACGACGACGAGTCGGCGATCTACGGCACGGTCGGCTACCAGGCACCGGAGGTCGCCGAGATCGGCCCGTCGGTGGCGAGCGACCTGTACACCGTGGGCCGCACCCTCGCGGTGCTCACCTTCGACTTCCAGGGCTACACGAACGTCTTCGTGGACTCCCTGCCCGACCCGGACAACATCGAGGTCTTCCACCGCTACGAGTCCTTCTACCGGCTCCTCGTGCGGGCCACCGACCCCGACCCGGCCCGCCGGTTCGCCTCGGCGCAGGAGATGGCCGAGCAGCTGACCGGGGTGCTGCGCGAGGTCGTCTCGCTGCAGACGGGGCAGGCCAGGCCCGCGCTGTCGACGCTGTTCGGGCCGGAAGTGCGGGTCACCGACTCGGAGTTGTTCCCCCGCCTCGACGGGGACGTGTCACGCCTGGGCGCACGGGCCGCGCGGGGCGCCGGGTCCGCCCCGGCGCTGCCCCCGCCGGCCCTCGTCAAGCCCGTGGACACCCCCGCGGCCGCACTCGCGCTGCCCGTCCCGCTGGTCGACCCGGGCGACCCCAACGCCGGTTTCCTCGCGGGGCTGATGGCGCCCGCGCCGGCCGAGCTGATCGCCGCGCTGGACGCGGCTCCGGTACGGACCGTGGAGACCCGGCTGCGGCAGATCCGCGCCCGGCTGGAGAGCGGCGACCACCCGGGCGCGCTGGCGGCGCTGGCCGAGCTGGAGGGCGAACGGCCGGACGACTGGCGGGTGGTGTGGTACCGGGGCACGGCCGCCCTGGTCACCGGCGACTTCGAGGGCGCGGCGCTGTCCTTCGACGCGGTCTACGACGCCTTCCCGGGCGAGGCCGCGCCCAAGCTGGCGCTCGGCCTGTGCGCCGAGGTGCTGGGCCAGCTGGACAACGCGGCCGAGTACTACCGGCTGGTGTGGGCGACCGACCCGAGCTTCGTCAGCGCCGCCTTCGGCCTGGCCCGGGTGCAGCTCGCGGCCGGTGACCGGCAGAGCGCGGTGGGCACCCTGGAGTCGGTGCCGGAGTCCTCCATCCACTACACGGCGGCCCGGGTCGCGGCCGTCCGGGCCCGGCTCAGACAGCGCACGGTGGTCGCCGGTGACGTACCGTTCCTGGACGACCTGACCGCCGCCGCGGGCCAGGTCGAGGCGCTTCGGACGTACGGTCTGGACCCCGCCCGGCGCGAGCAGTTGTCCGCCGAAGTGCTCGGCAGCGCCCTGGACTGGATACTCTCCGGAGGCCAGGGAGCCGACCTGCCCGCCACCGGCGGGCGGGTGCTGCTCGGCAGCGGTCTGGACGAGCGGGGCCTCCGCTTCGGCCTGGAGCGCGCGTACCGCACGCTGGCGCGCCTCGCGCCCGGCGGTGAGGAGAGGATCGAGCTGGTGGAACGGGCCAACCGTTACCGCCCCCGGACGTGGGTGTAGTTGATGTCGCAGATGCCCCAGCAGGCCGCACTGGCGAAGTGCCCGAGCTGCGCGGAGCCGCTCGAGTCGGGTGACCTCTTCTGCGGCGCGTGCGGATACGACCTGTCCGTCGTGCCCGCCCCGCCGCAGGACCATCCGACGCTCACCATGACCGGTCCGGCGGCGCCCGCTGACGGCGTGGACTGGCCCGCCCCCGACCCGGCCGGCTCCGGTGGCACGCCGCCCACGGCGCACCGGGCCACCGACGTGCCCGGCACCGACTCGGGCGGCAACCCGCTGCACGGGCGGGAGCAGCAGCACCCGCAGGAGCCCCAGGACCCGCCCGCGTCCGGTGTGCGCTTCGACCGGCCCGCGGAACCCGAGGAGTACCCGTTGCAGGCACCGGACCCACGCGTGGCCGCCGACGCCGCCGTACCGGAGGGCGCGGCGAAGGTGTGCGTGGCCTGCCGGGCCGGCCAGGTCGACGACGACGGCTACTGCGAGAACTGCGGGCACGCCCAGCCGCGCGAACGCGACCACATGGAGCGGGAGTCGGGCCCGGTGGCCGCGGTCAGCGACCGCGGCCTGCGCCACCACCGCAACGAGGACTCCTTCGCCGTCGGGGACACCGCGCTGCCCGACGGCACGCCCGCCGCCGTGGCGGTGGTCTGCGACGGCGTGTCCTCCGCGACCCGGCCCGACGAGGCCTCGGCGGCCGCCGCGCGGACGGCCGGTGACCTCCTGCTGGCCGCGCTGCCCCGCGGCACGCACCCCCAGCAGGCGATGCACGAGGCGATCGTGGCCGCCGCGCAGGCGGTCGACGCGCTGGCCGGGGAGCCCGCCTCGGCCCGTGAGCACGCCCCGCACCAGAACGCCCCGGCGTGCACGATCGTCGGCGCGGTGGTCACCTCCGGGCTGCTGGTGGTCGGCTGGGTCGGCGACAGCCGTGCCTACTGGGTGCCGGCGGACCGCTCCGCGCCCGTGGCCCGGCTGACCGAGGACGACTCCTGGGCCGCGCAGATGGTCGCGGCCGGCCTGATGAACGAGGCGGAGGCGTACGCGGACGAGCGCGCGCACGCCATCACCGGCTGGCTCGGTGCGGACGCCTACGAACTGGAGCCGCACACCGCGTCCTTCAAGCCGGACCGGCCCGGTGTGGTGGTGGTGTGCACCGACGGCCTGTGGAACTACGCCGAGACGGCCGAGGAGATGGCCGAGATCGTGCCGCTGGACGCGGCCACCCGTCCGCTGCACGCCGCCCGGGTCCTGGTCGGCCACGCCCTGGACGGCGGGGGCCACGACAACGTAACAGTGGCCCTCCTGCCGTTCCCCGCGCCGCCGCAGGGGGCAGGATCGGCCTGAGGCCCGACACGACGGGGAGGCCTCGACGGACCGGAGGGGACCGGTCCGGCCACACGCGTTGCCTCGCGTGAGCGGGGTGTACTAGGGGGATTCGAAGCAGCATGGCCATTTTCGCCAAGTCGAACGTGCCGCAGTTCTCGGTCGACGTCTACCAGAACGAGTACCTGCCCGAGGGCGGCCGCGAGGTCAACGCCATCGTCACCGTGACCGCGACCGGTGGCGGCACGGTCGGCAGCGCCGTCGCGGCCCCGCACCTGTACGCGCCCGGCCGGGGGCCCTCCGCCGCGGTGGCGATCATGGTCGACTGCTCGGGTTCCATGGACTACCCGCCGACCAAGATGCGCAACGCCCGTGACGCCACGGCGGCCGCCGTCGACACCCTGCGCGACGGCGTGCACTTCGCGGTGATCGGCGGGACGCACGTCGCCAAGGAGGTCTATCCCGGCGGCGGGCGGCTCGCGGTCGCCGACGCCGCCACCCGCGAGCAGGCCAAGCAGGCGCTGCGCCGGCTGAGCGCGGGCGGCGGTACGGCCATCGGCACCTGGCTGCGGCTGGCCGACCGGCTGCTGTCCTCGGCCGACGTCGCCATCCGGCACGGCATCCTGCTCACCGACGGACGCAACGAGCACGAGTCGCCGGAGGACCTGCGGGCCGCGCTGGACGCGTGCGCCGGGCGGTTCACCTGTGACGCGCGCGGCGTGGGCACCGACTGGGAAGTGAAAGAAGTCACAGGCATCGCCTCGGCGCTGCTCGGCACGGCGGACATCGTGGCCGATCCGGCGGGCCTGGCCGCCGACTTCACGCGGATGATGGAGACGGCGATGGGCAAGGAGGTCGCCGACGTGGCCCTGCGGGTGTGGACGCCGGTCGGCACCACCATCCGGTTCGTCAAGCAAGTGGCGCCGACCGTGGAGGAGTTGACCGACCGGCGCACGGAGGCCGGCCCGCGCGCCGGGGACTACCCCACCGGGTCCTGGGGCGATGAGTCCCGCGACTACCACCTGTGCGTGGAGGTCCCGGCGGCCGGTCTCGGCCAGGAGATGCTCGCCGCGCGGGTCTCCCTGGTCGTCCCACAAGCGGACGGATCGGTACAGAACCTCGGGGCGCAGGGGCTCGTACGGGCCGTGTGGACCGACGACATGGCCGCCTCGACCTCGATCAGTCCGCAGGTGGCGCACTACACCGGGCAGGCCGAACTGGCACAAGCCATCCAGCAGGGGCTCGACCTTCGCAAAGCGGGTGATTTCGACGGGGCAACGGCCAAATTGGGGCGTGCTGTTCAGCTCGCGAGTGCCTCGGGGAACGCGGATACTGCGAAACTGCTTTCGAAGGTGGTGGACGTGGTCGACGCGGCGACAGGTACTGTGCGACTGAAGGCGAAGGTCGCGGAGGCCGACGAGATGACTCTCGAGACCCGGTCCACAAAGACTGTTCGTGTAAAGAAGTGACACCAGTAGTGACCACGAAGTACCGAAGCACTGAAGCAGGATCCTGAAGGAGAGGGGGAAGCGCCGACATGCCGACCTGCCCGAACGGACACCAGTCGGGTTCCGACGACTGGTGCGAGGTCTGCGGTCACCGCATGGCCGGTGCCGTGCCCCCGCCCCCTCCGCCGCCCCCGGCCGGCGGCGGCTACGGCTTCCCGCCCCCGCAGGGCGGTCCCGGCGGCCGCCCCGGCGGCGCCGAGCCCGAGCTGTGCCCGCAGTGCCGCACGCCCCGGGAGGGCGGCGCGCCCTTCTGCGAGGAGTGCCGGTGGAACTTCCTCACCAACACGGCCACCTCGTACACCCCGGCCGCCCCGCGTCCGGCCCAGCCCCGCTTCCAGCCGCCGAGCGCGACCTACGGCGGCGGCGACTCCTACGAGTACCAGGGCTCGCGGCCCTCGCAGATGAACCGGCCCGCCGAGCCGATCCCGTCCTTCGGCAGCGAGCCGTCGGGCCCGACTCCGTTCGCCGGTGAGCGCGGCCGGTCCGGCCCGCCGCCCACCTCGGGCGGCCAGGGCGGCCCGGACGCCTTCGGCGGCGGCCGGCGCCCGGCCGGTCCCCCGCAGGGCTTCGGTGGCCAGGGCGGGGGTCCCGGTGGCCCCGGCGGTGCTGGTGGCCCCGGCGGTCCTTCCGGCTTCGGTGGCGGCCCTGACGGTCCCGGCGGTCCGTCCGGCTTCGGTGGTGGCCCTGGTGGTCCGGGGCAGGGTCCGGGTGGTCCCGGCAGCCCGTCCGGCCCGCCGCCCTTCGGCCGCGACCCGTTCGGCTCCGAGCCCTCCGGCCCCGGCGGATACGGCGGCCCTGGTGGTCCCGGCGGCCCCGGTGGCCCCGGTGGCCCGTCGGGCTTCGGTGGCGACCCCTCCCGTCCGGTCCCGCCGCCGCCCGGCCCGACCCCGCAGGCCGGCCCCGGTGGCCCGGCAGGCGGTGCGCCGCAGGCCTTCCAGCAGTCCGGGCCGCCCGCGCCGCCCGCCTACCCGCAGGAGACCGGCCGGCCCCCGGCCGGCGGTCCGTCCTTCGGCGGCGCCGAGGACGACTGGGTGATCTCCCCGCCGTCCGGCGGCCCCGGGCAGGGCGGTGGCTACGGCTACCCGCAGCCCGGTGCCACGCAGGCCCCGGCCGGCCCCGGTTACCCGCAGGCGCAGCGGCAGCCGGCCCGCTGGACCGCGACCATCGGCCCGGACCGCGACTACTTCATGGCGATGATGCAGCGCTCGGGCCCCGAGGCCGCGGGCCTGAACCTGCCCGCGTACTCGCCCGAGCAGCAGCGCGCGCTGACCGGCAACCAGGTCACCATCGGCCGCCGCCGGCACTCCACCGGCGACACCCCCGACATCGACCTGTCGGTGCCGCCGGAGGACCCGGGTGTCTCGCACCAGCACGCCGTGCTGGTCCAGCAGCCGGACGGCAACTGGGCGGTCGTCGACCAGAACTCGACGAACGGCACCACGGTCAACGGCTCGGACGAGCCGATCCAGCCGTTCGTGCCGGTTCCGCTGCAGGACGGCGACCGGGTGCACGTGGGCGCCTGGACGACGATCACCGTCCGCCGGGGCTGAGGCACCGCACGGGAGCCGCTTCGGGCGAGCGGCTCCACGGCCGGCACCTCACGGCAGGGGCCAGGCGTACGGCCCCTCCGGGTCGTCCAGCCAGGCCCAGACGTGCGTGCCGCCGGCCGTGACGCCGTAGCGCTCCCGGCCGGGGCCTCCCTCGCGCTCCCACAGCCCGTAGGCGTCCCGCGGGTCAAGCGCGCCCCGGGTCAGGGCGAGCAGGAAGCGGAACGTCTCCTGTTCCCCGGCCTCGACCGGCAGCCCGGCCAGGGACACCGCCCCGGGGCGACCGCCGCCCGCGCCGCGCAGCGGGACGAAGTACGCGGCCGCGGGCAGGAAGCGGCCCTCGGCGTAGCCCGCGTGCCGCACGGTGAGCGCGAGCAGACCGGTGGCGAGCGGGGTCAGGATCCGGGCGCCGGGACGACACTGGGCCAGCCAGGCGCGGGGCACCGTGGACAGCGCGCAGGTGGCGATGATCCGGTCGAAGGGGGCGCGTTCGGGCACTCCGCGCGCGCCGTCGCCGGTGACGACCACCGGGTGGTGACCGGCCGCCGCGAGGTGCCGGGCGGCGGACTCGGTGATCTCCGGTTCCAGGTCGACGGTGGTGACGAGGTCGTCGTCGCCGAGCCGGTGGGCGAGCAGGGCCGCGTTGTAGCCGGTGCCCGCGCCCACCTCCAGGACCCGGTCGCCGTCCGCCACGCGCAGGGCCACCAGCATCCGTGCCATCAGCGAGGGCTGGCTGCTGGAGGAGAGCAGTTGGCCGTCGCGCAGCCGGGTGGCCAGCGGGACGTCGGCATAGGCGCCGCGCACCCAGCGCTCCCGCGCCCCGGGGTCCGGGCTCTCGCCCCAGCGGCGCTCGTAGCCGCCCCGGACGCCGACGTAGTAGTACGGCACGAACAGGTGCCGGGGCACCCGGGCGAACGCCTCCCGCCACACCGGGTCCTCGTCCCAGGCCCCCTCGGCCTCGATCTCCGCGACCAGCGCGGCCCGAGCCGCGGCGGCGAGCTCGTCGATCCCGGTGTCGTGGACGCCCATGGGTCCACAGTAGGGGCGGCGGTCCTGGGGCCTGTTGCGAAAGTGGCCCCGTTGCCCGAAGGGCGTCGCGCGGCAGAGGACCACTTTCGCAGCAGGTCCTAGGGCTTGAGTCCTCGGTCACCCGGTCTGAGACGATGGACGGGTGAATGAGATTCGGCGCGGCACGCTTCAGGAGCAGACCTTCTACGAGCAGGTCGGCGGGGAGGAGACCTTCCGCCGGCTCGTCCACCGTTTCTACGAGGGAGTCGCCGAGGACCCGGAGCTGCGGGCGATGTACCCGGAGCAGGACCTGGGCCCGGCCGAGGAGCGGCTGACCCTGTTCCTCATGCAGTACTGGGGCGGCCCCACCACCTACAGCGAGAACCGCGGCCACCCCCGGCTGCGCATGCGGCACGCCCCCTTCACCGTGGACCGGGCGGCGCACGACGCCTGGCTGCGGCACATGCGGGTGGCCGTCGACGAGCTGGGGCTCTCCGAGGAGCACGAGCGGACGCTGTGGAACTACCTGACGTACGCGGCCCAGTCGATGGTGAACTCCCCCGACTGACCCCCCGAATCCCGAATTCCGGTCGTCCTGCGCCGGATTCCGGTCACGATCCGGTATAGACCGGTCGGGAACCGGTTACCCGCGGCCGGTCCGCTCTGCGAACATCACCCGAGATCCAGACGCATGTGCGAGGTCCGGACGACACGGGGGTCGGGTGACGGGGTTCGTCTTCTCACGCGCGCGGGCACACCGCCTGCTGCTCGGCTCCGCGCTGCTCACCGTGCTGCTGACCACGGCGGTGCTGGCGACGCTCACGGCCTACTCGGGGGCGATCGGGGACGCCGCCCTGCGCCATATGCTCGGCGACCCGCGCGACGCGGCCGCCACCTCGCTGATCGTCAAGGCCGAGGTCCCGGCCGGCCGGCGTGCCGCCGCCGACACGGCCGTCCGCGAGGGCGCGCGCAGGACCTTCGACGGACTGCCGGTGACCGTGCGGACCCTGCGCCGCTCGGGCCCCTACGCGCTGCCCCGCTCACCGAAGCCGGCCGCCCGGCGGTCGGACGACCCGGACCTGACCTACTTCGCGGCGCTGGACCACACCCAGGTGCGGGCGACCGTCGGGCGGCTCCCGGGCCGCGCGGCCGGCGAGATCGAGGTGGCCGTCCCCCAGGCCGCCGCCCGGGCGCTCGGACTCGGACCGGGCGACCGCCTCACCCTGGCCGACCGGCTCGGCGACCGGAAGGTCCGGGCACGCGTCACCGGCCTGTACCGGCCCGTCGCCACGAGCGCGCCGTACTGGCGGCTGGACGACCTCCTCGGCCGCGGGGTGAAGGAGTCCGGCTTCACCACGTACGGGCCGCTGCTCGCCGACCCCACGGTCCTCGCCGACGGGCGGGTGAGCACCGGCGGCACGGCCTGGCTCGCCTCGGCCGACTTCGGCCCGATGACGACCGGGCGCACGGGAGAGCTGCGCCGGGCCGTCCGGGCGGGGAGCGGGGAGCTGCGCAAGGCCCACGAGCTGAGCGGCGCGACGGCGGCGACGACCTCGCTGCCGGACGTGCTGGACCGGATCGACCGCTCCCTGCTCGTCGCCCGCTCCACCCTGCTCATCGTCGCGCTGCAACTGATCCTGCTCGGCGGGTACGCCCTGTGGCTGGTGGCCCGGCTGCTGGGCACCGAACGGGCCGCCGAGACCCGGCTGCTCAGGGCACGCGGCGGCGCACGCTCCCGGATCGCGGCGCTCGCCGCTGCCGAGGCCCTGCTGCTCGCCCTCCCGGCGGCGCTCTGCGCGCCCCTGCTGGCCGGACCGCTCACCGCCCTGCTCACCGCCCACGGCCCGCTGTCCCGCCTCGGCCTGCGCCTCGACCTCCCGCCCGCCGGGAGCCCCGGGGTGTGGCTGGTGGCGGTGGCCGTGGCGCTGGGCTGCGCGCTGACCGTGACGCTTCCGGCGCTGACGGCCGCGGGCCCGGAACCCGGGCGGCGCGGACGGCGGGGCACGGAGTCCGGCCGCCCGCGCGCCGCCCGGAACCCTGGGCGCCGTCCCGGAAGCTCGCGCGGTCCCCGGGTCCGCCGCGCGGGTGGCGGTCTCGTCCCCACCCCGCTCCGCGCGGGCGCCGACCTCGGTTTGCTCGCCGTGGCCGGGGCCGCCTACTGGCAGCTCGGCCGGCAGGACTCCGGCGGCGTCGCCGCCGACCGGTCCGGGGCGCTGGGCGTGGACCCGGTGCTGGTCGCCGCGCCCGCGCTGGCGCTGCTCGCCGGCACCGTGCTGACGCTGCGGCTGCTGCCGCCGGTGGCGCGGCTCGCCGAACGGTGGGCGGCGGCCGGACGGGGACTGCCCGCGGCACTGGCCGGCTGGCAGTTCAGCCGGCGCACCGCACGCTCGGCCGGGCCGGTGCTGCTGCTCGTCCTCGCCGTCGCGCTCGGCATGCTGGCCATCGGCCAGGGTGCCTCCTGGCACCGCTCCCAGGACGACCAGGCCGACTTCCGCGCCGGGGCGCCGGTGCGCGTGCTCGACGCCGGGCGGGGCGGACTCGGCCGCACCGAGGCGTACGCGGCCCTGCCGCACGTCCGCGGGGCCGTACCCGCCGTACGCGGCGAGCAGGGCCTGTCCGGTGACCGTACGGCGACCGTGCTGGCCGTGGACACCGCGCACGCGGCGGACGCGCTGCTGATGCGCCCCGACCTGGCGGACGAACCGGTGAAGTCGCTGCTGGCCGGGCTGACGCCGAAGGGCTCCACGACGGGGGCCCGGGTGCCGGCGCACACCGCGCGGCTGCGGCTGACGGCCAGTCTGCACAGCTCCACGGGGCCCGGGACGACCGCCGCGGTCACGGTGCAGCTCGAGGACGGGGCCGGGGCGTCGTACCAGGTGCAGGCCGGACTCCTGCCCGCCGACGGCCACCCGCACCCGCTCGTCGTCGACCTCGGGTCAGCGACCGGCCCGACCCTGCTCACCGGGGTCCAGCTCGACATGACCCAGCCCGCCGGGCGCGCCGAACGGCACCGGCTCACCCTCCGGGAGCTGACCGCCGAGGGCACCGACGGCACCCGGCACCCGCTCACCCTGCCGGCGTCCTGGACCACGGCCGTGCACACCGGAGGCGCCGCCGTCTCGTCCCCGCGCACCGCCCCCACCCGGCCCCGGGCCGTCTCCACCCGGCCCCTGACCTTCTCCTACGGCACCGGCTACCTGCCGGACCTCGGCTACGAGACCATCGCCACCGTGGCCGTGCAGCTCCAGGTGGCGCGGCCCGCGCCGCCCGAGGTGCGGGCCGTCGCGACCGACCGGTTCCTGACCTCGGCCGGCGCCCGCACCGGCCAGCGCCTGGACGTCATGGTGAGCGACCAGACCCTGCCGGTGCGGATCGTCCGGTCGGTACGGGCGCTGCCCACCACCGGCGTCCCCGCGGACTCCGCCGCCCACGACGGCGGCGCGGTCCTGGTCGACCTGCGCGCCGCGAACATGGCACTGCAGGCCCGGTACGGGGAGAGCGTCCCACCGAACGAGTGGTGGCTGCGGACCGCGCCCGGCGACGCGGCCCGGGTCGCCGCCGCCGTACGGGCGCTGCCGGACGTCGACCCGGAACAGGTGGTGGTCCGCGACGAGATCGCCGCCGGGCTGCGCGAGGACCCCTTCGGCGCCGGCCCCACCGCCGCCTTCACCGCGGCCGCCGTGGTGGCGGCGGCGCTCGCCGCGGTCGGCTTCGCCGTGGGCGCCGCCGGATCGCTGCGGGTGCGCGAGGCGGACTTCGCGGTCCTGCGCGCCCTCGGCGCCCCGCGCCGCCGGCTGGCCCGCACGGTCGCCGTCGAACTCGCCGTACTGGTGGGCCTGGCCCTCGCGGTGGGCACCGCCCTGGGCACCGTACTGGCCCGTGGCGTACTGCCGTTGATCGTGCTGACCGGCGAGGCCACCCGGCCCGTTCCCGGCCTGCTGGTCGAACTGCCGCCCGCACGGGTGGCGTTGCTGCTGGCCGGGGTCGCCGCCGCGCCGCTGGTGGTGGCCGTGGTGACGGCCCTGCGCCGGGCCGAACCGGCCCGGGCGCTGCGTGAACAGAGGGGTGAGTGACGTGCGTTCCGTTCCGGCCGTGGCCGCGCCCTGGGTACGGACCCGGCTGCGGGCCGCTCCCGGTGCCGCGGCGGCGCTCGCGCTGCTGGTCGCGCTGACCGCCTGCCTGGCGGGCGCGCTGCCGCGCGCCGTGGACCGGTACGAGGACTCGGCCCTGCGGCACGCCCTCGACCAGGCGCGCCCCGAGCGCACGACCGTACAGGCGTCCGCCACCGTGCCCGACTACGGCTCGGGCGGCGAAACCCCGGACGTCCTGTTCAGCCCCGGGGTCCTCCGACGGAAGTTCGGCGACCTGCTGCCGGTGATCGACGGCTCGGTGCCCGTCGACCGCGCCCAGTCGGCGTACGGCGTCACCACGCACGGCACCACGGTGATCGACCCGTGGCTTCCCCGGCCGACCGGTATACCCGCCAAGGTCACCCTGGTCGCGCAGAGCGGCCTGGCCGGACACGCGCGCGTCCTCGACGGCCGGCTGCCGCGCGCCTCCGGCCGGGTGGACACGAACACGTCGAGGACCGAGGCCGCCGTCTCCGCCGCCACCGCGAGGACCCTGCACGTCAAGGTGGGGTCGGTCATCCACGTCCCCCGCTTCACCGAAACCCTCACCGTCCGGATCACCGGGATCCTCGCCCCGCGCGACCCGGGCGGCGCCTACTGGTCGACGCTGCCGCTGATGCGGACGCCCACGCTGGAACGGCTCCCCGATCCCGGCCCGCCGCAGACCTACTGGCACGGAGCGCTCCTGCTCCCCCAGGAGGCCACCCTCACCGTGCTGGGCATCGAACAGCACCCGTTGCGCTACTGGAACTTCGCCCCACGCACCGGCAGCCGGCACGCCCACGACCTCGACCGGCTGCGGTCCGCCGTCGCGTCGCTGGAGTCAGGCCCCGGCCTGCGCCGCGCCCGTTCCGTCACCGACCCGGACCTGGAGGTGAGCACCGGTCTGGACGACGTGGTCATCGCCTTCTCCCGGCTGCGCTCGGGCGTCTCCCCGCTGGTCGCGGTGGCCGCCGCGGGCACCGCCACCGTGGCCGCGATCGTCCTGTTCATGGCGGGCGGCCTCGCCGCCGACCGGCGCCGCACCGAACTCGCCCTGGTGCGCGCCCGCGGCGCCTCGCTGCCCGGCCTCACCGGGCGGCTGCTGGCCGAGAACGCCGTGGTCGCCGTACCCGCCGGGGCGGCCGGCCTGCTGGCCGCCCTCGTCCTGCTCCCCGGCTCCCGTGTCGGCCCCGCCGTCGCCGCCGCCGTCGCCGTCACCCTCACCGCCTGCGCCGCCCTCCCGCTGCACGCCGTGCTCGCCCACCGCTCGGTGCGGCTGACCGGCCCGCGGGAGGACCTGGCCGCGGCACGCCCCTCCCGCCGCCGCACGGTCGCCGAACTGACCCTGCTGGCCCTGGCGGCCGGGGCGGTGGCCACCCTGCGCGGCCGAGGCACCTCGGCGGGGCAGCTGGTCTCCCTGGCACCCGTGCTGACCGGCGTCATCGCGGCCCTGCTGCTGCTCCGCCTCTACCCGCCGCTGCTGCGCCGCCTGGCCCGCCCGGCCGGCCGGCTGCGGGGCGCGGTGGCCGCGCTCTCCCTGGCCCGCGCGGGCCGCACCGGCGCCTCGGCCGTCCTGCCCCTGCTCGCCCTGCTGACCGCGCTGACCACCGCGGCCTTCGGCGGCTCGGTCCTGGCGGGCGTGGCCGACGCCCGGGACCACGCGGCCCTGTACTCCGTCGGCGCCGACGCCCGCCTCGACTCGGCCACCCCGCTCCCCGCCGGCCTGCCCGCCCGGGCGGCCGCGCTGCCCGGCGTGCGCGGGGTGACGGCGGTGAGCATCGCCTACCAGGCCCGGCCGGACGACGGCGACGACGCCGTACCGCTGGTCGGGGTCGACCCCGACGGCTACGGCAGGCTGTCGGCCGGGACCGGGCTCGGGGCCTTCCCCACCGGGGAGCTGCGCAAGGCCGACCCGCTCCCCGCCCTGGCCTCCCCGTCCGTCGCGCGGACCTACGGCACCCGGCACCCGGTCACGGTGCGCCTGGACGACGGCAGCACGGTCGCCGTCCGGATCACCGCCGTCCGGGACACCACCCCGGCCGTGCCCGGAGCCGACTTCCTGGTCGTCGACCGGGCCGGGCTCCCCGCCGTGGCCGAGCGGCCGACCTCGCTGCTGCTCACCGGCGCCCACGTGGACGCCGCCGCGCTGCGCCGCGCGGCCCCCGCCGCGGCCACGGTCCGCGTCCTGGCCGAGGAGCGCGCCGGCTACGCCGACTCGCCCCTGCAGACCGGCGCCGGGCACGTCTACACGGCGGCCGTGGCGGCGGGCGCCGGCTTCGCCGTCCTCGCCCTGCTCCTGGCGCTGCTGCGGGCCGCCCCGGAACGCGCCGCGCTCCTCGCCCGGCTGCGCACGATGGGCCTCACCCGCGCCCAAGGCCGCCGCCTGCTGATCCTGGAGTCCCTCCCGCAGGCGCTGCTCGCCGCCCTCGGCGGCGCCCTGACCGGCTGGGCGGCCATCCGCCTCCTCTCCCCCGGCATCGACCTCACCACCGTCGCCCTGGCCACGGCCCGGACCTCGGCGGACCCGGCCGTACTCCGCCCGGACCCGTGGTCCCTGACCCTCCCGGCCGTCACGGTCGTCCTGCTCGCGGTGGGAATCGCCGCCCTCCAGGCCTGGTGGACGGGCAGACGGGGCTCGGTACGGGAACTGCGGGCCGGGGAGGGGCGATGAGCGCGCCGGTGCGGGCATGCGACGACCGTCGGGCCGCCCGGCGGCCGCCGGGCGGCCCGACCCACGGCCGGCCACCCCGCCGGGCACCGCGCCTCACACGGCGCTGGACACCACACCTGGCACCGCACCTGGGACCGCACCGGGCACCCTGGCAGGAGACCCCATGACAGCCGAACCCACCCTCTCCGACCTCGCCGACCGCGTCACGGCGACCCGGGACCGCCCCGCCTACGGCCACGACGCCCTCATCACCTGCGACCGCCTGGTCCGCGTCTTCACCGCGGACGGTGTCGAGGTGCAGGCGCTCCAGGGCCTCGACCTCCTCGTCCGCGAGGGTGAGCTGATGGCCCTGGTCGGCGCCTCGGGCAGCGGCAAGTCGACGCTGATGAACATCCTGGCCGGCCTGGACACCCCCACCGCGGGAGCGGCCCGGGTGGCCGGCCGCGACCTGCTCGCCATGACCGCCAAGGACCGCTTGGCCTACCGTCGCGAGGTCGTCGGCTTCGTCTGGCAGCAGACCTCACGCAATCTGCTGCCCTACCTCACCGCGGCCCAGAACGTCGCCCTCCCGCTCCAGCTCTCGGGCACCCGGACCCGCCGCCGGGCCCGCAGCGAACGGGCCCTGGAACTGCTGGAGTTGCTCCAGGTGGCCGACTGCCGCGACCGGCACCCGCACGAGATGTCGGGCGGCCAGCAGCAGCGCGTCGCGATCGCGGTTGCCCTCGCCAACGCGCCCGCGGTGCTGCTCGCCGACGAACCCACCGGCGAACTCGACTCGCAGACCGGCGCGCAGATCTTCGACGCGTTCCGCACGGCGAACGAGACCCTCGGCACCACCATCGTCATCGTCACGCACGACCAGGCGGTGGCCGGTGAGGTCCGCCGCACGGTCGCCATCCGCGACGGCCGCACCTCCACGGAGGTGCTGCGGCGCAGCGAGGTGGACGCGGCGACGGGCCGCGAGACGGTGGTGGCGCGCGAGTACGCCATGCTCGACCGCGCGGGCCGCCTCCAGCTCCCCGCCGAGTACACCAAGGCCCTGAACATGCGGGACCGCGTGGCCCTGGAACTGGAACCGGACCACATCGGGGTGTGGCCGGACGACAGCGCGGAACGGTAGCCCTCCGGGGGGATCCGGCGGGCAGCGGCGGGGCCGGGGGCTCGCGGGCGCCATCGACGGCTGGACCGGTGGGGCGCGTTCGGCGTCGGGGCCGGCGGGGGGAGTCGACGGCCGGGGCGACGGGCGCCGGAAGCAGCGGGGCACGGTCGGCGACGGGACCGGGCGGGCGTGGCAAGCAGCCGCACCGGCGGGCGTGGAAAGCGGCGCGGCCTGCCGACCGGCG
>NZ_JARAUO010000011.1:74284-102795 GCF_033792105.1 Streptomyces sp. WI03-4A
GTGGCAAGCAGCCCGACCACGAGCGCGAAAAGCAGCCCGACCGGCTGGCCTGGAAACCAGACCGACCGGCGGGCGTGGAAAGCGGCGCGGCCTGCCGACCGGCGTGGCAAGCAGCCCGACCACGAGCGCGAAAAGCAGCCCGACCGGCTGGCCTGGAAACCAGACCGACCGGCGGGCGTGGAAAGCGGCGCGGCCTGCCGACGGGCGTGGCAAGCAGCCCGACCACGAGCGCGAAAAGCAGCCCGACCGGCTGGCCTGGAAAGCAGCCCGACCGGCGGGCGTGGGAAGCGGCGCGGCCGACAGGTGCCTTCGGGACCGGGCCGGTCGGTGCAGTTGGCGGCCGGTCGGCTAGCGGACGCTGACGCCGAGAGTGCCGAGGCCGGCGCGTCGTACGGCGACGGAGCCGTACGGTGTCCGCAGTCTGAGCCACGCCCCGGAGGAGAACAGCGAGGTGTCGGCCGCCCCGGCGCCGGGCCGCAGGAAGCCGAGGGACTGGGCCGCGTGCACGACCCGTACCGGGAGCGGGGTGCGCTCTATCTCGCGGGACCAGATGTCCCGTCCGATCCGGTCCAGCTCCGCCCGGGTACGCAGCTCCGGCGCCAGCTCCTCGGTGCGGGAGCGGAACTCGGCGACGGCCTCGGCGACCTTCGCCCGCAGCACGTCCGGCGCCGGCAGTCCCGGCTCGGGCCGCCAGCCGCCCCGCGGCGGCAGCACACCGGCCCACGGCGGCCCGGTGACCGCCGCCGGCACGGCGGCCGTGGCCGCCCGCTCGTCCAGGGACTCCAGGAACTCACCGGCGGAGACGGTGACGTCGAGGGTGGCGTCGAGCCCGTTCTCGTACGGCTTCGCGAGCCGCACCGCGCGAACCGCCAGCACCTCGAAGGACGGCGGCCGTCCGAACACGGCGAGCGCGGTGCCGGCGGCCTGCAGACGCACCGCGGCTCCACGGTCGTAGTGGAGCAGCCGGGAGAGGAAGGCGGCGATGTCCGCCGCCTCCGTCTCGTCGGCGAGGTGGAGCACCGTCATGCGGCGACGGCCTCCTCGGCGGCGTCGTCCGTGTACCCGAGGAGGAACTCGCGCTCCTCCTCGGTGATCCGGCGCGGCCGCTGGGCCTCGAAGTCGAACGGCACGACCACGGTGGACGCCCGCACGTACACGACGTCCTCGTCCTTCACCTCGTAGCCGATGGTGAAGGACGCGGCCCGGATCTGGGTGATCCACAGCTCGATGTCCACCGGGTGGTGCCGGTGGACGAGCTGCCGCTTGTAGTCGATCTCATGGCGCGCCACCACGGACCCCTGCTGGAAATCCTTGTCCGGGCGGAACAGGAAGTCGATACGGGCCTCCTCCAGATAGCGGAGGAACACCACGTTGTTGACGTGGCCGTACGCGTCCATGTCCGCCCAGCGCAGCGGGCAGCGGTAGAGGTGCCGCAAGATCGATCAGCCCCGGGTCAGCTTCTTGTAGGTGGCACGGTGCGGGCGCGCGGCGTCCGCGCCGAGGCGCTCGACCTTGTTCTTCTCGTACGACTCGAAGTTGCCCTCGAACCAGAACCAGCGCGACTCACCCTCGTAGGCGAGGATGTGCGTGGCGACCCGGTCCAGGAACCAGCGGTCGTGGGAGACGACCACGGCGCAGCCGGGGAAGTCCAGCAGCGCGTTCTCCAGGCTGGAGAGCGTCTCGACGTCGAGGTCGTTGGTGGGCTCGTCGAGGAGCAGCAGGTTGCCGCCCTGCTTGAGGGTCAGCGCCAGGTTGAGGCGGTTGCGCTCACCACCGGACAGGACACCGGTCGGCTTCTGCTGGTCCGGGCCCTTGAAGCCGAAGGCGGACACGTACGCCCGGCTCGGCATCTCGACCTGGCCGACGTTGATGTAGTCGAGCCCGTCGGACACGACCTCCCACAGCGTCTTCTTCGGGTCGAGGTTCTCGCGGCTCTGGTCGACGTAGGAGATCTTGACGGTGTCGCCGACCTTGATGTCACCGGAGTCCGGGGTCTCCAGACCCTGGATCATCTTGAACAGCGTGGTCTTGCCGGCGCCGTTCGGGCCGATGACGCCCACGATGCCGTTGCGCGGCAGCGTGAAGCTGAGGCCGTCCACGAGGACCTTCTCACCGAAGGCCTTGTTGAGCTTGTCGACCTCGACCACGATGTTGCCCAGGCGCGGGCCCGGCGGGATCTGGATCTCCTCGAAGTCCAGCTTCCGCATCTTGTCGGCCTCGGCGGCCATCTCCTCGTAGCGAGCGAGACGGGCCTTGGACTTGGCCTGCCGGCCCTTGGCGTTGGAGCGGACCCACTCCAGCTCTTCCTTGAGCCGCTTCTGCCGCTTGGCGTCCTTCTGGCCCTCGACCTTGAGACGCGTGGCCTTGGTCTCCAGGTAGGTGGAGTAGTTGCCCTCGTACGGGTAGGCGCGGCCGCGGTCCAGCTCGAGGATCCACTCGGCGACGTTGTCCAGGAAGTACCGGTCGTGGGTGATCGCCACGACGGTGCCCGGGTACTTGGCCAGGTGCTGCTCCAGCCAGTTCACGGACTCGGCGTCGAGGTGGTTGGTGGGCTCGTCGAGGAGCAGCAGGTCGGGCTGCTCCAGCAGCAGCTTGCAGAGCGCGACGCGGCGCTTCTCACCACCGGAGAGGTTGGTGACCGGCCAGTCGCCGGGCGGGCAGCCCAGGGCGTCCATGGCCTGCTCCAGCTGGGCGTCGAGGTCCCAGGCGTTGGCGTGGTCCAGCTCCTCCTGGAGCTTGCCCATCTCGTCGAGCAGCGCGTCGGAGTAGTCGGTCGCCATCAGTTCGGCGATCTCGTTGAACCGGTCGAGCTTGCCCTTGACCTCGGCGACGCCCTCCTGGACGTTCTCCAGGACGGTCTTCGCCTCGTTCAGGGGCGGCTCCTGCAGCAGGATGCCGACGCTGTAGCCCGGCGACAGGAAGGCGTCACCGTTGGAGGGCTGCTCCAGCCCTGCCATGATCTTCAGCACGGTCGACTTACCGGCACCGTTCGGGCCGACGACACCGATCTTCGCTCCCGGCAGGAAGCTCAGGGTGACGTCGTCGAGGATCACCTTGTCGCCGTGCGCTTTGCGCGCCTTGCGCATGGTGTAAATGAACTCAGCCAAGAGAAACCGTCCGGCAGCTTGAAATCTGGCAGTGGGCAGATACACCCCATCTTGCCGTACCGCCACCCCTGTGCGGAAACGCGTCAGCCCGGGCGCCTCTGACCTGGGGTTTCGCTGACGGCAGCGGTGGCTCGCCTGTCACTGCCGGTCGCCGTTGGTCGGCCTCGGCCACCCTCGCACGGCCCAGAGACGGCCCAGGAACGATCACTCGTCACCCGCCTGCCACTCATCGAGCCGGACCCTCACCTGATGGTCGCGCGGGTCGAGCCAGTGGACGACGCCCGTGACGGTTCGAAGAGGGCGGGGACTGACGTTCCCCGCTGTTCCCTGCCGGTTCCCGTCCGGTCGGGCACGCAAGGGGCACGCGTGCCTCTCTTCCCGTGGTGGCCTGGTCTCGACTGACGCGGTCGATGGGAGGTTGGGCCCCGACCTGAGCCGGGGCCCGTGGCGCTCAGCTCTCGGCGCCCTGGCTCAGGCCCGTCTAGCTGCTGCCCTTGCAGCCCGCGGCTGGTGGTATGTCATGGCACAACCGATCCTGGCGAGACTGCGCCGCAGCCCCACCGAAGACGATGACGCAGAGCAGAGCGGCCGTGATGGCCTGGATGACAACCGTTACGGCGGCCCCGGCCCGCGCGGCGATCGTGGCCGCCACGATGGCGAGGACTCCGACCCCGCCAGCGGCGGCCAGGTAGTTCCACAACGAGTCGGTCCTGACGGTCTTGCCCGGGTCGAGGTTGAAGCCGGACAGCAACCAGAGCCCAAAGATCACCGCCAAGGCGATCAGCTCCAGGAACACCAGACCGCACCCGGCTCCGATGTCGGCGCCCCGGTCGGCACGGCGACGCTGTCCCGGGCCGGTGGTCGCGTCGAAGGCCGGCGGGGCGACGGGTAGGTTCATACCCGCCACCTTGCTCGTGCGGGCGAGGCGGGCGCATGAGTAGAAGTACTCAGCTCCGCCCAGGTAAGTCCCATGATCCACCTGACACCGCTGATCGGCCCCGCGGCCGCCCCCTGAGACGGTTGCCGTCACATACTGCCGTCAAGGCAAGAGCCAGAGGCCGTGTGGATCACTCCACAGGGCCTCTGAACCGTTGTGCACCCGGCAGCATTCGAACCTGCACCCTTCTGATCCGTAGCTCTATGCGGATCGGTCGTAGTCGGCCATGACAGCTTTTCGTCGTCTTCCGGGAGGTGCCCGGGTCGGGAACGGCCGTCGTGGTTGCTGTACTCGGTTGCTGTACAGCATTGATGACACTGCGGGAGGTGAAAGTGCCTGTGTGATCCACGCCGAGCGCACGTTCGCGGTTAGCCAGCACTCGCTCGTGCAGTTTCAGGGCCTACGGGGTGGCCGAGTGGATCCATGAGAGCTATGAGCTGGATGACAGCACCAGATCGGCCGCGCCTTCCTCGTTGCGGGCCAGGCGAAGGGCCGTCCGGGCCGCCGTGCGCGGTTGGAACGCCGCCGCGAGCTCGGGGACGTTGCCCACCCACACCGGCCAGGACACCTCCGGCTCCCGTGCCGGTGGCACCTGAACAGTCACGTCGGCGTTTGCGATCTGCATAACGTCCCTGCCCGCGCGGGCCTGCTGCTGCGTCTTATGCCGCCCCAGTCTCACCGGGTCCCCTGCCCTGTACTCGATCAGGACCGGTCACCAGCGACCTGATCGACACCGCCCCCGCCGCGCGCCCCACGTAGTCGGCAGAGCCTTGGTGGCCCAGCCAAGCCACAGGGTGCCGCCTCTGAGGACGACACCCTGGACTGAGTAGAGGTTGCAGCTGCCCTCATCCTTATCAGGTCGATCACAGTGGTCTCTTGGCCTTGGTGGCTGGCTGTCCTGCGGTGTTTGGGCGCCCGCTGGATTCCGCTCCGATTCGCACCCGTCCGCCACTGTTGGTGTCAGTCGCTGATGTCAACTGAAGAGGCACGCTTCTAGTCGTCAAGCCATGGGCCTCGGGTGATTTGCTTGTGAAGTCGCTCATCCAGGCAGCTCAGGTGGGCCCAGACGAACTGCGTGCTCTGTTGTCCCGCCCGCGTGATCTCCAATGTGACGCCATCGCCGGAGAGGCCGACATCTGTGGTTTCCATACAGAACGCGCAGCTCACTGGCTCCTTGATGTCCATCTGGCAAATGTAGCCCGCAGTATGCAGATCGAGTTCGGTGGAGGGCCTGGGCTGAAGCTGCTACAGGTCACCGACCTCCCGGCCTCCGCCGACTATCCACCCCAGCTCCCATCCCGTCTGCCGTCGACCCACACATCGTGGAACGGGCGTGGTTCAGGGCGTCATGGTGGAGCGCCCTGCTGGACGAACGACCTTGACGCCCTGGGCCGCGACTGCTCGGCTCTGCCTGGGTCGACGGCAGACGGGATGGGAGACCCCCACGCACGCCACACTCGGCCGGCACCCGCGAACGGCGCCCCCGCCATCTCGGAGCCTGAGCGCCCCCGCCGGAGGCACGTTCTGACCGAACGACTTTGTGTCCAGGTCTCTACTTATGGGCCGTAGCTCGCTGCGGCCCCAGGGTCCCGGCCCCGGCGCCGAAGGCGCAGAGGGGTCGGGCCCCAGGGACCAGCCCGCGCTTGCGCGGGCACTTGATGAGGTAGAGAAACCTGTAACAGCTCTCGGGCTGATCGGTCAGGAAGCAGTGCGGTTCAGGCAGAGGGCTGGATGAGGTAGAGAAACCTGTAACAGCTCTCGGGCTGATCGGTCAGGAAGCAGTGCGGTTCAGGCAGAGGGCTGGTCGGTAACCAGGAGTCGGCTGGTGAAGCCCTCATGGTGTCAAAAGACCCCCGGCCCTAGTGGACCGGGGGTCTTTTCGCTGGTGGGGCTAACAGGATTTGAACCTGTGGCCTCATCCTTATCAGGTCGATCGCAGGGGACTGCCGACGTTGACCACCCGCCCCTGTGCCTTGGCCGATCGTTCGGTGGGGTCCGGTCTCGACCGCTGCCGTTCGTGCTTGTTGATGTCAGCCGCTGGTGTCAGCCGCCGCAGGCGGTCTTGACAGGGGGCTGTCTCATTCGGCGGGGCACGCGGGGAACACACCTACATCAGGTCTCCGATGGTGCGCGCGACGCGAGGGGAGAAGGCCGGATTCCGGGGTTATGTGGACGTCCGGGTCCGTCAGACGAGGTGGATCGTGAAGCGCCTCACGACCTTGGGGGTTGTGGCGATCGTGTCGGAGTGGACCCAGCCGCGAGCCTTCTTGTACTCCCCGGTGCCGCCAGTGATCGCGTTGTCGAAGGGTCCCTGGTCGAGGTAGTTGAAGTACATTCCCTGCACGGTGAGCTGGCCGCCCGGGAGGGTGTAGGTCACGACGCACTGCTCCGCTTCATCGGCGCCGCCCCGGGTGGTGGTGCAGGTGCCGTGGGTCTCGCCGACCTTGTTGTGCGCCTTGTCGAAGAGGTCCGAGCGGACGACGACTTGATCGCCCTGCGAGACGCTGCCGGGGGCGACGGGGAAGCGGGTCAGCTGCTGCACCTCGGCCAGGAGTGTGATGATCCGTGCCTTGTCCCTGGCCTGGGCGGAACCGGTGTCCGTCGCGGCGGCCGCGACGGGGGTGCAGGCGAGGAGGGTGACCAGCGTGGCCGTGCCGAGGCAGGCCGCTCTGATGGGGCGCATCATGCGACTCCTGAGGTTGATGTCCGGGAATGAACGGATGGCGAACTTCCATCCGATTCCGTTCGATACCCTTCATAACCTCGGCTCGGCCGCGCCGCGGAGCACCCCGGCACGAACCACCGGCACATCCAGCCGGTCGGACCAGCACGAAGGCGAACGGCAGCTCCAGGCGATGCCGGGCCATGAGCTCCTCGTCGGCGACGATCTGGCTCGATGCGGGCCCACCGGGCGAGAGAAACGGCCTAGGTGGTTGACCATTGCACCACCCACCCCAGCTCCCATCTCGTCCGCCGTCGACCCACACACCGTGAAGCGGGCGTGGTTCATGGCGTCCAGGTGGAGCGCGCCACGGTCCGGACGACCTGGACGCCATGGGCCGCGTCTGCTCGGCTCTGCCTGGGTCGCTCGGCCTCGGGCATCCTCGCACGACCCGTCACCACGAGCGTGCGCTCATCACCTCACCGTGGTGGGTTGGCCGCCAGCCGGCAGGCACCGTTCGCGGCGCCGCCCGGCACGCCGGCCGCGGTCAGGCCGTTCACACAGCCTTGCAGGTCATTGTGCACACCTTGGGTGCACGCCGCGCTGACGGCATCCGAGACTTCGACGCCCGCTCCCTGGACCAGGTTCGTGCAAGCCGGGATGTCCGCACGGGCGGCGGGGGCGGCGAGGACCACGCCGAGTGCGAGGGCCAGACCGGTGAGGAGACCGGCTGCGCGAGACGACGTGCACATGGGAGCCACCTGCTCTCCGGGATTGGTCGGGACTCGACTCGCAGTTCAAGGCGCCGAGCAACGGCCGTGGCAGTGCGCGCGCGGAGACCCGCCCCCGGCGACCCCAGGCCCGGCAGCATCTCCCCTCCCCCCTACGACGCTAGAACAGCCCGTCGCCGTGCGCACTTCGGTCTCCCCTGTCACTGCCGGTCGCTGACGGACTACACCCCCGGACCGATCACTCGTTGTCCGACCTCTCCGGTGATGCGTGTCCCCACGGGCGGGAGCAGGGGCTCATTGAAGTTTCATGCCCTTGGGTGAGATCAGGCCCTTGTCCGGGTGGGCGCGGAGCGTTGCCGTCCATGCGGTGGGCGGGCAGGCCGTGCCGTTGGGGTGCTGCTCCTTCAGCCTGGCCCGGGTGCTGTCTTCGACGACCGTGTCACCGCTCTTCGTCGAGGTCACGATGAGCCGTACCGGCACGGTGGACGCACCGATGTCCTCGGGGAGTTGGACCGACAGCGAGGCGAACGGGTCGTCGGGGCCGCCCGATGACCGCTCTTTACAGGTTCCGTCCACGCACAGCCGAATCCTCGCCGCGTCCCGGCCGCCGAAGTCGGCGGGTCGCCACATGATCGAGACCTGTGAGGTCGCGCCGATTTTGGTGCACGGAGTGTCCTGGCCGGACAGCGAGCACCCGGTCACGGATACCGCCAGCAACGGTGCGAGAAGAGCGCGACGCATGTCAGTTCCTCGCTACCGTGCCGGGGCCATGGGCCAACTCGATGTCGGTGAAGTGTAGCCAGCAGGGGTCGAACAGCACTTCGTCTTCGTCGCCAACGTGCCGCTTGCCGCCGCCCGGGGTGGCGCCCACCGGTGGAGGTGGGACGCCGGGTGCGGGCGGGCGGCGGCTGTGACGTGGGGCGCCGGGTGATTACCAGGCCAGGGCGTCCTGTGCGTTGTCCTGCCAGTAGGTGACGGTGGCGGCGCTGTTGAAGAAGACACCGCCGTGGGGCAGGTTCAGGGTCTTCTCCTTGGCGGTCGCGCCGCCGCTCCGGTTGGCGAAGATCACGCCCAGGGTCTTCTCCTTGGCACCACCCTCACCCTCGGGGGAGGACGTCAGGATGCCCGCGTAGGCGGACTGCCCGGGCTCGAGCGTCACCACGGCCTGCGGGGTGGTCTCGTCGGCCCACGCCAGCGGTGCCTGGGCATCGGCGCCGGCCCGCAGGAAGGGGGCGCTGTAGGCGTAGCAGGGCTTGGTGCCGGTGTTCGTCGCCTTGAGCAGCAGGTGGTTGATCGGGCGGGACACCTCGGTGACGGTCACCTTGGTGTTCGCCGCGGTGCAGGTGACGACCGAGGCCTCCTTCGTCGCGGCGGAGGCCGTCTGTGCGGCGGCCTGGACACCGACGAACGCGAGGGCGGCGACCACGGACGAGGCGGCCGCGCGGGAGACGGAACGAGTGGCGATGCGCATGGAGGAACTGCTTTCTCTGTATGGCCGGAAGATGGCCTTCCGGTGGTGAGCCGTGCCGATCGGCCGGCCCTGTCCCGGTCGTGCCGTGTGGCGCACGCCGGGCGCGCCCGAAACACTGGCTGGCAAGAGGGAGTTGAGCAGGGCCGATCACCGCGCCCGGCGAGGCGCCGTGCTTGGATGACCCAAGCCTGTGCCGTGCGGTGTCCCATCGGCCATTCCATCGGGGGGTTTGGGACGCCGGGATGCGCGAACCGGCTCTGACCTGGGTGAACGCGACCTTCCTGGGATGGCGAACGGAATGGAGAACTGGTGGGGGCGGCTGAGGAGATCGCCGAGTTCGCGGCGCTGCTGCGCGAGCTGAAGCAGCGATCCGGGCTGAGTTACGGGGCGTTGGCGAAGCGGTCGCACATGAGCACCTCGACGCTGCACCGGTACTGCAAGGGGGAAGGGGTTCCGGCCGACCTCGCGGCCGTCTCCCGGTTCGGCCGGGTGTGCAGGGCGACCCCGGACGAAATGGTCGAGCTGCACCGGCGCTGGGTCCTGGCGGACGCGGCACGGGAACGCGCTCGCCGGGCCGCCGCGGACGCGAAGCAGGACTCCGTCGGCCGAGCCCCGGAGCCCCCGGCCACAGCGTCCCCGTCCGGCTCCGGCCCGGAGCCTCGCTCCGCGCAGGCACCCACGCACACGGACCGGCCCCAGCAGGAGGCCGTGCCGGACGCCCCGCTCGCGCCACCGGCCGAGCCGGCGACCGCACCCGCCACCACCGTGCGCAGGCCCGCCGATCCCCCCGCCGCCGCGGGCGGGCCGACCAGTCCCCCCGCCGCCGACGCTCCGAGCGATCCCCCCGCCCCCAAGAGCGGGCGCACCGAGCCTTCCGGCTCCGCCGTCGAACCGGCGGCGGACACCGTCGTCCTCGCCCGTCGCACGCCGGCGTTCATCCGGACCGCCCGCAGGCGGTGGGCCCTCATCGCGGCGGGCACCGCCGTCGTCGTCGCCGTGTGCACCGCGCTCACGCTCGACCTGAAGGGCGGGGGGACGGACCTGGCGGAGAACGACCGGCCGGCCGGCACCGTGACCTCCTCGGGACTGCCGGAACCAGCCGCCTCCACGCCCCGCCCCTCGGCGTCCCCGTCCCTCTCCGCACGCCCGAGCCGCTCCCCGGCCTCAGCCTCGCCCACGCCCGACGCCGGGCCGTCGGCGCACCGGCCCGACGCGGGCGACGGCGGTCAGGACGGTGCCGCCGTCCCGCTCACGGTGAGCACCCGCACCTATGCCTGGGACGACCCGCAGTGCGAGGGGAAGTACCTGGTCGACCGGCCTCCCGCCCGGGTCTCGCCGCCGGTGATGGGTCAGGACGTCCCGGGCTGGGTGAAGGCGCAGGGTGCCGTCGCCGCCGACGCGCAGCGGGTGGCGCTGACCGTCCAGGGAACCGGGGACGACACCGTCGTCATCGAGTCCCTGCACGTCCGCGTGGTCGACTCCAGCCCGCCCCCGGCCTGGAACGCCTACCTGGGGTCGTCGGGCTGCGGCGGGGGCGTCGAGACCAGGTCGTTCGACACCGACCTCGACGCCGGTCATCCCGTCATCGTGCCCAAGGCCGGCCAGCGCGATGTCCCGTACAAGGTCAGCCAGTCGGACCCCGAGGTGCTGTACATCACCGCCCACGCCCGGACCCACGACGTGCACTGGTACGTGGAGTTGCAGTGGTCCAGCGGCGGCCGTCAGGGAACCATCCGGATCGACGACCACGGCAGACCGTTCCGCACCAGCGGCAGTCCCGGCCGTCCGGTCTACGAGTACCTGCTCGGCGGCACCGAGTGGTACCGGGTGGAGGACAACTGATCCGCAGGCCCCGGCACCGCCGGCCGGGGCGACCGCGTCGGCCTCGGCCCGGCGTTGACGGCCCGGCGTCGGGGTCAGGGTCGTGTGGTGCCGTGCAGTGCGGTCAGTCGCCCTGCTCGATCTCCTTGCGGCGGAGGATCACCAGGACCGCCCCTCCGATGACGACCAGGCCGATGGCCACGCCGGCGATCGTCGGGGTGACCGCCGAACCGCCCGTCGCGGCGAGGTCGGTGCCGGGTGGGGTGGTGCCGCCGCCGACCGTAGCGGGGGACGGCTCGCTGAGGGTCTGGGTGCTCTCGGTGGTGATCGTGCCCTGTGTCTTGCAGTCGAGGACTCCGGTGAACTGCCGGCTGAAGCCGTTCGGGCCGGTGACCGTGAAGTCGTACGGCTGGTCCTCCTGGAGCGGGACCGTCACCGTGCGGGACGCGCCGGCGGGGATGGTGTGCTCCGCACCCATGAGCTGGAAGGTGAAGGGCTGGTCGCCCTTGTTGGCCGCGGTGACGTCCACACCGCCCTTGGCACAGTTCTTCCGGGCCGACACCGCCGGTACGGCACCCTTGGCCGCCCAGGTCGCGGTCGCGGTCGCGGAGACCGTGGACTCGCTGGAGCCGGCCAGTATCTGCGTCTGGCTGCGGCTCTCGGACGCGAAGGCCCGGCCCACCGGCACGGTGGTGGAGCCCTGCACCGTCAGCTCCACCGAGCCGTCCGCCGCGTCCTCGGGGATGTCGAAGAACAGCTGGCCGCCGTCCTTCGCCGAGGTGATCACCTTGCCGGTTCTGTCGATGATGCGGACTCCGCCGGCGGCCGCGTCGACCGGCGGGCTCACCGTCACGCTGCCCGCGTTGGTGTGCACGGTCACCGGGCCGAGGAGATCTCCGGGGCGGCCGGAGACCGCGGGCGGGTCCAGGGTCAGCGATGCCTGGGGCTCCCCGATGCCGCGGGCGCTCTTCTCCAGGTAGTCGGCGAGCTTCTCGGCCCGCGGGTCCACCGCGTCGACCTTCGCGCCGTCCGAGTAGCGCCAGATGGCCACCTGGGTGCCGGCCGCCGCGTCCTGCTCGGTCAGCGTGCCGGCGCCGGCCTGCCGGGCGAGCGCGGCGAGGTCGTTGACCTGGGGGTAGGAGTTCTGCAGGATCCAGCGGATCTTGCCGGCGTCCTTGTTGGTGCCGAGCGAGGTTCCGCTCCAGGACGTCTCCTGGTAGCGGGCGTCGCGCTGGGTCGGGTTGTGTATGTCGACGCAGTACGTCTGCAGCATGCCGCCGCCGTCCACGGACATCTGGAACAGCCCGGCGGCCACCCGCTGGTCGCCGCCGTCGCCGTGGATCACGGCCTCGCCGTAGGTCTTCAGTCCGTCGATCGTGGCCGTCGCGCCGCCCTCGGGCTGTGGCGTCCCGTCGGCCGCGGCCGTACCGGCGCCGGACAGCACCCCGGCGGCCACCAGACCGGACACGAGCGTCACGGCGCCGAGGCGGGCCGCCGCCCGGGCGGACCGAGGAAACCCAGAGAACGCAGCAAGCACAGAATTCCCCTTCGAGCAGGACCCGTTGGACGTGGGGGAAGGTCCCACCAGCAGAATCGGCAGCCCCAAGGGGCACGCCCGGCATCTTATGAATCACACCGGGCCGAGTCGGCCGGTCGGATCGTCCGATGACCGTTCCGATCCGTAATCGTTATCGCCAGTACGGGATGTGAGCTGGGCTTATCGACAAATCAACCGATTCCGTCGAGGTGTTCGCGGGAGGCGTCCGGCCGTTGCAGCCCCGGGAGACAGCGTCTCCGGTGCGGCCGACAAGCCGTGACAGGCCGGTCCCTGACCGACCTCACGTCACGTCACCGCCGCTGGCTCCGGCGTTCGTTGGGGCGCATCGCCGTCCGGGGCGTCGCAGACCGGTGTCTCCCAGTCCGGCTCCGGACGGTCCGGCTCCGCACGGGGCACCGCAGGCGCCGTCGCCGACGCCGTCTCCGGCCTGGCGACGCGCCGGAACACCGTGGTGCCCCGCGCCAGGTCGTGCCCGATGGCCACCGCGTCGATGTCGGCCGACACCCGGTTCTGCTGGCCCTCGCGCTGCTCCGAGCGCACCTTCAGCCGGCCCTGGACCACGACCGGGTGCCCGACCTCCACCGACCCCATCACGTTGGAGGCGAGCTGGCGGTTGGCCCACACCGTGAAGAAGTTGGTGTGCCCGTCCGTCCAGGCGCTCTTCTCCCGGTCCCAGTAGCGTGAGGTCACCGCCATCCGGAACCTCGTCGACGGTCCCGCCGCCAGCTCCCGGTACACCGGCGGCGTCGCCACGTTGCCCACCACGCACACCATGGTCTCGTTCATCGTGAACCCCTCCCTCGTCCGGCCACCTGCGGCCGGTGGACACGCGTACGGGCCCGTCCCGTACGGCGGCGTCCGCCCTGCGGCGTGATCGCCGTGGCATCAGACTGCCTCCGTCGGGCCGGGCCCGCTGAGCGCTGTGGACCGGTCCCCACCTGTGGAAAACTCCGTCACCCGGGCGAGTGAGCCGCGTCCCCGAAGGGCGCTGGCTCAGCCCCCAACCCGGCCACGCGTGGCGCGTCCCGGCCGGGAAACCGGCTCAGCCCACCCCGGCCCCGGTCCGCACCACCCGGCCGTACTGTTCGCGCACCTCCCGATACCGCAGCAGCTCCGCCGCCAGCGGGTCGAGCACCCGGGCCCGGCCGCAGCTCCCGGCCGCCTCCCGCAGCCGCCGTTCCGCGTCCTGGCCGTACCGGCGCGCCGGTCCTCTGGCGGCCATCCGGCAGCCCCATTCCACGAGCGGCCCGCCGATGATGCCGCACACCATCAGCAGCACCGGCACGCCCAGGTTGGGCGCCATGACGCCGGCGATCTGACCCGCCAGCCACGCGCCGCCCACGATCTGCAGCAGGGTCATGGCCGCCTGGACCAGCACGGCCACCGGCCACCATCCCGGGCGCGGCGGCCGCCCCGGCGGCAGTCCGGCCCGCGCCGCCAGCTCGTCCAGCGCCTCGGAGAGCCCCTGGGAGCCGCGTACGGCCGCCTCCCGCACCGCCTGCGCCCACGGCGCCGGCAAGCCCGCCGAGGCGCGGTCGGAGACCGTGCGGACGGCCTGCTCGACGCGCTGGCGGGCCGTGGCCTCCTCGTCGGCCTGGGTGCGCACCGGGAGGCGGCCCGTGGTGGAGTCGCCGCGGCCGTGGTACCAGCGCCACAGCCGCAGCCACGGTGTTCCGCAGGCCCGGTTCGCGTTGCGCAGCCAGGCGCGTTCGGCGGCCTCGCCGGCCGCGGTGGCGCCGACGGCGTCCGCGAGCCGGGCGGCGAACTCCTCGCGCGCCTCCTCGCTGAGGCCGACCCGCCGGCCGGTGGCGTAGACGGGCCGCAACTGGTCAGCGGCGGAGTCCACGTCGGCCGCCACCCGGCGGGCCGCGGCGCCGCGCTCCGTCACGAAGTCGCCGAGGGCGTCGCGCAGATCGCCGACCCCGTCGCCGGTGAGCGCGGACAGCGCGAGCACGGTCGCGCCCGGTTCACCGAACTCGCCGAGCGCCACACCGTCCTCGTCGAGCAGGCGGCGCAGGTCGTCCAGGACCTGGTCGGCGGCGTCCCCGGGCAGCCGGTCGATCTGGTTCAGGACGACGAACATGACCTCGGCGTGCCCGGCCATCGGCCGCAGGTAGCGCTCGTGGAGCATGGCGTCGGCGTACTTCTCGGGGTCCACCACCCAGATGACCGCGTCGACCAGCCGCAGGATCCGGTCGACCTGCGCCCGGTGTTCCACGGCCGCGGAGTCGTGGTCGGGCAGGTCGACCAGGACCAGCCCGCGCAACTGTCCCTCGCCCTCCGCACTGTGCAGCGGGCGGCGGCGCAACCGCCCCGGGATGCCGAGCCGGTCGATGAGCCCCGCGGCGCCGTCGCTCCAACTGCACGCGATGGGCGACGCGGTGGTCGGGCGCCGTACGCCGGTCTCGGAGATCGCCACCCCTGCCAGGGCGTTGAACAGCTGCGACTTCCCGCTGCCTGTGGCACCCGCGATGGCGACGACGGTGTGCCGGCCGGACAGCTTGCGGCGGGCGGCCGCCTCGTCCAGCACCCGGCCCGCCTCGGCGAGGGTGCGGCTGTCCAGGCGGGCCCGCGAGAGGCCGACGAGTTCCCGCAGGGCGTCGAGGCGCGAGCGCAGGGGGCCGTCGTAGGCCAGTGGTACGGGGTTGTGGCTGCTCGGGCCGCGGGCGGGGGTGTCGAGCAGGGCGGCGCGTTCCGCGGCGAGGGCGGCGGCGTTGCTCTCCGTCACGCGCCGCGCGATGAGGCCGTCGTCCCAGGCTTCGGAGTCGGGGTCGAGGTCGGCGTCCGGGTCGGAGCTGAAGCCCTCACGCGACGGAGCCCCCGTTGCCGTACCGGACGCGGGACCCGCCGCCGTACCGGAACCGGAACCGGAACCTGGTGCCGAACCCGAACCCGAGCCGGAAGCCGGGATGGGACCGGAGCCTCCCCGGGAACCGGACCTGGCGCCGTCCTTGTCACCGCCGATGTTGCTGCCACCGGCGTTGGTGCCACTGGCGGCTGTGCCACCGGTGCCGTCGCCGCCGGTGTCGTCGGCCGTGACGCCGTCCCCGTGACGCCCGGCGGAGGCACCCGTACCGCCGCCATCGCCGGCGCCGCCGGTCTCCGCCTCCGAAGGCTTCACGCGCGCGTGCCGTTCCTGGTCGCCGTGGTTCGCCTCCGGGACCCGGGCCTGCCGTTCGCCGTCCCGGCGCTCCTCCGGTACGCGCGCGTGCCCGCCCTCGGCCGGCCGCGGGCCACCTTCGCCGGCGTCGGCCCGAACGGCGGTGCCCGCGTTGTCCGGGACGGCCGGGGCAGGCGAGGCGGCCGGGGCAGCCGGAGCCGCCGAGGCGGCCGATACTGCCGGGACGTCCGTACCGGTCGGGGGGACCTGGTCCGGTGACGGTCCCCGCCCCGCGGGCACGTCCCTGGTGCCGCGGGCGCCGGAATCCACTCCCCCGTGACCCTCTGCCTGCTCCATGTGGTCCATGCGCTTCAAGTGATCCGAGCGATCGAGCTGATCCATGTGGTCCGTGTGGTCGTGGTCAGTGACGGCGGTCACCGGTCACCTCTCCTTCTGCAGTACGGACAGCGCGGCGATGAGGTCGACTTGGGGCCCGGCGTCGACGCCCAGGGCGTCGAGGGGGGCGAGGCGCCGCTCGCGTTCGGTGTGCATCACGCGGTCGACGTAATCGGTCAGCAGGCGTCCGGAGCGGTCGCGCAGGCGGAGCGCGCCGTGGGCGCCGAGCCGCTCGGCGAGGCCCTCGCCCGAGTTGCGCGCCCGCCGGCCGCCCAGCAGGGCGGTGGCGACGAGGGCGGCGATGGCCTCGGAGTCGGGCGCGGTGCTGCGTTCGAGGTGCCGCACCTCCTCCTCGGCGTACTCCTCCAGCTCGCGCCGCCAGCGCCGTACGGCGAGCCCGATGCGGTGCTCGGCGCTCTCCAGGGAGGGGGCGCGGCCGGTGAGCCCGGGGGCCTCGCCAGCGGGTTCGCGCCGCCAGGTGTCGTCGACACGCTCGTCGGCGGCGGTGACGGCGCACAGCAGCAGGGCGGCGAGGCTTTCGACCAGGGCGTCGAGCAGTTCGCCCGCCGTGCAGTCGAGGGGGAAGGCGCGCCAGCGTTTGAGCGCATCCCCGGCGAGCACGGCCCCGGACTGCAGACGGCCGCGCACGCGCGCGTGCTCGGTGTCGTAGGCGCCGTCGACGGCGGCGGTGAGCCGGAGGGCGGCCGCGTACTGGGCGGCCGCGGCACTGGCCAGTTCGGGGACACGCGACTTCAGCGAGTCGAGCAGGCCGTAGGCGGTGCGGGCCATGACGGTGCGGTGGGCCCCCGCGTCCTGGGCGTGGTGCACGAGCCAGGTGCGCAGAGCGGCCACGGCGCTGGCCGGCAGCAGACCCGCGCCCCAGGCCGACTCGGGCAGCTCGGGCACGGTGAAACGGGGCACCTCGCCGAGCCCGGCCTTGCTGAGCAGGGCGCCGTACTGGCGGGAGACCTCCGAGACGATCTGGTGGGGCACCCGGTCCAGGACGGTCACCAGGGCGGCGTCGTACTCCTTGGCGGTGCGCAGCAGGTGCCAGGGGACGGCGTCCGCGTAGCGTGCGGCGGTGGTGACCATGACCCAGATGTCGGCGGCGCAGATCAGCTGGGCGGCCAGGGCACGGTTGTCGGCGAGCAGGGAGTCGATGTCGGGGGCGTCGAGCAGGGCGAGGCCGCGCGGGAGGGTCTCGGCGGTCTCGATGCGCAGCACGCGCGGCGGGCCGCCGCCGGAGGGCAGCAGATCGTCCCCCGCTTCCCTGTCCGGCACCCACACACGGGTGAGGGCGGGGAGCACGCGGGTGCCGCTGAACCAGTGATGGTCCTCCGGATGGCATACGAGGACTGGTGTGCGGGTCGTCGGCCGCAACACCCCCGCCTCGCTCACCCGCCGGCCCACCAGCGAGTTCACCAGGGTGGACTTGCCCGCCCCGGTGGACCCGCCGACGACCGCCAGCAGGGGCGCCTCGGGCTCCCGTAGCCGGGGCAGCAGATAGTCGTCTAGCTGCGCCAGGAGTTCGTCGCGGTTCGCACGCGCGCGCGGGGCTCCGGCCAAGGGCAGCGGAAAGCGTGCGGCCGCGACACGGTCGCGCAGCGCGGAGAGTGTGTCGAGCAGCTGAGGCCGTACGTCCAAGGTCACCACATGCGAAGAATGCCCAAGTTTAGGGGAATTCTGAAGCATATGGACATCTCAGCGTGCCGATGGAACACAACGGATGTAAGGGATGACTGGGACGGAGGCACAGTCCAGGCATAACGAGTGCACAACACCCGGTGCGTCGGAGGCCAAAAGCGGTGCACGATTCGTACCTGCCTGCGATTATCAGGACCGCTTCACCGAACCTCCACATCGAGCCACGGAGGCGAAGCAACCGGGTCAAGGAACGGGGAGCTTTATCCTTGTCCCGCACCGGGCCCCCGTAGCTCAGTGGATAGAGCAGGCGCCTTCTAAGCGCTTGGCCGCAGGTTCGAGTCCTGCCGGGGGCGCCACCCCTCGCCCTCCCGAACGGGAGGGCTTTTCGCTGGTCAGGGCAGGTGTCAGTCGACACGACGAAGCCCCGGACGCCCTCTCGACGATCAAGGGCGGACTCCGGGGCTGTCCGGCTGTCACCGGGTCTTCGCGGGTGGCCGTGTCGAATACGTGTCGAAGTTCTCGACCGGCGGGAGATCAGCCAGCGCCCGGCTCCTCCTCCGGGAGGTCACCCGCAGCTTCCAGCCGCCGCTTCAAGTCAGGCAGCTGCCCGTCGACGCAGCGGGCGTAGGTCGCCAGGAGCACCGCGACGCTGTTTTTGGCCCACTCGGCCACCTGGGCGGGCGGGATGCCGTCGTTGAGCCACTTCGTCAGGCGCGTGTTCCGGTTGTCATAGACGCGCCGTCCGGTGGGCGACTCGAAGACGTGCGGGGGCAGCACCGCCTTACGCGCACTGCGCCAGGCCCGACGGATGACGGAGCCGGCGAGGATGCCGCCGAACTCCCCTTGGAAGAGCAGATCACCCGGCTGGAGCTGCTCGTCCTCGATGTGCCGGCGCAGGATGCGCGTGAGGGCCGGATGCCCGGGAACGGTGCGCGTCTCACCCTCCGCACGTCCTTTCAGATCGCGTCGCTCGTGGATCTCCCCCTGTCGGTCCATTGCTTCCCGACTTCCGGGGTCGCCGTGTGGATCAGCAGCTCGCACCACTGGTCGCCGGCGCCGGGCACGGGCAGCGTCACGTCCGCCACGCGCATGGCCACGGCTTCCTCCGGCCGGGGCCCGCAGTAGTACAGGGTGGCGAAGAAGGCGTGGAGCCGCTTGCCACCGCGCGGCCGGCGCCGTATCCAGTCGAGGATCGCCGCGGCCTGCTCGGGATTCAGCAGCGACCGCTTGTCGACGGCGTTCGTGGTCTTCGTGACGGCCGTGGACTCCTTGCCCTTGGGCAGGGGGTTGACCCTCAGGATGCGCCGACGGATCGCGTACTTCATGGCGACGTTGAGGATGCGGCGGTTGCGCTTCCTGGACCAAGCCGCCGCCTGCTTGCCGTCGAGGCTCGTGTCGATGGCAAGCAGGACCTGGTCGACCTTCTCGGGGTCCTCCCAGACCGAGACGGGCAGGCAGTTCCGCTCGACCCAACGGAGGATGGCCAGCACGTCCCGGGGCGCGTCCGGGCGTCGGTTGGTGTTGAACGCCCATTCCCGCAGAGCGGTGCGTACGGCCGCTGGTGCGAACTGGGTTGGCTTGGCCCGCAGCAACGCGATGGTGGTCGCGGTCAGCGTCTTGGCCATGTTCTTGCGACTGTTGCCGCCGAGTTGGGGCCAACGGGCGTCCACGTACCCGACGGCGAACCTGTACCAGCTCATGGCGGCCGACTTGGAGCGGTGAGACACCGGCAGACCGGTGGCGATGACGAACGCCTCACCCTTGCCCGTCGCCCGGATGAGTTCCGAGCGGAAGCCCTCGGCGAGCGCGACGGTGTCGAAGGGCTCGCGCCATCGCTTCCCCGCGACCACCCAGCGGACCGTGTACGTGGTCTTCCGAGCACCCTTGTACGTAGAGCTCTTGTAGACGGCTGGAGGGGGCGCCGTTCCCGACTGCCGGTCCGTAGGGGCGTGCGCGGGGAGCTCCCATCCCGTCCACCGCCGACCCAGGCGAAGCCGAGCAGACGCGGCCCATGGCGTCCAGGTCGTTCGTACAGTGGCGCGCTCCACCTGGACGCCATGAACCACTCCCGCTCCACGGTGTGTGGGTCGACGGCGGACGGGATGGGAGCTGGGAGAGGGGTGGGTTGCTGTCGAGCGCTTGTGCTGCGATCGCGGAGAATCTCTGATCTTGCTCAAGGCCCGTAGTCATGCGCATGCCGGAGACATAGGTTCACTTCGACCACGAACGGCAAGGGCGGGGGCGTTCACGCGATGGCGAAGAAGCCGGTACGTGCAGCACTGGGCGATGTCTGGCTCAACTGCCAGGTGTGCCAAGGGGATCTGTTCCGAGAGCGGGATGTCCTGCTCAACAGCACCGGCATGGAGTTCATGAAGTTGGCCTGGGCCGACGAGAACGCCACCGGCCTGATCTGCTGGCGATGCGGTTACGTCCACCTCTTCGCCAACAAGAACATCAAGCTCTACCGAGCGGACAAGTAATGGGCCGCCTGCGGCGGCTGACACCAACAAGCGCGAACGGCAGCAGTCGAAACCGGACCCCATTGAACGATCACCCGAGGCACAGAGGCGGTTGGTCGACGTTGGTAGACCCCTGTGATCGACCTGATAAGGATGAGGCTCGCACTCAGGGCCGCCGTGCCACTCTCGTGCCAGAACGGGCGGGGACTCACGGGGAATCGAGGCGCGGAGGTGTGCCCAGCCAGACTCAGCCGAGACAGGGAATTCGCAGGTCACATGCCTGATCGCCCAACCTCGCTCCCAATACGGTGGTCACACGGCGCCGCTGGCGGCAGCGTTGATGGCATCGGCATTCGGCGGCCCAGCACGGCCCGCCGTCATAGACGATGACCACATGCGTTACTTCAATGGGACGGGTTGGCTCGCGATCTTCACCGGCACGGAAACGATGTCCGGTCGGACCGTCAACGTAGACGCCTGGGACGAGGCGCCAGCCTTGGCCCTCGTCGTCGATCCCCGGCGCGGTACCCGGCGGGCGGTCACGGACTACACGGACTTCTCCCACTTGGAGCGAGCCGACCAGGTAGTGGCTGCCATACCGGGAGGGGGCTGGCGCGCGTACCGGAAGGACGTCACCGCGCCATGGCTGCCCAGAGCCCACTGTGCGACATGGTCTGAGATCGTCAGCCAGCCGCCTTGGCGATGATGCGCTCCATCTCCTCTCGATCGAAGGCCCGCAGAGTCGTGGAACGGACGTTGCCCACCCCACCGACCTGCAGGAGTGCTGCAGCGGCAGTTTCGTCGTCGGGCGCCTCGACGATGGCCACGAGGTCGTATGGACCGACGGTCCAGTAGATGCTCAGGAGCTTCGCCCCGAGGTTCTGTACCGCTGAGCCGAAGGTCTCGGCGCGCTTCGCGGTGTCCTTGTAGTTTCGGACCCCTTGATCGGTCCAGCTCAGCAAGGCGACGTACGTCGGCATGTTCTTTCACCTTCACCAGGAGACAAATCGTCAGGTCAAGTCTGGACATGTGGGCTAGAACCTGCACGAGGTACGCACCCGAACGAGCAATACGACCGACCACAGGCATCGAGGGGCAAGCTGACATCCACGCCTGACATCAACGACAGCAGACACCGCCGGATCGCCGCGGTTCTCGGCGGAGTAGGTGCAGTCATGCAGCCGTAGTGACAGGTGGGCCACATAGATCGGCAGTAGAGCCGCAGGGCACAGGCCCTCAGCCAAACGGGTTTCCCCAGAGGGCTGGCCGTCACGCAAGATGGGGTGTTTGTTTCCGCCGGGCAGTGGCTCTGCTAGGCAACTATGGGGGACTTCGGTGATCATCGCGGCTTCGCACGCTTACGACCCGCACTACCAGCTCCAGACGAGCGTTCAGACGCTGATCGGTGGCGTAGCGTTCATCAGCTTCGGGTTGATGCTCCGACGGAACGGGCGACTGCCATCGCCCCTGGACCTTGGGCAAAAGATCTCAGGCTCGCTGATGACGCAGGAAGGCAAGAGTGCCGGCGTCTTCAGGCTCGGTGGCGTCATGATCGGCGTGGGTTGCTTCTTCCTCTTCGGTACGGTTTGCCTCGTGCTCAGCGCGATGGGCGTCATGGGCCGGCCCTCATGACCAAACGTGCCGTGTCCTGCCCCACGTGCAGCCAGCCCCCGACTGGCACCCCTGCTCGCACACTCCGCTTATGGGACGTTGTGCTGGTATGACGCGACGAGGGCAAGCGTGCAGAAACCCAGCCGGATGGAGTGGCTACTGCCGTCTGCACGGAGGTGGCGGACGAAAGCAGGCGCCCAGGGTCCGTCCATCTCCCACGCCTTCACACATACCATCCGGTGCACAGACACAGCGCCAAAAAGGCGCAGGGGTTGGTTGTGGAAGTTGCGCTACCTCCTCGTGAGTTGGTCCGAGGCACTGCGGAGTTCCATAGGCCGGCGCTGATGAGGCGAGAACCTAGCTCGGGACTTTGTTGGCTGGGCCGTCCCTGGGCCGTCCGAGGACAGCCGACGCCGAACCGACAACGACAGAAGCCCACGGAACCTGAGCAGTTCAGAACCGTGGGCTTCGTCAGTCTCGCTGGTGGGCGAGCACCGCGATCAGTAGATCCGGCTATTGAGATCACCGTGAAGGCTCAGACGTGCGTCTGTTCGTCGGTGGCCGAGTGACGGCCTCCGTACGAGGTGACCAATGCGTCGGCGACGGCCGCCGCGTCTGCGCTTGCTACGTCCGCCGGGTACTCAGGCAGAAGGTCGTCCCAGACCGGCAGCCACGAGCCGTACAGCTGGGCCTGCCCCTCGGGTCGGGCGAAGAACCAGATGTGCAGGTGTGCAGCTCCGTCACCGATCCGGTAGACGTGGGCTCGGGAGATATGCGGTAGTGCCTGCACGTGGCGGACGATGTGAGTGGTCAGCACCCCGAGTTCGGCGGCCATTTCGTCGGACAAATCCGCCATGTCGTAGTGATCGCGGGAGTACAGCATGAGCACTAGCGGCACACCAACGCCCTTGACCTGGGCCAGTCGCCAGCGTTCGTTGAACCAGATGCCTTCGTCTCGGGCTCGGCACACGTCACAGTTCGACGGGTCGTCCCCCCCCGGAGAGATCCGGGGCCTCTGGCGTTTTAGGGGCGTACAGCAGCTGAGTCCGGCAACGGCATCAGCTGGCGCTGCCCATGGCATCGGAGAGCTTGCCGAGCGCGACCGAGCGAGCTGTAGATGTGCCGGGTGTTCTGGAGCGGGATCACCCGGAGCCCGGCGTGCCGAGCCCGCAGGGCGAACATGCGGGTCGGGTTCCCCAGCTCGATCGGCGTCCCGTACCTCGTCGTGATCAGCCCGCGAGTGTCCTGCCACAGTCCCCGGCCGCGTTCCGGTCCCCGGTCTGCTGGGCCCGCCGCATCTGGAGCGCCCGGAGGCAGAACTCGGGGAGCGGAAGGAAGCGTCGGACTTCGGTTCGCCGAAAGGTCAGGAACTGGCGACGTGCCTGCGTCGTTGCAGGATCCACCGGTGTACGGGCGGCGTAATGCCGGCACCCACGATGAATCCGACCGTGACGCTCTGGCTCGCGTACGCGACTACTCCGATAACTGCGCACAGAACCATGCCGATCACCACAAGGCCCACGACCTTAGTGCGCGACGCCAGGTGGTTCACCCAGCTCACAGCCGAGAAAGTCGTGAGATACATGGTGGAGCCGAAAGCGGCCGACGCCAGAACGGTTAGAGCATCCATTCCGCAACCTTTCAAAATCGAAGCCGAGATGCGCCTATCCGGCCATCACGGTCAGCCGCGCTCCCTTTTCGGGATCAATCGGCTGGCGGTCTGTTTACTTGCAGTATCCGTCGCCGCTCTTGCCACTGTAATAGCCGCTTCCGGCCACGGCTGCCGACGGTGAAAGGACTGCCAGCCCGGGGTTGACCTTGATCTTGACGCACTTATCGGCCGCAACCGCGACCCCCGCGATTGCCGCGAGGCTTCGGCCCCCGACGACCGCGGCCGGGTTCGGTATCCAGGACACGACAGTTCCGCCGAGGGCGAGGAGCTTGGTTTCCTTCTTGTTGAAGTACACGGTGCCGGTGATGATGCCCCAGGTGTAGTGGGGGTCGGCGACCACGGGGTAGGCGGTGTCGGGGCCGGTCTCGATGGTCTGGACGAGGGTGTTGCCGTCAAGGCTGTAGCTCGTGGGGACGGAGTTGCCGTTGGCGTCCTTTGCCCAGGGGGTGTCTACGTGACCGCGAATAGCAACGCCTGCGCCGTTCGCCGAAGCGGCGATATCGTAACCGCCGGCTCCATCGGCGACCAGGGTGGCGCCGTCGGGCAGGCCGAGATCGAAGCGCTGAGTGGTAGGAGCAGCGGCGTTCTTGAGGGTGACCAGAGCGCGGGCGCCGCCGTCGACTGTCGCCTGTGTGGCGAGATCGGTGTGCGCGGCCGCGTTGGGATAGACGGTCGTGCCAGCCGCTGAGGTGGTACCTGCGGCGTCGACCGCTGCGGGCAGAGACATCGTCACCATGGAGCCGTCAGAAGCCGCCACGGTCACCCGCCCCTCGGCGCTGGCCGGGGTGGTCACGGTGACGAGCCCGCGATCTGTTGACATGACCGTGCCCGTGGTGCTGCCGGATGCAACGTCCGTGGTGCCGGTGGCGTTCTGCACTGTGGCCACGACCTGGGCCACAGTATCGGCGGCGGGACCGCCATCGGCGGCGAAGGCCGGCGCCGCAGTTCCGGCTATGAGCGCTGTGGTCAGCAGCGCTGCATGAGCCGAATTCTTGAGCTTCACGTGACGTTCCCCCATGTGCATAGCGTCATGTTCGGTGGAGCGAGATGAACAATATCGATCTTGACGGAATGATCAACATATTTGAGCAATCTCAGAGGGTTCCTTGCTTAAACCACCGAACGAGCATGCAAAGATCCGCCGGGCAGCGTCGAGAGGGCAGTTTCACGCCACGGTGACTTGAAATCGTCTATAGAATCACCCTCGGCGACTTGGGTGAGTGCTGGCGATCACACTTCCACCCTGAACCACCATTCGGTTCCGACGCTCGAACCCCGTGGAACCCGATATCTTTTCTGTCCACGGGGGTTGGTGCGGGACAGTGGTCACCCCGTGAAGAGCTGTGCCTCTACATAGACAGACCTTGCCGGAGCACGGACTCGACGTCCCCGCTCTGGCAGCGAGGCGAGGCGTCAGCGGCACTGAGATCACGGACGAGCGGCCGGGACTGGTAGCCGTTGCTGTAGCGCAACGAAGTGCAGCAACCCCAACAACCAGCAGCGTCCGCCACCGGCGCTCAGAGCCCTCCCCGCAGCCTGTATGACCTCCAATGACCGGTCTCTGCAGAGCTACGGATCAGAGGGTGGCCGTGCCCCAACCGTGCCCGATCGAGCGATGAGGCCAGATTTTCAAGTCTGTGTTTCCCGCAGGGTGCGGATCAGTTGCTGACTACGCGGGAGGGGCGTACGGGTTCGCGTTGGACACCGGTGGGCCACCCCAACATGCCACGCGTGGCGGGACAGGAACCCAGTCCGGGCCCCGGTGATCCAGCCACCACCTACCGATGGTGTGGAACTTCTCCTCGAAGCTCCGATCCCAGTTGAGGGACGCCGTGATCGGTGCCCGCAAGCGAGTACGGCGGCCGCCCGCTTCGTAGATCACGACGGTCCGGCTCCCGAAGAGAGAGTCGATCTGGATGGCTTGGACGCTCGACCACGGGATAGTCCGGCGGCGGAGGTTGTGCACGATGGCCGCGGATGGCGTGAGAGTGACCCCGAAGAGCCGGGAGGCGATCGGCACGACACACCACACGAGCAGTTCTGAGACCAGATAGAGGCCAGGCGGTCCCCCGTCCAACCAGAACAGGACCTGGGAGGCCACGATGATGATGCCGGGCAGCATGGACAGGAAGCACTGGAGGGGCGTCAATCGGTACCGGATGTGCGCCGGCGGTATAGCTGCGACCTGCGACTGCTCCATCGATCCCCGCCCCTCACTCGATGTAGCCACTGGTGGCCCATCATCGCGATGGCAGCACGGACCAGGGGCACCGTGTCCATCTGCCTACTCTCGGGAGCTCGGGACGAAGAGGTCATGCCAGACGCATGCCCTGGTGCCCTGCGGAACCTGGGAGCTGGATCACAACCCCTCGGCTGTCGGGTAGCCGAGCGAACGCCGTTCACACATGAGGAGCCTGTACCGGCGGCCCACAGGTCCCCGCAGATCTCCGAGGGAACGACCGAGCAGAAAAGGGTCGGTTGCAGCAACCCGCGTACGTGATCTTCCAAACTAGACACACTGAGGGTGGCTACCGGTACCAGTCGCCATCGCCCCCGAGGGAACGGTGCAGGTAGTCCTCAAGCTCGCGCGCAGCCCACAGCCGACTGTCATCCTCGTGGTCCCAGACGAAGATGTCCGGACGCTCGGGCGTTAGCACGAAGGCAAATTGGTCGCCTCCGCCGTTATCGCCAAAGAACAGCAGGGGGTCGAAGGGCATGTACAGGCCCGGGAACGTATCGGGGGACCAGAACAGCAGGTTCTGCTCCACAATCCGATCCAAGGACCATATGACGTCAGTCCCGTACTCGCCGACGATTCCGTTGGTCTCCGACAGCAGGGCAGCCAACTGCGTCGGCAAGCTTCGCCCGAGACGTCGCTCCGCCTCGGCTAGAGCAGTCGCGTCAATGGGTGCGCGGAACTCGACCTCAGGCAAGACTTCGGCGGCGGCTTCTTTCCACATAGGCGCAGCTTAGGCTCAAAGTCTAAACCGTCCCGGCAACGGGCGCTGTAGAGCAGCGCTGTACCGCAGCCAGGACAGTCGCTCCCGTCCCATATCGTCCCTCGAAGGCTGCGAAGCGACTGGTATGGCCGCTGCTGACGGATCCGGCTGTACTACGGATCAGACACTCGCTCCGTGCCACAGCCGTGCCAGATCGAGTGGGAAGTCATGGGGACTGGGGGTGCGCGACGGCCATGAGGCCAGTCTCCGGCCAAGGAAGGGAATTTGCAGGTAACGGCAGCTATTGCCCCACCTCGCCCCTAAAACGGTGGCCAGCGCCCGCACCCTTCGCGTGCCCGCTCTACGGGACTTGGGCAGCGGCGCTTGACTGGGTCATTGAGACTCCGCTGACGGCGCAAATCGCGCCTGGCTCTCCTTACTCCTGGGGAAACCTGCCGACTCCGCGCAGCATCCTAAAGAGCTGCGTGGGCGAAGCGGTCACGCCCTTACCACCCTCCATGAGCACTTCGCCTTCTCTTGCGAGAGCATGCGACGAGGCATAAATAAACACCGGCTCAGAAAGCCCGTGCTCGCGCATCTCGCGAATAAGTGGATTTGGTCGGGCGCTTCCCTGAGGGGTTACGAGACTCTTAGGAACGTGGGCGCTGTCGCCCGCCCACTCGGTCATCTGCGCCGACGGCGGCGGCCGTGTGCCGGTGCCGCGGTGATGTCGCGGATCACGGGTGAAACTCGCTTTTCGAGCGGCGTGACGGGTGGATACGCTGCGCGGGCCCAGGGTGCTCGCAAGCTCGGGGACGTGGAACCGGCGGTCGTGCTGGCGAGCCCTTGCTTCGTGTGAGTCCGCGATAGTGGGCGACCGTCGGTCCCCTCATCGGGTGCGGGTGCGGGCGGCGACGGTGCCACCGGGCGTCGAGAAACCCGCCGGGGACGAACCGGGCTTCCCCGCCCTCGCCGACGTACAAGGGCAGCGCAGCTCCACGCACGCCGCACCACGTCCGGCGGGTGAGCGAGCCGTTGACCTTCGGTGGACGCGGGCACGAACATGGCGTGCGTGAGCAGAGATTGCGAAGTCATCGTCATCGCTTTCGGCGCCCGGGAGGTGATGGAGCCGCTTACCCGCCCCGACGAGCGTCGTGAATGGCACCAGTGCTTCGAACCCATCCCAGGCATGGACGCGTGGGCCATCGACTTCTGGAGGCCCAACTGGACGGGTATCCTGGCCTACTTGGAGCAGATGCCCTGGCCCTCTCCGCAGTCGGTTCAGATCCTTCTCCGCGATCAGGACGACGACTGCTTCGGGCTCTGGATGCTGCATGAGGGGAAGCTGAAGGAGGTTCCGCTCCCCTGTACCGTCCGGGAGGGCAACGACGTGGCTCCGCTGGGGTCGATGCTCACTCGTACGGACCGGGAGGGGTGTCCCGTCGGCTGACGACCGGGCGCGCTCCGTCAGCCGATGCCCAGGACGGGCAGGCATTCCTCGACTCCGGTCAGGTCGATGTCGTCCCGGCGGGTCCCTTCCCACGCCTCCCTCGTGAGACGCCACTGCTGGATCCTCGCGGGCTCGCCTCGGCGGGTGTCCCAGTCCGTGCCGTTCGGTTCGTAGCCCAGGGCCTGGGAGATGCGGTTGGACGCCTTGTTGTCGATGAAGGCGTCGCTGCCCGCCTCCCGTGCCCCCAGGCCGGCGAAGGCCAGGTGCAGGATCGCCGCCCGCATCTCCTTGCCCAGCCCCTGTCCGCGGCTGCCGGGGGCGAGCCACGAAAAGCTGGACACCGTGCCGAACCGTGTGAAGTTCCTGCCGATGAGGTCCTGCATGCCGACCGGTTCGCCGTCGAGGAGCACGGCGAAGTAGAGCCGCCACGAATCCGGGCTCACCCGGGCGCGGCCGGCCCAGATGCCGCGCAACCACCGCCACTCGCGTTCGGGGTTGTCGGCGTAGAACGAGATCGGGTCGTCGAACGGCCACGGCTCCGCGTCGGCGACCCCGGCGCGGACGAGCGGCACGAGGCGTTCCAGCAGTTCGTCGGAGGCGCCGGCCAGTGTCAGGCGCGGCGTGCGGACTTCGACGTTCAGCGGGGGATAGGTGTGGGCCACGCCCGGACGGTAGTCAGCCCGCCCCGGCCGCCGCATCCGGTTTTCCCGGGTGCGGCCGCACCCGGGAGAGCGCCCGACCGACCGCCCACGGCGAGCGCGAGGGGTCCGGCGCCAACCGGCTGTCGCCGGGCCTGTACGGGCCGGGCGCCGTGCGGGGCCACCGCCGGTGGCTACAGCTTGCCCGGCGAGCGCAGGAAGGTGATCTGCGTCCAGTCGGTGGCGAAGCTGCCCGCGGGGAAGACCCTGACGTCCGCGAGGCCGTTGTCGGCGTCGACCGAGCCGACGCAGCCC
>NZ_JARAUO010000011.1:102893-178163 GCF_033792105.1 Streptomyces sp. WI03-4A
CCCGACCGGTGGACCCGGCGTAGTACAGGATGCGATCACCGCTGAGCGCCGTGATCTGCGTCCAGTCCGTGGCGAAACTGCCCGCCGGGAAGACCCTGACGTCCGCGAGGCCGTTGTCGGCGTCGACCGAGCCGACGCAGCCCCGACCGGTGGACCCGGCGTAGTACAGGATGCGATCACCGCTGAGCGCCGTGATCTGCGTCCAGTCCGTGGCGAAACTGCCCGCCGGGAAGACCCTGACATCCGCCAGTTCGCCGCTCTCCACATCGACGGAGCCGATGCAGCCGCGCCCGGTCGCCTTGGCGTAGTACAGAATGCGATCACCGCTGAGCGCCGTGATCTGCGTCCAGTCCGTGGCGAAAGTGCCGCCGGGGAAGACGGTCTCGTCCGCGAGATCGTTGTCGGCGTCGACGGAGCCGATGCAGCCGCGCCCGGTGGGCTTGGCGTAGTAAAGGACGTGATCGTCGCTGAGTGCCGTGACCTGGGTCCAGTCGGTGGCGAAAGTGCCGCCCGAGTAGACGGTCTCGTCCGCGAGATGGTTGTGGACGTCGACGGTGCCGATGCACCCACGCCCGGTGGGCGCGCTGTAGTAAAGAATGCGATCCGACATCACATCGCCTTTCTGGCCTGTTTCCTCGTCTGCGAACCACGGCAGGGACCTGGCCGGTCGCACGATAGGAAGGCAGGCGTGACGCCGGTCGGTAACCGGCATCACCAGGATGCGAGGCGCTCGCTTCGATGGCGGGCGGCCGCCCCCTCGGCGCTTCTGCCACTTACTACCTCAGCCGGCGCGACCCCTGTCCTGCCACCGCTGCTTTCACGAGCGCGAAGACCGCTCGGTGCCGGGGGCCGGTATCGCACTTCTCCCAGTATGGGCACCGGGCGTCGCATCATGCGACTTGGCGTCGTGGTGGCCGAGGGGTGACGTGGTGACCTGACTCGCCTTCATCCATGCTTCAACCAACCCGCTGGTTGCAGACGTTGAGGGTTGTAAATCATCCAGCGTTCAATGGTTCTCGCCGTATCCATTCGATTTCGGACCACCGGCCGCTTGTTGTCTCCGCATCAGAGCAACTGTTCTCGCTGTGAACGTCGTTGTGGTCACGCTCCCGGCCGATCCCGTGCCGCTCTCCGTGGGGTGTGGGTCGGGTCGGTCTGCCGGGGGAAGCGGGTCGCCGCTGCCAGACCGGCCAGGCCGATCACGGCCAGGGAGAGCATCGCCGCCGCGTAGGCGCCCTTGGTCAGGCCAGAGACCAGGATCGTGCCGGCGATGGCCGTGCCGAAGGACGAGCCCAGGTTCGACACGCTCCGGGACAGTCCGGAGATCTCGCCCTGGCGCTCCTCCGGGAAGCTGGACTGCACGACGTTGACCGACGGGGTCAGCATGACGCCGAGGCCGAGGCCGATCAGCAGGAGGCCGGGGACGAACGCCCACGCCGTCGTGAAGGCGCCCGCCAGGACGACCAGGACGACGACGCCGAGGATGCAGAGGACGAAGCCGGTCACCACGAGCGTGCGCTGGGAGCGCCGTTCGGCCAGGCGCTCGGCGGACAGGGACGTCAGCAGCAGACCCAGCGTGGCCGCCGTGAAGACGACCCCGGTCTGGATGGCGTCGTAGTGGCGTACTACCTGGAGGTAGGCCGCGACCGTGAAGGACACGCCCATCAGCATCAGCCACTGAACGTTCTGGGTGACCAGCCCCAGGTTGGACGTGCGGTTGCGGAACAGGCTGAGCGACAGCAGCGGTTCCCTGCCCGACGCCTCCCTGGCCCGCACGTAGCGGAAGAACCACCACAGCACGCCGGCCCCGAGGACCAGCAGGGCGACCATGAGCCAGATGTCGTTGTCCGCGGCCAGGATGCCCATGACCACCAGGACCAGACCGGCTGACGACAGGACCGCGCCCAGGGTGTCGAAGGTACGGGTCGGATCGGGCGGCAGCGGATCGTCCATGTGGCGGCTGAGCAGTATGATCACCGCGATGATCATGGCCTGGAACACGAAGGCCGCGCGCCAGCTGACGGCCGTGGTGATCAGGCCGCCGATCAGTGGTCCGGCGGCGGCGCCGAGGCCGCCCAGCGCCATGATGATGCCGAAGGCGCGGGCCCGTGAGGTGACGTCCGGGTAGAGCAGCGTCGCGAGGATGTAGACGGGTGGGATGAGCAGGGCGGTGCCGACGCCCTCCAGGATCGAGTTGCCGAGGATCAGTACCCCGAGCCCCGGCGAGGCCGCGCTCAGCAGGGCCCCGATCGCGTAGACGACGAGGCCGGTCAGGAAGCACCGTTTGCGTCCGTAGCGGTCGGTCAGCTTGCCGCCGGGGATCATCAGCGCGGCCATCACCAGCAGGAAGACGGTGATCGCCACCTGCACCCCCTGGACGGTGGTGTCCAGGTCGGTGCTGATGTCGTTGATCATCACGTTCATGTTGGAGCCGGCGAAGCTGCAGATGAACTGGGCCAGAGCCAGCGCGGCCAGCACCTTGCGCTGCCCCGCCGCCCGCTCGCGCTCGACTGTCTCAGCCACGAGGCCAACCCTCCGGCAGCACCGCGGGCGATGCCTCACCCCTCGGGGGTGAGATGGACGCCCGGAACACGCGCGGACGTCGGGGTCAGTGCTCTTCGGCCGGTCGTACGGCGTTGGTCACGGCGGAGACGACGGCGGTGCCGACGAAGGTCCCCACCATGACGAGCCCCACGCCGATGACGAAAAGGCCGCTGGAGTCGTCCGACCAGTCGACGTAGGCGGCCGCGGTCAGGCCGGCCGTGGTGCCGAGGACGGCGCCCGCGACGTAGTCCCGGTAGGCCGCCCAGCCGACCGCAGCGAGCAGGGTCAGCACCAGGCCGATCACCTGCCATGCCTGGTACGGGCCGGTCGTCGAACCGTCGGGGTGCACGTCACGGTGCTGGTCCCAGCCGAGCCAGGCGGCCCACAGAGCCGGGGCGAGCGCGGCCAGCGCGAGGATCGACACCAGCTGGGCAACGGGTTTGTGCAGTCCTGTTCGCATGCCCCCAGCGTCGCGGCTCCTGCGGTCACCGCCCAGAGCGTTCGTACTCAGTCCCGTCCGAGTACGAACGCCCGGGCGTCGGGTGGCCGTCAGGCGGCCAGTTCCGTCTCCGCCTCCAGGCGCTCCGCCTCGCTCTTGGCGGCCAGGGCGTTGGCCGCCGCGTTGAAGCGCTCCATGGACGAGGGATGGTCCGGGCCGAGGACGTACTCCTTGAGGGTGCGGCGGGCCAGGGCCATCGGGTCGGTGCGCGGGGCGCGGACCGAGTCGAGGATCTCGGTCAGGCGGGTGCAGTCGCGGTCCAGCAGGTAGGCGCCGCCCGCGGTGGTGTAGGCGGCCCGGAACTCCTCGTCCGGCAGGTCGTGGGCGTTGGTGAGGACGTAGGGCTTCAGGCTCGCCACGAAGTCCGCGACGACCGAGGAGACGTCGCTGATCAGGATGTCGGCCTGGTTGAAGCAGTCGTAGAGGGTGGGGAGGCTCTTGAGGATCACGTTGTGCCGGACCGGGCCCCTGGTCTCCCAGAAGATGCGGTGCCACTCGGCGCGCAGCTCCTGCCACTCGGCCGCCGCGGCGCGGTCGGGCAGCCGGGCCTCGCGCAGCTGCTCGGCGTCGTCGCCGCCGAGGCGGCCGGCCAGCTCGTCGAGCCGCTCCTGGATCTCCTTCAGGCGGGGCCTGGCCGCGGCGACGGCGGCCTCGGCCTCGGCGGCGCCGCGCTGCTCGTTGTCCGTGCGCAGCAGCTCGCGGATCGCCCGGTCGGCCTCGGCGGCCTCGGCCGAGCGCTTGCCGGTGAGCGGGTGCGGCTTGTAGACGACGCGGACGTTCTCCTGGAGGAGCTTCTCGATCAGGGGTACGCCCATCGGGATCAGCGACGTGTGGCAGTCGTCGTCGCTCCAGCCCTCCCAGGTCGGCGCGTACAGGACCACCGGGAGCGGGCCGGGGGTGTGCTCGGCGTGCAGGCGGATCGGGGCGAGCTGCGGGCGGCCCACCTCGACGATGGCGCTGTCGCTGATGGCGTGCCGGACGCGCTGGTAGCGGTCGCGGCCCGCGCGGCCGGCCACCCAGATCTCGTCGTACACCTTGCTGACCCGGTTGCTGCTGGCGAGCTTGTCGCTGTCGCCGTGGCCGATGAAGACGTGCTTGGCCTCGGCGACGCGCAGCATGTGCACGTTCTTGCCGGCGTTGCCCGGGTAGAGGACGACCCGGACGCCGGACAGCTCCAGCTCCGCCAGGTCGTCGGCCTTGGGGACGCAGACCACCGGGAGCCGGGTGCGGCTGAGATGGCGGAAGGAGGCCCGCTCCCGCAGGATGATCACCGGTCGCATGTCGAGTTGCTCCAGCGTCTCGATCCACATGTTCACCTGGTACATGAAGTCACGGGAGACCGCGGCGAAGCTGAAGTAGAGCGCCACCTGGGGACGGTAGTCGGCGAGCCGGCGGTTGACCTCGGCGAAGACCTCGTCCCGCGCGGGCATCCGGCGGACCCTGCGGTACTGGAGCAGCAGCGCGAGGACGCCGAGCACGGGGACCGCGACGGTGACCGCGAAGCCGGCGTACGCCAGGCCCCAGCCACCGGTGGCCAGCGCGGCGAGCAGGCCGGCGTGGGCCGGCAGGTCCAGGTGGAGCAGCTTGCGCAGGAAGCGCCGGTACAGGAAGCCGGGCGGCTGCTTGGGTATGGGCAGCTCGCTCATGTCCAGGTTGCGCACCCCCAGCGGCAGCACCCGGCGCCGGCGGACGGCGTGGTGCAGGGCGGTGTAGAGCATCATCGCCGCGAAGTGGGCGCTGAACACGGCGAGCGCGGTGACGAGCACCGCCTCCGGCGCGTCCGTCCGGCTGGCCAGCGCGAGCAGCATCACGGTACGGACCGCGAACCGCAGCGGGCGGGTGAGCTGGAGCGTCGCCAGTCTGCGCACGAAACCCGGGGCCCTGGAGTGCAGCACCTCGTCGGCGATGTAGGTCACGGCCGACGCCGCGACGAAGCCCCACAGGGAGGGCAGCAGCGCGAAGACGGGCAGCGCGGCGAAGCCGCCGGCGAGCAGGAGCACGAGCAGCAGGTCGGTGACCCCGCGCACGCGCAGGGCACCGCACAACCGACGGATCGTCATGGGCAGGTTTCCTCTTTCCGACTGGCGCGCACGGTGGGGCAAACGCCGTTGTTCACCAGTTCGACGTAAGAAGCGGGCGAAGAGTTGTACACCGTCCGGAAAGAAGACATCCACATTCCGTTTCCCTGTGGTAAGCCCCCGACCAGCCCTGTGACCTGCCGGTACAGTCACCGCAGGGAAGCGGGGGTACGGGAAAGCCGGGGACCGCGAAACGGGGAAGGGGAGACGGCGTGCGACTTCGCTGTGCGGTGCTGGACGACTTCCAGGGGGCGGCCACCGGGTCGGCCGACTGGTCGGTGATCGAGGACCGGGTGGAGGTCGTCGCGCTGCGCGAGCACCTGGACGGCGAGGACGCCCTCGCGGCGGCGCTCGCCGGCTTCGACATCGTCGTCACCCTGCGCGAGCGCGTCCCGTTCCCCGGCTCGCTGCTCGCGCGTCTCCCCCGGCTGCGCCTGCTGGTCGCCTCCGGGATGCGCAACAGCGTCATCGACTACGCGGCGGCCGAGGCGCACGGGGTCACGGTGTGCGGTACGGCGAGTTCCTCCACGCCTCCGGTCGAGCTGACCTGGGCGCTGCTGCTGGGCCTCGCCCGCGGGATCGTCACGGAGAACGACGCGCTGCGCTCGGGCGGCCCCTGGCAGTCCACCGTAGGCGCCGACCTGCACGGCCGCCGGCTCGGGCTGCTCGGGCTCGGGAAGATCGGCGAGCGGGTGGCGCGGGTCGGACTCGCCTTCGGCATGCACGTCAGCGCGTGGAGCCGGAACCTGACCGGGGAGCGGACCGCGGAGGTGGGCGTGGACCTCGCCCCCTCCAAGGAGGACCTGCTGGCCACCAGCGACTTCGTCTCCGTCCACCTGGCCCTCTCGGAGCGCACCCGGGGACTGGTCGGCGCCGCCGAACTGGCCCTGATGAAGCCGGACGCCTATCTGGTGAACACCTCGCGCGCCGCGATCGTCGACCAGGACGCCCTGCTGGCCGCACTGCACGAGGGCCGGATCGCGGGGGCCGGTGTCGACGTGTTCGACGTCGAGCCGCTGCCCCCGGGTCACCCGATGCGCACCGCGCCCCGCCTGCTGGCCACGCCCCATCTCGGCTATGTCTCACGGGCCAACTACGCGACCTACTACGGCCATGCGGTGGAGGACATCGCGGCCTACCTGGCGGGGGCTCCGGTACGACGGCTGCCCTGACGCCCGTGCCGGACCGGCCCCGGCCGGTCAGCCGGCTTCCGGCCGGCGGTAGACGCCCTCGCTCCGGTGCAGGTGGTGGAGGTCCACCAGGTAGCGCCGGAGCGTCACATGGTCGACGCCGTCGGAGTCCTCGCACCAGGCCCGCAGCCGCTCGTTCACCACGCGTTCCGGATACGCGGCGCCCGGCTCGAAGGTCTGCTCGGCGATGTGCCGCAGCACCAGCTTCTTCCGGGTCCACTGGGCGGGCAGGCGCAGCAGCCGCCCGTCGCGGACGAAGGTGGCCAGGACGGCGGCATCCGGCCCGCCGCCGGTCCGGAGCGCCGGCCGGCCGCGCCGGAGCAGCCCGCGGAACAGGTCGTAGGAGACGGTCAGTCCGTCCGGTGTGCCGTCCACGACCACGCCCTGCTCGCGCAGTCGCAGCAGGGCGAGGGCCGTGTCCTTCGCGGACAGCCCGGCCACCTGGGCGACCCGCTCGGGACCGTCCGCGCCCAGCGCCACGGCGGCCAGGGCGCGCATCCGGCTCTCCTCCGCCAGCAGTCCGATCAGCCGCCTGGCCCGCTCGGCCGCATCGGTGTCCGTGTCCGTGTCGGTCTCGGTGTCGGGGGTCATGACCGGAGGTTAGGCGGGCCGCCGGACCCGGCGCCTCCCATTAACGCCGGTCGCTGTCACCGCAGCGCAGCGGCACCGCCCGTTGAAAGGGTGATCTCCCGCTGATCAGCGTGACCCGCCCGGCGCGACACCGTTGACCGGGAAAGTGCGGTGGCTGGTCCGCCGCCGCACACCACCGAGCAACAAAAGGAGAACGTGATGTCTCGCTTCGCGAAAGCGGCCGCCGTCGCTCTCGGTACGGGTGCCGTGGTCATCAGCGGCGCCGGTCTGGCCCTGGCCGACGCGGGCGCCCAGGGTGGGGCCGCCAACTCGCCCGGCGTGCTGTCCGGCAACGTGGTCGAGGTTCCCCTCCACGTGCCCGTGAACGTGTGCGGCGACACCGTCGACGTCATCGGCCTGCTGAACCCCGCCTTCGGCAACGGCTGCGCCAACACGCACACCACCCCCGTCACCCCGGGCAACCCGGGCCCCGGCGACGACGGCTACGGCAGCTGATCGCGTCCCACGGACACGGCTCACGCGTACCGGTAGATCCGGCTCATGTCCTCCAGCTCGTCCGGCGTCACACCCCAGGGCGGCAGCTTCTGGTGCCGGGCGACGACCCGCTTGTGCTGGGGGTCGCCGGTGCCGGGCGGATCGGCGGGCAGGTAGCGGTGCGACCGGTGGGCGCGCTGCCACCGCTCCCACTGCAGGTCGAGGAAGGCGTGGTGCAGCCAGAACACCGGGTCGTTGACGGACGCGCCGCCGAGCATCGCGCCGCCCACCCAGCGGTGCACCCGGTTGTGGTTGCGCCAGGAGGAGCTGCCGGTGCCCGGCCCCCAGCCCTCCAGCTTGTTGCGGAAGCCGCGGGTGACCGTCGAGTCCCAGGGGCGGACGTCGTAGACGGGATCGTCGAGGGCCCACTGCAGCTCGCTGCGGGTGGGGAGCTGGAGGGGTGCCGCGGCACGGCCGAGGTCCCGGGTGAGGAACCTGCCGTCCGTGATGCCCTCCTTGATGGTCCAGTGGCCGGCCGCGTAGGCGAACGGACCGGTCGTCACCTGCCGGTCGGAGCGCCGCCCGTTGCCGCCGAGCAAATCCTTCGTCCAGGGTGAGGACGTCGTCGTACGGTCCCGGGTCCAGTCCCAGTACGGCACCGTCACCGAGGAGTCCACGCGGCGCAGCGCCCGCTCCAGCTCCAGCACGAACCTGCGGTGCCAGGGCAGGAAGGACGGCGTCATGTGCGCGGTGCGCAGGCCGGCCTCGCCGTCGGCGGTGTAGTAGTCGATGTGCATGCGCACGAAAGCGTCGTACTCGCCCCGCCGTTTGAGTTCCAGCAGGGCGTTGACGAACCGCCGGCGCTCGGTGGGGGTGAGTGCGCTGACGTTCTTACGCACGTACGCCATGCTGTCCCCCCATGTCGTGCCCCATCCGCCCGCCGCCCGCCGGACCGGGCGCGAGCTCGCGCAGGCGCTGGCCGGGGCCCATCTCGTCCACGGCCGCGCGGGTCGCCTCCAGCGGCGTCCGGTACGAGCTGTAGTGGTCGACCATGCTCAGCCAGGTGCCGTCGGCCCGGCGCATCAGGTGCAGCGGGCGGCCGTCGATGGTGACCTGCCAGTCACCCCCGACGAGGCCCCGGTGGCCGGCGACCGGGATCACGACGCCCTGGATGCGGCGGCCCCGGTACGTCTCGTCGAAGGAGCCGCCCACGGGTCCGTCCGACATGGGCAGGGGGCGGGAGGCGGCGACCACCGGCGCCAGCGCCACGGCGGCGGCGGAGGCCAGCAGCCCCCGCGCCACCTCTCTTCGCGAGACTCTTACCGTCCCCACCGCGACCTGCTGTTCGGCTCCCACCGCGACGCCACCGGCACCCACGACCATCTCTCGCTCCTCGTCCCGTGATCGGATTCCGCACGGGTAACCGCCGGAAGGCGCGCGGGGTCACCGCCGAGGGGCCATCCGGTGGGTGCGGGAGCGTGTACGGCCGGTGTCAGAGGCCGGGGCCGAGGCCCAGGTTCGCGGCGGGCACCGTGCGCACGACCGGGGCGAGCAGGCCGGCCTGCGGGAGCTTGGGCTCCGGCAGGCCGAAGTGGTGCGGGTCGGGGGCGGTCAGCGGGGCGTCCAGGGACAGGCCAGGGCCCGCGGTGCGCAGGTCGGAGGCGGGGGCGTCGACACCGACGTGGTCGAAGTCGTCGCCGGGGACGCGCGGCAGGGGCGCCCGCAGGTTCGCGCCGGGCAGTGCGCTGTGCAACGGCACCTGGGGCAGCGTGCGCTCGGGCAGCAGCCGCCCGGTGACGTACCGCGGCCCCTCGGGGGCGCCGGGCTTCACCAGCGGCACTTCGAGGCCGACCTTCGGCACCTCGGTGCCGAGGGACTCGGAGACGCCGTTCAGCGGCACGGGGACGGGGACCGCGCCGGCCGCCAGGGCGGGGGCGGCCGCTCCCACGGCGGCCGCGACCCCCGTGACGACGGCGGCAAGGGTTCCTCGGGTGGTCGGCTTCATGTCAGGTACGGTCCTTTTCGGGGTGAGCGGAGTTCGAGGTCCGTATCGCCCAACGAGCCGGGAAACGGCTTCAGTTCACAATTCGCCCGGCCGCAGCAATGGTCAGCTCGTCCAGAAATCCCACCAACGGGTCGCGACGATCGTGGCGGCCCGGGCCAGTACGCCGTAGGCGACCAGTCCGAGACCTCTGCCGCCGGCCAGGGTCCGGGGCATCAGCGGCGCAGGCTGCGGGCGGGCAGGATGATGTGGGCGGCGCCGGTCAGGGTCTCCTCGGCGCCGGCGAAGGCGGCCAGCGCGGCCGGTTCGACGACCTGGCCGGGACGTCCCTCGGGCCAGGCGAGGGTGGTGAAGACGAGGTAGGCGTAGCCGCGCGCGGCGACGGCGGCGAGCCACTCCGGCGGTGCCTCGGCCTGGGCGACCATCTGCGGCATGTTGACGACGGCCTGGCCGGCCTCGACGAGCAGGGTGATGGGCAGGCTCGGCTTCGAGGTGCCGTCCACCACCTGCCCGCCGACCGGCAGGTTGTTGCTCGTCAGCAGGTGCCTGATCGCGGCGGCGGTGGCCTCGGGGCCGCCCTCCGTGTCACCGAGGGAGTAGGCCAGCAGGTACGGCATGTCGGTGCCGTCGGGTGCCTCGCCGCTCCAGGCGAGGACGACGAGCGTGCCTAGGTCGGCGGGGCGGAAGGGACGGGCTTCGCTTGGGCTTGAGGTCACCGCGCGACCCTATCGACGGGGCGCGGCGCGGCCCGGTGGCGTCTCACCCGTCCGGACCAGTACCCGCAGCCGCTCCACACGATCGGGGGAAGCGGTCTCGAACAGGCCGGGAGCCGGCTCCGCGGTGTGCGGTGCCGGCTCCTCCCGGTGGTGCGGGCGGCTGCGTCAGCTCTGCAGCGGCAGGCCGCCGAGCAGCGGGTTGTGCTGGTTCAGGGCGGCGGTGGCGCCCTTGACGGAGTGCAGGACGGAGTCGGCGTTCTCGGTGTCGAGCGCGTGCGACTGCTGCTGCAGCGGCATGACGTCCTTGACGGTCAGCCCGCCCCGGGTGATCGAGTCCACGGCGCCGTTGAGGCTGGTGGGGGTCAGCTCGGCGGTGGTGTGGGCGAACGCGGGCGCGGCGACGCCGGCGAGAGCCACGGAACCGGCAAGGACGGCGGCGGCCTTCAGGGACTTCATCGGGTTCCTCTCTTCGGCGACTCGCGTCACCCCGGGGAGACGTACTGGCGCCGTGCCTAACGAGTGCCCGCGGGGCCGGAAACCCCGGCCCCGGAAGACATATGAGATCCCGTGGGCGCCCGCCGCCCGCGCGTCACCCGGTCGGCAGCGCGGGGGCCTGCGGCAGGCTGGGCAGGGCCGTGCCCGGCGCGGTGGGCAGTCCAGCGAGGGTCGAGTCGATGAGTTCGAGCAGGTCGTCCACGACGCCGTTGGCGGCGGACAGCACTCCGTCGAGGTCGGCGGTGACGGCCTTGAGCAGGTTGTCGATGGCGGTCTGCAGCGCGGCGAGCAGGTCGCCGGCGGCGTCGCGGGCCGCGGGCTCCTTGGCGGCGGTGCCGGTGGTGAGCGAGGTCAGGGCGGCCGGGGACGGCACGGCGGAGCCGCTCGCGTCGGTGGCGACGCTCGGGGTGACGGGGGCGCTCGGGACGGCGGGCGCCGTCGGGGTGGCCGCCGTGGACGGCGTGGCGGCGGTGCTCGGCACGGCCGGGGCGGTGGGAGCGGTCGAAGCGGTCGGCGTGGCGGGGGTGCTCGGCGTCGCCGCGGAGGTGGGGGTCGCCGCGGAGGTGGGGGTGGCCGCCGTGCTCGGGGCCGCCGCCGCGGCCTTGGCGATGGCCTCCCGGGCCGCGTCGCCGAGCTTCTTGGCCTCGCCGGGGGTGAGCCGCCCTTTGCTCAGCGACTCGTCGACCAGGTCGACGACGGGGTCGAGGCCCGCGTCGGTGCCGTGCAGGGACCGCACCTCGGCGAGCAGCGCGTCCGCGCCGGGTACGGGCGAGTGCGCGCTCGTCCGGGTGCGCTCCCGGGCCGAGTCGGCGGCGACGGCGACGGGACCGGCGATCCCGATCACGAGGGCGGCGCAGAGGGTGGTGGACGCCAGGCGCCGTACGGGCAGCACACGCATGAGGGTTCCTTTCGGTGGGGCAGGGGTCTGAGCCCACCGTTGAACTCTCCGTGACGGCTCGCAACCGCTCGCGTACGGTGCGTGAACCATCTGGGGGAACGCGCGAACCGGCCGTCCGCCCGCGACGACGCGCGGGCGGACGGCCGGTCCGAGGGGTGCGTCCCGACGTCAGCCGTTGGCCGCGATGTTGCCGAACGCCGGGTTCAGCAGGCCGATGACGTTGATGCTGTCGCCGCTGACGTTGACCGGCACGTGGACCGGGACCTCGACGACGTTGCCCGACACGACACCCGGCGAGTTGGCGGCGCCGCCATTGGCGCCGGCGTCGGCGCAGGCCACACCGGCGGCGCCGGCGACGGCCGCGACAGCGGCGGAGGTCAGGACCAGACCCTTCGCGATACGCGACATGGAGAGGAGCTCCTTGAAATCGACACAACATCCGGGCGGATGCCCGGCGCTGTGTCAACGCGCCGCACGCCGTGGGGTTGTGCCGCCAATCGAGTGACGTCCGTGGCGGTGACCCGCCGGGCTCCCGGCTCGTTCCCAAGGGGACGCGTCGTGGGCCGGCGCGCTCTTCGTCGTCGTGGACGCGCGGGCGTGACCCCGCGTGCCCACCCGCAACCCCGAGCGCCCCCGTGAGCGAGGAACCTGTCGATGCACCAGCCACCACCCCCTCCCCGGCCGCGGGTCCTGCACGTCACGCAGCCTGTCGACGGCGGTGTCGCCCGCGTCGTAGGGGACCTGGCGCGGGCTCAGCTGACGGCCGGTCTGCGCGTCGCGGCGGCCTGCCCGGGCGGTGAACTGGGCGCGGGACTGCGGGAGCTGGGGGTCGACGTGCGCCCGTGGCGGGCCGGTCGGTCGCCGGGGCCGGGGCTGTCCGGCGAGATACGACGGCTCGCACGGCTGGTCGAAGAGGTACGGCCCGAACTGGTGCACGCGCACAGCGCCAAGGCGGGACTCGCCGCCCGGCTCGCCGTCCGCGGCCGGGTCCCGACCGTGTTCCAGCCGCACGCGTGGTCGTTCGAGGCCGTCGGCGGCCCCACCGCCGCGCTGGCGCTGCGCTGGGAGCGGTGGGGGGCCCGGTGGGCGGACCGCGTGGTGTGCGTCAGCCAGGCGGAGCGCGCTACCGGACTGCGCGCCGGAGTGCACGCCTCGTACGCCGTCATTCCCAACGGCATCGACCTCGACCGTCACTCCCCCGCGCCTGCGGGGCCCGCCCGCGCCGCCCTGCTCCCGGACCTCGACCCGGCGGCGCCGCTCGTCGTCTGTGTCGGGCGGCTGTGCCGGCAGAAGGGCCAGGACCTGCTGCTGCGCGCCTGGGAGCACGTCGTGCGCCGGCTGCCCGGCGCCCGGCTGGCGCTGGTCGGCGACGGACCCGACCGGGACGCGCTGCGCCGGCGGGCCCGCGCCCTCGGCCCCGCCGTCCGGTTCGCGGGTGCCGTCACCGACACCGTGCCCTGGTACCGGGCCGCCGACCTGGTGGTGCTGCCCTCGCGCTGGGAGGGCATGGCCCTGGCCCCGCTGGAGGCGCTGGCCTGCGGCCGACCCGTCGTGCTCACCGACGTCGACGGCGCGCGCGAGAGCCTGCCGCCGGCGCTCCCGCCCCACTGCCTGGTGCCGCCGGAGGACCCCGGGGCGCTGGCCCGGGCGATCACCGCGCTGCTGTCCGACGCGCCGCTGCGCGCGTCACTCGGCGAGCGGGGACGCGGGCACGTCCAGTCCACGCACGACGTGCGGCACACCGCCGACCGGGTCGCGGACCTGTACCGCGAACTCCTCGGCGCCCGGCCGCCCGTGTCCACCGAGCGCAGGGAGTTCCTCCACCCGTGACCGCGGAACGCACCGTCCCCTCCCCCGGCGCCCCCGGCGCCCCTGCCGGCTCGCGACCGCAGGAGCCCGGCCACTCGCCCGCCCCGGTACGGCCGACCCGCGCGCCCGGCGGCTTCCGGTTCCCGGTGCGACGGCTGGCCGCGCGGCCCGCCTCGCCCCTGCCACTGCTCACCGCCGACCTGTTCGCCGCGCTGGTGGGCGCGCTCGCGATCGGCCCGGCCACCCAACCGGCCCCGCTGGTGGCCGTGTTGCTGGGCGGGGCGCTGCTGCTGCGCCCGCGCCCCGCCCGTCCGGTGCCGGGGGTGCTCGACGAACTCCCGGCGGTCTGCGGCCGGATCGCGGTCCTCTGGCTCGCGCTCGGCGCGCTGGCGGCCGCCCACGACCCCGGCCGCGCGCTGTCCGCCCGCACCCTGCTGCTCGGCTGGGCGGCGCAGGCGGTGGCGGCCTGCGCGGCGCGCGGTGCCGTGCACTGGCGCCGCCGTGTGGCGCTGACGTGCCGTCCGCGCACCGCCCTGGTCGTCGGTCCGGCGGCGACCGCGCAACGGGTGGCCGCCGCGCTGCTGCGCCACCCGCGCTGCGGGGTGCGGCCGGTGGGCGTCGTCGCCGAACGTCCCGCGGGCCGGGGCGGGCTGCCGGTGCTCGGCACCGGTGAGGAGGTGCAGCGGGCGCTCATCCAGAACGGGGTGCGGGTCGTGCTCACCGTCGGGCCGGCCGTGCGCGCCGAACGGGGCCCGCTGCTGCGGGCCTTGGCGGAGTCCGGCTGCGCGGTGTGGGAGGTGGACGCGGACGGCCCGGCGTTCGAGATGCGCGACCAGCTCGCCGGGTTCTCCGTCCGCCGCCTCGACCTGGGCACCCGGCACCACGGCAGCATCGGCAAGCGGCTGCTGGACGTGACGGTGTCCGGTGCCCTGCTGGTGCTGGTCAGTCCGCTGCTGCTGGTGTGCGCGGCCGTGCTGCGGCTCACCGAGGGGCCCGGCGTGGTGTTCCGGCAGGAGCGCATCGGCGCCGGCGGGCGGCCCTTCACGCTGCTGAAGCTGCGCACCCACCGCCCGGTGGACGAGCGGGAGGCGGCGACCCGCTGGAGCGTGGCGGGCGACGACGGGATGAGCCGCTTCTGCCGCTTTCTGCGGCAGACCTCGCTGGACGAGCTGCTCCAGCTGTGGAACGTCGTCCGCGGCGACATGAGCCTGGTCGGCCCGCGGCCCGAACGCCCTTACTTCGTCGCGCAGTTCAGTCGCACCCACCCGGGCTACGCGGCCCGCCACCGGGTACGGACCGGCATCACCGGCCTCGCCCAGATCAACGGCCTGCGCGGCGACACCTCCATCGAGGACCGGGCCCGCTTCGACAACGCGTACATCGACACCTGGTCGCTGTGGCAGGACGTCTGCATCCTGCTGCGCACCGCGGCCGCGCTCGTGCGTTCCACGGGGAGCTGACCGATGAGCCTCGCCCTGAACCCGCGCCGCCCCGGGCCGGCCCCGGTGCTGTCCGTGGTGGCCGTGGTGGCCCTGCTCGCGCTGCCCCTCACCCCGGGGGGCGAGGGCGGCGCCGGACCGGCCGACGTGGTGTCGGCGCTGGTCGTCGGCCACTGCGCGATACGGCTGCTGCGCGCACGGCGGCGCCCGCTGTCCCGTGCGGCCGCCGTGGTCCTCGGCCTGCCGGTCACCGGTCTCGCGCTCGCCGCGATGGACGCGGTCTCCCCTGGCGCGGGGGTCGCCGGCCTCGGCCGCTACCTGCAGATCTTCGTCCTGGTCCCGGCCGCCGTCCTGCTGCTGGTCCGCCACCGGTCCGACTTCCGGCTGCTCGCCTGGTCCCTGGTGGGGCTCGCGCTGTGGCAGGGCGCGCTGGGCGTCCAGCAGTACGCCACCGGGACCGGCGCCTCCTATCAAGGCGAGGACATCCGCGCGGTGGGCACGTTCGGGGCGTCGGACGTGATGGGCATGGCGACCGTGGTGTCGTTCGGGCTGGTGTGCGCGGCCGGTCTGGCGCTCGGCCGGGCCCCGGTGCGCGAGCGGGCGGTCGCGGCCGCCTGCGCGCTCGTCCTCCTCGTCCCGCTCGCCCTGTCCTTCAGCCGGGGCGCCTGGATCGCCACCGCCGTGACGCTCACCGTCCAGCTCGTGGCGGCCGGGCCGCGCCGGGCGCTGCGGGTCGGAGCGGCCGCCGTGGCCGCGGGTGTGGTGCTGGTGGGCGGTCTCGGGCTGGGCTCCGCGATGCTCCAGGAACGGATCGACAGCATCACGCGGGTCACCGACGCGCCCGACCAGTCGGTCACCGACCGGTACACGATGTGGGCGGCGGCCACCGACATGTGGCGGCAGCGGCCGCTGACCGGTGTGGGGCTGAAGGGCTTCCCCGAGTACCGCGACGGGCACGCCTCGCTCGCCCTGTCCTCGGGCAGCGACACGGAGGGCGCGGGCGCCGCCTACCGCAGGCAGCCGCTGCTGTCCCCGCACAACATGTACCTGCTGGTGCTCGGTGAGCAGGGCCTGGCCGGTCTCGTGGGCCTGGTGGGCGGCTGGCTGGCCCTGCTGGTGTGCGTGCTGCGGGGGGTGCGCCGGGCGCGCCGCTCGGGCCGGGGCCAGGAGTGCGCGCTCATCGCCTGCGGGCTGCTGGTGTGGCAACTGGTCGACTTCGCCTATGCCGACATCGGCGGCAGCTCGACCGTACTGACCGCGGTGTGCCTGGGGCTGGTGGCCTGGTGGGCGCTGGTGGGCGCGGACGAGGTCGTTCTCGTACCGGACGCCGCCGCCTCCGACGCGGGCGCGGACGGCTCCGCCGGGTGTGCCGCGCGGGCCGCCGCGGGGGAACGGGCCGCCGGGGAGGCCGGGGTCCGGTGACGGTGACGCCCTCCCCCGAAGCCCGCCCCACCGGCGGGAGCGGTGCGGTGCCCGGACCGGACGACGGCGACGGCGACGGCCCGGTCGTGCTGCCGTCACCCCGGGCCGGTGCGCGGGCCGATGCGCACGCCGGTACGCCCGCCGGGGCGCGGACCGATGCGCCCACCGGTGTCCGTGCCGGGGGGCGTGCTGGGGAGCGCCCCGTCCCGGTGCGGCCGGCCGGGTCCGGGCAGGCGCCGCCCAGCCGGGGCTTCCTGGCCCGGGCCGCCCTGATCACCGCCTCCCTCTCGGTCGCCGGCGCGCTGCTCGGGCTGGTGCGTGACCAGTCGCTGGCGCGGCTGTTCGGGGCCGGCCGGGACACGGACGCCTTCCTGGTCGCCTGGACCCTGCCGGAGTTCGCGGCCACCCTGCTCATCGAGGACGGGCTGGCGTACGCGCTGGTCCCGGCGTTCAGCGTGGCTCTGGCCCGGCGTGCGCAGGGGGCGCCCGGCGACCCCGTCCGGTCCCTGGTGGCGGGCACCCTGCCACGGCTCGCACCGGCCTTCGCCGCGGTGGCCGTGCTGCTCGCCGCGGCCGCGCCCTGGCTGGTCGGGGTGCTCGCGCCCGGCCTGCCCGACCCGGCGCTCGCCGTGGACTGCACCCGGCTCACCGCGAGTTGCGTGCTCAGCTTCGGGCTGGCCGGCTACTGCAGCGCCGCCCTGCGGGCCCACCGCAGCTTCCTGGCCCCGGCCGCGATCTACGTCGCCTACAACACCGGCATCGTCGTCACGATGTTCACCCTCGGCGGCCGCTGGGGCGTGCGCTCGGCCGCGTTCGGGGTGGCGGTGGGCGGCTGCCTGATGGTGGCCGTACAGCTTCCCTCACTGGTACGGCGGTTGCGCACCCGTCGGCCGGCCGGGACCGGTGCGGAAACCGGGACGGGGAGCAGTCCGGACACCGGTGCCGGGACCGATGCCGGGACAGTGCCCGGGCACCGGCCGGTGGACGCCGCGCTGATGGCGACCGTGCTGCTGTTCGCGCTGGTCCGGCAGTCGCAGGTGCTCGTGGAGCGGTACCTGGCCTCCGGACTGCCCGCCGGCGCCATCTCGCACCTCAACTACGCGCAGAAGGTCGCGCAGATCCCGATGACGCTGTCGACGATGCTGTGCACGGTCACCTTCCCGGTGGTGGCGCGCGCGCTCGCCGACGGCGACACCGAGCAGGCCCGGGACCGGGTGGAGCGCGACCTGGTGGTGGCCTCCTGGCTGGTGCTGCTCGGCACGGCGGCCGTCGTCGCCTGCGCCCCGCAGATCATCCAACTGCTCTTTCAGCGGGGCGCGTTCACGGTTCATGACACGGCGGCGACCGCGGGCGTGATGCGGGTGTACGCGCTCGGGCTGCTCGGCCAGACCCTGACGGGTGTGCTGGTCCGCTCCTACTTCTCGGCGGGCCGCGCCGCCTGGTACCCGGTCGCCGCCATGGCCGCCGGCCTCGCCGTCACGTTCTGGGCGGGCGCCGGGACGGTCGGCTCCTGGGGGGTCACCGGGATCGCCGCGGCCAACGCCGCCGGCATCACCGTCACCGCGGTCCTGCTGCTGGCGGGCACGGCGAGCGGTCCGCGGGGACGCTCCGTCCTTCCGGGCGGCCCGCGCGGTGTGCCGGTACGTGCCCGGCGTGTACTCGCCGGAGTGGGCGGACCGCTGGCCGCGGCCGCGGTGGCCGCGGTGGCCGGCGCCCTCGTGGCGAGCCGGGTGGGCGGCCCGTACGCCGGTCCGGCCGCCGGTGGCGCCACCGTGACCGCCGTGTTCGTCCTGCTCGGCCGCGCGCCGGGCGCCCGGGGCGGGGCGTCCGGCCCGCCTCCCCTCCCGCTCACCCGCGTCGTGCCCTTCCTGCCCTCCCTCAGCCAGTCCTTCATCCGACGCCTTCTCCTTCCTGTCCGCACCCTCGTACGGAGGCTCGTCCATGCCGTCCGCCGTTGAGTCGCCCCGCCGTCCCCGGGCCGCCGGGCCGGGCACCGTCCCGTGGATCGCCATGTACCACTCGGTCGGCGACTGTTCCGACGACCCGTACCGGGTCACCGTGACCCCGGACCGGCTGGAGCGGCAGTTGCGCTGGCTGCGCGGCCGGGGGCTGCGGGGTGTGTCGGTCGCCGAGCTGCTGGCGGCCCGCGCCCGGGGTGAGGGCCGCGGTCTGGTGGGCCTCACCTTCGACGACGGGTACGCCGACTTCCTCACCGGCGCGCTGCCCGTGCTCACCCGCTGGGAGTGCACGGCCACCCTGTTCGTGCTGCCCGGCCGGTTCGGCGGCGACAACGCGTGGGACCCGCTGGGCCCGCGCAAGCCGCTGCTCACCGCGGACGCCGTCCGGGAGGCCGCCCGTGCGGGCGTGGAGATCGGCTCGCACGGTCTCACCCACGTCGACCTCACCCGAGCCGACGACACCGTCCTCGGGACCGAGACCGCCGGGAGCCGGACCCTGCTGCGAGAGCTGACCGGGACCCCGGTCGGCGGGTTCTGCTACCCGTATGGCACCCTCGACCGCCGGGCCGTCGACGCGGTGCGCGCGGCCGGGTACGACTACGCCTGCGCCATCGCCCCCGGCGCACTGACCGGCCCGCACGCCCTGCCCCGCGTGCACATCGGGCAGAACGACGCCGGCCTGCGCCTGTTCCTGAAGTACCGGCTGCACCGGCTGCGCCGCCGCCCCGTCGCGGAGCCGCGATGAGGGCGCTGCACGTCATCACCGGGCTCGGCACCGGCGGCGCCGAGCAGCAACTGCGGCTGCTGCTGCGGCACCTGCCGGTGGACTGCGACGTCGTGACGCTGACCAACCCCGGGCCGGTCGCCGAGGGGCTGGCCGCCGACGGCGTCCGCGTGGTCCACCTGGGCATGCGCGGCAACCACGACCTGGCAGCGCTGCCCCGCCTGGCCCGCGTGATTCGGCGCGGCCGCTACGACCTGGTGCACACCCACCTCTACCGGGCCTGTCTGTACGGCAGGATCGCCGCCCGGCTCGCCGGGGTCCGCGCGGTCGTCGCCACCGAGCACTCCCTCGGCGACTCGCAGATGGAGGGCCGCCCGCTCACGGCCGGGGTGCGCGCCCTGTACCTGGCCGGTGAGCGGCTCGGCCGGTCCACGGTGGCGGTGTCCCCGACGGTCGCCGAGCGGCTGACGCGCTGGGGCGTGCCCGGGCCGCGCATCACGGTCGTGCCCAACGGCATCGACCTGGAGCGGTTCCGCTTCGACCCCGAGCGGCGGCTGCGCACCCGGGCCCGGCTCGGGCTGCCGGACGACGCGTTCGTCATCGGCGGCGTCGGCCGGCTCGCCCGGGGCAAACGCTTCGACGTCCTGATCCGGGCGCTGTCTCGGCTCCCCGGCGACTGCCGGCTGCTGCTGGTCGGCGGGGGCGGCGAGGAGGGCGCGCTGCGCGGGGCCGCCCGGCGGGCCGGGGTCGCCGACCGGGTGGTCTTCGCCGGTGAGCGGCCCTACGGGTGCGACCCCGCCGCGGGCCCCGACCTGCCCGCGCTGGCCTCGGCGATGGACGTGCTCGCCTCGCCCTCCGCCGAGGAGGCGTTCGGGCTGGCCGTCGTCGAGGCGCTCGCGGCCGGACTGCCGGTGCGCTACGCCTCCTGCCCGGCCGTCGAGGACCTGCCGCCCGGGGCCGCCCCGGGCGCCCTGCGCGTCGAGGGCGGCACCGACGCCTACACCCAGGCGCTCGCCGAGGTACGCGCCGCCGGACCCGGCCCGCGCACCGCCCCCGAGGCCGCCCGCCACTACTGCATCGCCCGCAGCGCCAGCCGGCTCATGGACGTCTACGCGGCGGCGCTCGCCCGTACCGTCCCCGAGCCCCGATCCTCCCAGGGAGTCAGCCCGCCATGACCGAGAATCCCCACAGGCACCACCGCCCGGCCCGCCTCACCCGCGCCCGCGCGCTGCCGCCCTGGACGCTGGTGGCGGCCGGCGTCCTCGCGGGCGGCCTGCTGGGCGGCGCGTACGGGGAGTTGAAGCCGCCGGTGTACACGGCCACCAGCTATGTGGTCGCCGTACCCACCGAAGGGTCCGACACCGCCTCCGCGCTCGGCTTCGCCCAGGCCTACGGCCGGGTCGCCACCCAGCTCGCGGTGCTCGGCGACGCGCAGCGGCAGGCCGGGGTGCCGGTGGACACCCTGCGCACCGACGTGCGCACCGCGACCTCGCCGGACGCCCCGATGGTGGCCGTGTCCGCGACCTCGGGCCGCCCGGCCGAGGCCGCCGGCATGGCCGACGCGGTCGCCCGTTCCCTGACCCGGCACGCCAACGCGACCAAGAGCCGGACCCACGTCGAACTCCTGCAGTTCTCGCGGGCGTTGCCGCCGACCGCGCCCTCCTCGGCGTCCGCCGGACTCACCGCGCTGGTGGGGGCGAGCGCGGGCGGGCTGCTCGGCGGTCTGGCGCTGCTGGTGCGGCCGAGGCGCCGGGTGCCGGAGCCGGTGCGGGCGGCCACCGTGCCCGCGCCCGCCCTCGCCGCCGACGCGCGCGGCCAGCTGTGACGGCGACGTACCCGGCGCGGCCGGAGTGCGCCACCGCTCCCGTCGGCGGACTCGTCACCGAACTCGTCACCGACGAGGCCGCCTTCGCCGCGCTCGGCCCGGCCTGGGGGCGGCTGTACGGGCGGTGCGGGACCGCGACCCCGTTCCTGAGCCACGCCTGGCTGCACTCGTGGTGGCGGTCGTACGGCAGGCCGGGACGGCTCAGGCTGCTGCTGGTGCGCCGCGGCCCGGGCGGTGAACTGGCCGCCGCGGCTCCGCTGATGCTGGTTCACCGTCCGCTGCCCGCGCTGGTGCCGCTGGGCGGACCGATCTCCGACTACGGGGACGTGCTGCTGGACGACGGCGACGACGGGAGCGCGGCCGGTGCCCTCGCCGAGGCCCTGTGGCGGGCGGCGCGCACGGCGCTGATCGACTTCCGCGAGGTGCGGCCGGGCGGCGCGGCGGAGCGGGTGCTCGCCCGGTGGCGCGGGCCCCGGCGCGCGCTCGACGACTCGCTGTGCCTCGAACTGCCCGCCGTACCCATGGACGAGCTGGTCGCCCGGCTGCCGTCGGGCAAGGCGCAGCGGGTGCGGGCCAAGCTGCGCAGGCTGACCGCGCTGGGCGTGGAGCGGCGGGTGGTCGGGCCCGGTGAGGTGGCGGCGGCCCTGCACCGGCTGCTGGAGCTGCACCGCTCGCAGTGGCGGGGGCGGGGCGTGACGGCCGAGCATCTGCGGCCGCGGTTCCGGGAGCATCTGGTCCGCGCGGTGGGCCCGATGGTCCACGCCGGTGACGCGGTGGTGACCGAGTTCCGGCTCGGCGGCGAGGTGGTCGCCGTCGACCTGACGCTGCTGTCCCCGGGTCTGGCGGGCGGTTATCTGTACGGCGCCGATCCCCGGCTGCGGGAAGCGAAGGCGGACGTGGCCGTGATGCTGCTGGACGCGTGCAGCGGGCACGCGGCGGCGGCCGCGCGCGGCGCGGCGGGCGGCCGGGGCGTGCTGAGCCTGCTGCGCGGCGACGAGCCGTACAAGCACCACTGGCGTCCGGAACCGGTGGTCAGCCGCCGGCTGCTGCTGGCCAGGCGGCGCACCGCCCCGCTGCTCGCGGCCGTGCTCGGCGCGACGGCCGTCCGGCGGCGGGGCGGGCAGGCGCTGCGCCGCTGGGGGCCGGGGCGCCGGGACTAGAGGGTGCGCGGCCACCGGTCGGCGGGGAGACAGACGTTCCGGCCGAGCCAGTACGCGACCCAGCCGCCCAGGTCCAGCGACGAGCAGGTGTCCGGGAGCCGCTGCGCGGGCGTGGGCGCAGGGGCGGGCGGGGATGTGGGCGTCGGTGCCGGCGGGGTGGTCGGCTCGGGGTCCGGGGTCCGTGCGCCGGTGCGGCCGTACAGCGCGGACCGGTAGACCGCGGACGCCATGGGGTTCCGTCCGCACTGCCACACGCCGTGCGGGCAGTAGTCGGTCAGCGTGTTGTACAGCGGCCGGTGCGCGTCCATCCAGGCGAGCATCCCGCGCATGTACGTGGCGTCGTCGCCGTTGCGGAAGAGTCCCCACTCCGGGTACGAGAGCGGCTTGCCGTGGGCCCGGGCGAAGTCCACGTGCCGCTGGAGGCCGTATGGTTCCGTCACCTGCTCGTCGAAGGACATGCCGGCCGGCTGGTCGTAGGAGTCCATGCCGACGATGTCGACCGTGCCGTCCCCGGGGTAGCACTCGGTCCAGGGGACGGCGTCCCGGCCGCGGCTGGGGGTGAAGTCGAACCGGAACCGCTGGCCGGGGACCGCCCGCATGGTCCTGACGATCCGGTTCCAGTAGGTCTTCCAGGACTCCGGGTCCGGGCCGCAGCGGTGGGTGTAGGTGACGCCGTTCATCTCCCAGCCGAGCACGACGACCGTGTCCGGCACGCGCAGGTCGACCAGCCGCTCGGCGAGGGCGCGGAAGTGCCGGTCGAACCGCCCGGCCGCGCCCTTGCGCAGCAGCGAGCGCACCTGGTCGTCGGAGAGGTCCTCCTCGTTGCGCTCCTGCATGGGCACGTTGAGGACGAGCGTCCGGCCCGGCTTCTCGCGCCGCCACCGCGCCCACGGGTCGAGGAAGCCGGGCGGACCCTCGATGTCGCTCCATGTGCCGCCGGGCAGATAGGTGTGCGCGACGGTCGGTTCGGTGCCGCCGAGCCAGTCGCCGAACGCGGCCATCCGGGCCAGGCCGCTCGGGCCGGAGCCGAGGAACGCGCCGAACGGCGGGGACGCTTGCGTCTGGGCGGCGGAGGAGCCGGCCGGCCGTGCCGCGCCGGTCGCGGGTCCGGGTCCGGGTCCGGGTCCGGCCACCAGGGCGACCGCGGCGGCGACCGCCGCCGCCACCATCGTCAGCCGCCGGGCGCGGGCCCGTCGCACTCGCGGAGCCATGCCCGCTCCTTCCGCCACTGGACCGCGCCCCGGTCGGCCGATGCCTGTTATCGACACCCAGTCATATCGGCACGGTGTCTGCCACCACGGCTACGGCGTTCAGGTGGCCCTGGCCGCCGCACGGGCGAACCGCGCGCACGACGCGGCCTCGGCGCGTGGGGCCGGCGGGCTGGCGGTTCCCGGCCGGACGGCGTGGCGAGGTGCCCGGAGGCGCTACGGCGCTGAAGGATGCGGTACGGCGCCACTGCGGAGGGCGCCGGTGCGGGACGCGGGGTGCCGGGCACTGGGGTCCGGCACCCGGCACGTCACCGGCCCGAGGCTCCGCGGCCCCGTCGGTACAGGATGGTCCCGCCGGCGATCAGCGCGGCGCTGGCGGCCGACGCTCCGAGGATGGTCCCGGAATCGGCGCCGGTGTGCGCGAGGCTCGGCGGCTGTCCCGGGTGGTGGCTTCCGTGGTGCGGCGGAGTCCAGTCCTCGCCGCCGTACGGGGGCGGGGTGGGCTTGTCGTGACCGCCGTACGGAGGAGGCGTCGTGTGGTCGTCGCCGCCGTACGGGGGCGGGGTGGGCTTGTCGTGACCGCCGTACGGAGGAGGCGTCGTGTGGTCGTCGCCGCCGTACGGGGGCGGCGTCGTGTGGTCGTCACCGCCGTACGAGGGCGGGGACGAGGGGCCGCCGTACGGGGGCGGGGTGGTGTGGTCGTCACCGCCGTACCCGGGGGGCGCCGTGTGGCTCCCGCCGCCGTACGAGGGCGCCTTGGTGTGGTCGCCGCCGTGGTGCGGGGACGGCATCGTGCGGTCGCCCGTGGGACCGCCGGGGAAGCCGCCCCGGTCACCGGGGACGCCGGGGCCTTCGGGGTGGTCGCCGGGGACGCCGGGGACTTCGGGGTCGGGGTGGTCGCCGGGGACGCCGGAGTGGCCGCCCGAGGTGTGCTCGGAGGCGTCCGAGCCGCCCTGCGGGCTGCCGTGCCGGACACCGCCGTCACTGGTCTGGCCGGAGCCGTTCGCACAGGAGTTGCCGAACGCGGGATTCAGCGCGGCGACCGCGTCCACGGAGTTGCCGCAGACGTTGACCGGGACGTTCGCCGGGACCTGGACGGTGTTGCCGGACAGCACACCGGCCGAGTGCTGGGCGGCACCCTGGGCACCCGTGTCGGCGAGCGCCTGACTTCCGTAGAAGGACAACATGCCCGTCGCGGCGGCGGCCACGACCATGCCCTTGCTGAGGGTCTGTCGCAATCTCGTTGTCTTCCTGCTCGGAGAAGTGGGAAAGCCGGCCTCGGACGAGGAGCCGATGGATCGACGGTCCGAGGCCGGCCAGAACACAGCCGGAGAGCTGGCGCGTTGCGCGGACGCTCAGTGGTTGACGCAGGCGGCGCCGAACGACGGGTTCAGCAGCGCGATGACGTCGACGGTGTCGCCGCAGGCGTTGACCGGGATGTGGACCGGGACCTCGACGACGTTGCCCGACAGGACGCCGGGGGAGTTGGCAGCCCCGCCGGTGGCACCCGAGTCGGCGAAGGCGGGGACGGCCCCACCCAGCGCCAGGATCGCGCCGGCGACGACAGCAGCGCTCTTCTTCATGAACTTTCCCTTCTTAGCGGTCATGCCCTGTGACGGCCGAAACCGAGCGAGCGCAACTTGAACGGCTCGCACCATGACCGGCAGGCTGTAAAACGAGGGATAGACAGCCGAAGAAACTGCGGAACGCGCGTCCTCATAGAATTCACTCGAACGCCCCCACAAATTTGACATATTGGCGGAGCGTCAGAGAAACGGTTCTTCGAAATAGGCAGCAAAAGACCGCCCGGGCGGCGGTGGATGCACCGGCACGCCACCCGGGCGGTGTTCCGTCGGCAGGCCGAGGCGGGTGCCTCAGCCGTTGCCGGCCAGGACCGCGATGTCGTCCGCGACGTGCGACAGCGGCTCGTCGTCCTTGGCCTGCGTCGAGTTGTCGGCGCACTGCTGGGTCTGCGGGGCGGACAGGGCCGAGATGTCCTGGACACCGACGTTGGCGAGGACGGCCACCAGGGACTGGGCGTCCGCCTTGACCGGCAGGCCGACGCACAGCTTGTTGACCGAGCTCTGCACCAGGGTGGCCTGCGGGCTCATGTTGCCCCGGGTCACCGAGTTGCCGAACGAGTCCTGCGCCGCGTTTCCGCTCAGCGAGGTGGTGCCGGTGTCGTCGCCGAGGGCAAGCGCCTGGGGGGCTGCCGCCGCGGACACACCAACGAAGGACGCGGCGACCGCCGCCGCGGCCATTGCCTTCTTCAGCATTTCGCTTTCCTTTCCTTGGCTCCTCGCCAAGACGCATGTTCCTGCCTCGCATCAACCGGACCCGGCCGGAATGGTTGCGGGGTGTCACCCGATCGGATCGTTCTGAGTGGCGGAATTCGGGGAATTCCCCTCTCGACTCCGCAAGCCCCTCCCCAGGCACCGTGTGGGCCATCGGAGTGAACGAGAGCAACCCCGTACGGCGGTCGGCAGTTGATGCAGGTCGCTCCGGTGGACGGGGTTTCTCCAGAAGGGAATCAGCAAGTGATCAAGAAGGTTCTGGCCTCTGCCGCGGTCGCCGCTTCCGTCGTCGGTTTCACCGCGACCGCCGCGTCGCCGGCCCTGGCCATCGGTGACGACCACGGCACCACCTCGCTGAGCGGCAACGACGCGGTGCAGTCGTACGGCAACTCGGCCACCTACGGCAACATGAGCCCGCAGCTCGCCCTCATCCAGGGCTCGTTCAACAAGCCCTGCATCGGCCTGCCGGCCAAGGTCGACGCCCAGTCGATCCTGGCCCTGGTCAACGTCGGTGTCCAGGACATCCCGATCCTGTCCGCCCCGCAGACCCAGCAGTGCACGGAGAACTCGACCCAGGCCAAGGGCGACGAGCCGCTCTCGCACATCCTGGACGACATCTCCGCGCTGTCCGGCAACGGCTGATCCGCAGACCCCCGGGCCTCTCTCACGGGCCCGCGCCGACGGGCCGCCGCGTTCTTCCGGTGGCCCGTCGGCCTGTTCGGGACCGCCTCACGGCGCGGGAGACCGTGCCGCACCAGGCGCCGGTCGACTGATCGTACCGAGCTACTCCGAACGGGGCAAAGGCCGCAACCGCGGCCGGATCCCCGGCGTTGATGATCACAACTCCTCCCCAGAGTCCGCCTCTCGAAAGGGAACGAACATGAAGAAGCTGTGGGCAACCGCGGCTGTCGCCGCCTCCGTCGCCGGTCTGGCGGGCTTCGCCGCCCCTCAGGCCCTGGCCATCGGTGACGACCACGGCACCACCTCGCTGAGCGGCAACGAGGCTCAGCAGTCCTTCGGCAACTCGGCCACGGCCGGCAACCAGAGCCCGCAGCTCTCGCTGGTGCAGGGCTCGCTCAACAAGCCGTGTGTCGGCCTGCCGGCGAAGGTCGACGCCCAGTCGATCCTGGCCCTGGTCAACGTCGGCGTCCAGGACATCCCGGTCCTGTCCGCCCCGCAGACCCAGCAGTGCACGGAGAACTCGACGCAGGCGAAGGGCGACGAGCCGCTCTCGCACATCCTCGACGACATCTCCGCGCTGTCCGGCAACGGCTGAGCGAGCGCTCCGCGAGCGGCGGGTCACCGGTTCCTCCGGTGACCCGCCGCTCCGCGTGCTATCCGCGGTACAGCGCCTCGATCTGCTCGGCGCAGGCCGCCGCCACCGCGTGCCGCTTCACCTTCAGCGACGGCGTGAGCAGTCCTTTGTCCTCGGTGAACTCCCCCTCGATCAGCGTGAAGGCGCGGATGGACTCGGCGCGCGAGACGGCCTCGTCGGCATGGTCGACCGCCTTCTGCACCCATGCGCGCAGCCGCGGGTCGTGGACCAGTTCGGACACCGGGGTGCCGACGGGGAGCCGGTGCACGGCCAGCCAGTGGGGCGACCGCCTCGGGTCGAGGGTGATCATTCCCCGCTCTCCCCGGTGTCCTTCCGGCCCGTCCGGACGGTGTCGTCCGCCTGCCGGATCGCGTCGGCGAGCGCCTGTACGTCCTTGTCCTCGGTGGTTCCGGCGAGTGCGGCGGCCTGGCCGGCGAGCCGGGCCAGGCTCGGGGCGCCGGGGAGGGCGGGGCCGTGGTCGGTGCCGGCGGCGCGCAGGGCGTCGGCGAAGTAGGCAGCGACCGCCGTGACCTGGAAGCGGGGGCTCGCCGCCCGGACGGAGTCCCGCAGGGCACCGGTCTCCAGGGCCCCGGAGCGCTCGTGCGGGGCCCGGGTCGCGGGGTCGAGCCAGCGGACGGTGGCGGTGGCGAGGTGGCCGTCGGCGTCCGGCCTGGTGCGCACCGCGTACAGGGCGGTCACGGTGTGGCCGGGGCCGACCTCGCCGCCGTCCACGCGGTCGTCGCGGAAGTCGTCGTCGGCGACCGCCCGGTCGTCGTAGCCGACGAGGCGGAACTCGGCGACGGTCTCGGGGTCGAAGGCGACCTGGGCCTTGGCGTCGCGGGCGGTCAGGCCGATGTTCTGCGGGAGCTGGACGCAGAACACCCGGCGCGCCTCGGCGGTGTCGGAGACGTAGGCGGTGTGGCCGTCGCCCTTGTCGGCGAGGCGTTCCATGAGGGCGTCGCCGTAGTCGCTGCCGACGCCCACGCCGAAGAGGGTGATGCCGTGCTCGCGGCGGGCGGAGTCGATACGGCGCAGGATGGCCTCGGGGCGGGTCTCCCCCGTGTTGGCGAGGGCGTCGGAGATCAGCACGACCCGGTTGGTCGCGCCCTCGCGCAGGCCCTCGACGGCGGTGTCGTAGCCGGCCTCGACGCCCGCGCCGAGGTTGGTGGAGGTCAGGGCCCGCAGTCCGTCGACGGCGTCGTGGATCTCGCCGCGGTGGCCACCGAGCCGGGTCATCGGCAGGACGGTGCGGGCGTGTGTGCTGAAGGTGACGACGGCCACCGAGTCGTCGTCGCGCAGCCGGTCGGCCATGGTGTCCAGGGACCGCTTGGCGAGGTCGAGCCGGCCGGGTTCGTCCATGGAGCCGGAGACGTCGATGACGAAGGTGAGCGCGGCGGGCGGGCGGTTCCGGTCCGGGTCGGCGGCGCGGGTGGCGAGGCCGACGCGGACCAGGGACCAGTCCGGCCGGGCGGTACGGGCGCCGTCGACGGTGACGGAGAAGCCGTTGCCGTCGGGCCTGCGGTAGTCCTGGCGGAAGCTGTTGACGAACTCCTCGGGGCGGACGCTCGACGGGTCGGGCACGCGGCCGTCGGCGAGGGTGCGGCGGGCGTAGGTGTAGGAGGCGGTGTCGACGTCGAGGGCGAAGGTCGACAGATGGCGGTCGCCCGGTGTGGGGGCCGCGGACCCGGAGTAGCGCTCGCCGGGGGCGGGCGCGGGGGCGGGCAGGCCGCCGTGCTTCTCGGCGGCGTCGGACCGGTCCGCGGAGCCCCCCGCCGAGCAGGCCGTCAGCAGCAGGGCGCCCGCCGCGGCCACCGCGAGCAGTGCGCCGCGGGTCCGCCGGGTGCGTGGTGCTCGTGGTGTGCACGGTGTCCGTCGTGTGCGGTTCGGCTCCATCTCGGGTTCCCCCTCGGTCCGTTGACGTCGGCGTGTGGTCGTGTGCGACCTCTGCCGACTGTGACGGTGCGGGGGCCCGGAACGTGCGACCCGTGGTGTTGCGGATGGATCTCGAACCGGCCACGGTGACGGCCCGCCGAGACCCGCCGGTGACCCCTCGGTGACCTAGGAGACGATGTCCTTGCGGGCGAAACCCCGGAAGGCCAGGGCGAACAGCACCAGGGCGTAGGTGACGGAGACGGCGGTGCCCTGGATCATGCCGGACCACTCGGGGTGCGGCTGGACGGCGTCCGCCCAGGCGAACTGCCAGTGCGCGGGCAGGAAGTCGCGCCAGTGGCCGAGGGCGGTGACGGCGTCGAGCACATTGCCGACGATGGTCAGGCCGACCGCGCCGCCGACCGCGCCGAGCGGGGCGTCCGTCCGGGTCGACAGCCAGAACGCCAGTCCCGCGGTGACCAGTTGGGACACGAAGATGTACGCCACCACGACGACCAGGCGCTGTGCCGCCGTGCCTGTGGCCAGCGCTCCGCCGGTGGGGATCTGCAGCGGGCCCCAGCCGTAGGCGGCCGTGCCGACCACGAGGGCCACCAGGGGCAGCAGCACCATGGCGGCCAGGCTGGTCCCGAGCCCCACGACCAGCTTGGACCACAGCAGGCGGGCCCGGGGCACGGGCGCGGCGAGCAGGTAGCGCAGGGAGGACCAGCCGGCCTCCGAGGCGACGGTGTCCCCGCAGAACAGGGCGACCGGGATGACCAGCAGGAAGCCGGCCGAGACGAACAGGTTCACCGCGGCGAAGTTGGCGCCCGACGCGGTGGCCGTGTCCATCAGCGTCACCCGGCCGTTGCGGTCCGACGGGTCGCCGCCGATCGCGAAGGCGATGAGCAGGACGAACGGCAGGACGGCGAGGATCGCGCCCATGACCAGCGTGCGGCGCCGCTTGAGCTGGCGGATCAGCTCGACGCGCAGCGGCAGGGTGTGGCCCGCGCGGTAGCCGGAGGCGACCTCGGCGGGCTCGGTGAGCGTGCTCACGGGGTACCTCCGATCAGGGTGAGGAACGCGTCTTCCAGGCGCCGGTGCGGGCCGACGGAGGCGACGGGCACCTCCAGGCGCACCAGCTCCACGACCAGCCGCTCGGCGGTGCCGCCGGGGTCGAGGCGGACCAGCAGTCCGTCCTCGGTGCGGACGGCGGAGGCGACGCCGGGCAGGGCGGCCACCTTCTCCGCGACCGGCTCCTCCACGGGCGTGCCGGTGCCGACCAGCAGGCTGTCGCCGGAGCCGATGATCTCCCGTACCGGTCCGGCCTGGACCAGCCGGCCGCGGTCCATCACCACCAGGTGGGTGCAGGACTGCTCGACCTCGGCGAGGAGGTGGCTGGAGACGATCACCGTGCGGCCCGCGGCCGCGTAGCGGATCATCACCTCGCGCATCTCGCGGATCTGGGGCGGGTCGAGGCCGTTGGTGGGCTCGTCGAGGATGAGCAGGTCGGGCAGGCCGAGCATGGCCTGGGCGATGGCCAGGCGCTGGCGCATGCCCTGGGAGTAGGTGCGCACCGCCCGGGCCAGGGCGTCGCCGAGGCCGGCGATCTCCAGGGCCTCCGTCAGGTGGGCGTCCTCGGGCGGCCGGCCGGTGGCCCGCCAGTACAGCTCCAGGTTCTCCCGGCCGGACAGGTGGGGCAGGAAGCCCGCGCCCTCCACGAAGGCGCCGACCCGGGACAGGACGGGCGCGCCCGGGCGGACGGCGTGGCCGAAGAGGCGGATCTCGCCGTCGTCCGGCTTGATCAGGCCCATGAGCATGCGCAGGGTGGTGGTCTTGCCGGCGCCGTTGGGGCCGAGCAGGCCGAGGACCTGGCCCTTCTCCACGTGGAAGGACAGCTCGCGCACCGCGTACCGGTCGGCGGCGCGGGCGTACCGCTTGCTCAGGCCCGTTATCCGCAGCGGGACGTCGGCGAGCGCGGGGTCGGGCGCGGGGGCCGCGGTGCGGCGGCGGCCGGTGAGCAGCAGGGCGAGCGCGGCCGCCGCCCCGGCCAGGGGCAGCCACCACACCCAGGCGGGCAGGGGGGCCGCGGCGGTGGTGACGGCGGGGGCCGTCGGCACGCTCAGCCCGCCGGTGACGGAGACGGTGTAGGTCGCCGGGGCGGCGGGTGAGGCGTAGCCGAGGTCGGTGGAGGCGAGGACCAGGCGGAGCCGGTGGCCCTTCTGCACCTCGTGGTCGATCGCCGGGAGGGTGATCGTGACGTCCTTGCCGTGCCGGGCGCCGGTGACCCTGAGGGGTGCGACGAGCTGGGAGGGCAGCACCTGCCGGGTGCCGTCGGGGCCGACGTCGTAGACCTTGCCGAACAGGACGGCGTCGTCGCCGCTCGAAGTGACGTGGGCGGTCACGGTGGGGGTGCCGGTGATCCGCAGGTCGCGGGTGAGCGGCGCGGAGTCGAACTTCGCGTACTGGCCGGGGAAGTCCACGGAGAGGCCGACACCGAGCGCGGAGAGCTGGGCGAGCCCGCCGGAGCCGCCGAGGCCGGGCAGGGCGGACACGGCGGGCGGGCTGGCACCGGCCGGGTTGGCGATGTGCTGCGTGCCGCCGGTGAGGGCGACGGTCCGCCGGTGGTCGCGCAGGCCGGGGTAGGTGTCCGCGCTCGCGCCGCGCAGCAGGGCGGCGCCGTCGGTGGAGTCGACCCCGCCCGTGCGGGTGATCCGGAAGGCGGGGCCGGTGCCGGTGGAGGTGTCGCCCTTGAGGTAGCGGTCGAACCAGGCCGTCACCCGGCGCTGGACCCGGCCGCTCTCCATGTCGCCGCCGTCGTGCCCGCCCGCGATCCAGTCGACGTCGACCGGGGCGCCGTTCGCGCGGATCGCCCGCGCGGCGGCGTCGGACTGGGAGAGGGTGAACAGGGAGTCGGTCTGGCCCTGCACCAGCAGGGTGGGCACCTTGATGCGGCCACCGACCGCGGACGGCGAGCGCTCCTCCAGCAGGGCGCGGGCGGCCGCGTCCGGGGTGCCCGACTCGGCGACCCGGTCGTACATCCGGCACAGGGCGGGTTCGAAGCGGGCGCAGCCGCCGCCGGTGTTGAAGAAGACGCCGGCCCACAGCTTCTTGAACACGCCGTCCGGGAAGAGGGCGTCGGCCAGGTTCCAGTAGGTGACGGCCGGGGCGATGGCGTCGACGCGGCGGTCGTGTCCGGCGGCGAGCAGGGAGATCGCGCCGCCGTAGGAGCCGCCGGTCACGCCGACGCGCGGGTCGCCGGGCCGGTCGAGGCGGACCTGGGGCTGCTTCGCGAGCCAGTCGATGAGCCGGGAGACGTCGGCGACCTCGTGCCCGGGGTCGTTGAGGCCGATCCTGCCGGTCGACTTCCCGAAGCCGCGTGCGGACCAGGTCAGGACCGCGTACCCGTCCCGGGCGAGGCCCTCGGCCTGCTGCCGTACGTCGTCCTTGCTGCCGCCGAAGCCGTGCGCGAGCAGGACGGCGGGGCGGCGGCCGGTGGAGCCCGCGGTGAAGTACGAGGTGTCGATGCGCGTGCCGTCGGCCATGGCCATGACGCGGTCGCCGCGGTGCACCGGCGGGGGGCTGTCGGAGGCGACGGCCGTCCAGGTGCCGGCGCCCGCGAGCACCACCACGGCGGCCGCGGCGGCCATCAGCCGCCGCGGCCCCTTCAGCAGCCCGCGCAGCGCGGGCCCTCGAAGATCCATGCCTCAACGGTACGGGCCGCCGCCGACAACCGACGCTGCCGCTGGGCTGAACCCCGGACCCTCCTCGGGGAGTACGGACCCGCCGCCGCGTACTTCGGGTGCGGTACGGGCGCCCCGGACGGACGACGTCGTCCCCGCCTCGGGAGGCGGGGACGACGGGGGTGCGCGGTGGGGCCGTCACAACGGCCGGGTGACCGTCAGGACTGGACGTCCTCGGGGACGGACACCACCCAGCGGGTCGCCTGGCGGGGACGGAGGTAGAAGGCCCAGTAGAGGGTGGCGACGGCGGTGATGCCGCCGGTCCACAGCAGGTAGGAGACGTCCTGCTCGACGAGGATGTAGACGAGGACGGCGATCAGCACGATCGGCATGGCCGGCCACAGCGGCATCCGCCAGGCCTTGCGGGTGCCGTGCGCGCCGCGCCGGGCGAGCAGGGCGGCGATCGCGACCAGCAGGTACAGGCCGGTGACCGCGACGCCGGTGACGCCGTAGAGGGTGTCCAGGTTGACGAAGCAGAGGAAGGCGCCGGGGACCCCGACGACGAGGGTGGCGACCCAGGGGGAGCCGAAGCGGCCGAGCTTGGACAGGGCGCTGTTGACCGGCGCCGGCCAGGCCTTGTCGCGGGCGGAGGCGAACAGGACGCGGGAGTTCTGGATGACCATGACGATGCCCGCGTTGATGATCGCGAGGGCGACGCAGAGGCTGACGAAGGTGCCGACGGCCGAGTTGCTCCAGGCGATGACCATGCCGGAGATGTCGCCGCCGGTCAGGGCCTTCAGGTCGCCGGCGCCCAGGGTGATCGCCACGACCGGCACCAGGATGACGACGCTGGAGATGGCGAGCGTGGCGAGGACGGTGCGGGCCACGTTGCGGCGCGGGTTCTCCAACTCCTCGGAGAGGTAGACGGCGGTGGAGAAGCCCTGGGTGGCGAAGAGGGCGATGGCGAGTCCCGAGAGGACCATCGCGCCGGTCACCGGGTTGACGTGCGCGTGCTCACCGGCGATCTGCAGGTTGCCGAGGCTGCCGAGCCCGCGCTGGGAGTGGGTGAAGCCGAGCACGGCGACGACACCGGCCGCGACGACCTCCAGCACCAGGAAGATGCCGGTGATCCAGGCGTTGGCGCGCAGGTCGAGCAGACCGGCGAGGGTGGCCGCGAGCATCACGCCGGCGCCCGTCCAGGCGGGGTCCAGGTGGATGACCGGGGCGAGGTAGTCGGCGGTGCCCATCGCGATGACCGGGGGCACGATCATCACGACGAGGAGCGACATCACGAAGGCGAGCCAGCCGGCGAGCCGGCCGGCGAGGGTGGAGACGATCGCGTACTCGCCGCCCGCGCTCGGCACGAGGGTGCCGAGCTCCGAGTAGCACAGGGCGACGGGGATGCAGAGCAGCGCGCCGATGACGAGGCAGAGCGCCGTCGCCGTGCCCAGGCTGGAGAACAGGTCCGGCACGATCACGAAGAGCGTGGAGGCGGGCGTGACGCACGAGAGGGTGAGCAGGGTGCCGCCGACGACGCCGATGGAACGCTTGAGCTTCTGAGGACTGTCGGAGGCTGCTGCGAGTGCTGCTTCGGCAGAGCCTGTCTCGACAGGACGGAGCGTGTCGGTCATGCGGCGGAATCCGATCGACTGGTGCGACTGAGGGTGGGCTCGGGAGCGCTATCGCCTCCGGGCGGCTCGTCGTGCGTTCGTCTGGTCCGCTCCCGGCGTGCATAGGGAACCCCGACGAAAACCACCCCGTCAATGGCTGTTTACCTTCGAAATCCGCACTCGGTGAGCGGCCGACGCCACATCACTTTCTTAGGCAGCGACGACGTATAGAGACATCCATCAAGACCATGTGATGCATGACCTTGCTTTCCAAGGTATTTAGCCGTCAAACCCTTCGTCATCCGTTTGATCCCGCAAGAACGGGAACCGCAGCCAAGGTTGCAAAAAAATGTCAGGCCGTCCGGTATCCGGACGGCCTGACGGGGGCCGGAGGCGACCTCCGGGTGACGCTCAGTGGTTGCGCGGGAAGCCCAGGTCCACGCCTGCGGGGGCGTCGGCCGGGTCGGGCCAGCGGGTGGTGACGACCTTGCCGCGGGTGTAGAAGTGCGTGCCGTCGTTGCCGTAGATGTGGTGGTCGCCGAAGAGGGAGTCCTTCCAGCCACCGAAGCTGTGGTAGCCGACCGGGACCGGGATCGGCACGTTCACGCCGACCATGCCCGCCTCGATCTCCAGCTGGAAGCGGCGGGCGGCGCCGCCGTCCCGGGTGAAGATCGCCGTGCCGTTGCCGAACGGCGAGGCGTTCATGAGGGCCACGCCCTCCTCGTAGGTGTCCACGCGCAGCACGCACAGCACCGGGCCGAAGATCTCGTCCTGGTACGCCTTGGCGCTGGTCGGCACCTTGTCCAGCAGCGAGATGCCGATCCAGTGACCGTCCTCGAAGCCCTCCACGGTGTGACCGGTGCCGTCGAGCACGACCTCGCAGCCCTCGGCCGCCGCACCCTCGACGTAGGAGGCCACCTTGTCCCGGTGGGCCTTGGTGATCAGCGGGCCCATCTCGGAGGCCGGGTCGTTGCCGGGGCCGATCTTGATCTTCTCGGCCCGCTCGCGGATCTTCTCCACCAGTTCGTCGCCGATGGAGCCCACCGCGACGACCGCGGAGATGGCCATGCAGCGCTCGCCCGCCGAGCCGTAGGCCGCCGAGACCGCCGCGTCCGCCGCCGCGTCCAGGTCGGCGTCCGGCAGGACCAGCATGTGGTTCTTGGCGCCGCCCAGAGCCTGCACCCGCTTGCCGTTCGCGGAGGCCGTGGTGTGGATGTAGCGGGCGATCGGGGTCGAGCCGACGAAGGAGACGGCCTTGACGTCCGGGTGCTCCAGCAGGCGGTCCACGGCGACCTTGTCACCCTGCACCACGTTGAAGACACCGTCGGGCAGACCGGCCTCGGCCAGCAGCTCCGCGATCTTCAGGGAGGCCGACGGGTCCTTCTCGGACGGCTTGAGCACGAAGGTGTTGCCGGTCGCGATGGCGATCGGGAACATCCACATGGGAACCATCGCCGGGAAGTTGAACGGCGTGATGCCGGCGACCACACCGAGCGGCTGGCGGAGGGAGGAGACGTCGACGCGGCTGGCGACCTGCGTGGACAGCTCGCCCTTGAGCTGGACGTTGATGCCGCAGGCCAGGTCGACGATCTCCAGGCCGCGCGCCACCTCGCCGAGCGCGTCGGAGTGCACCTTGCCGTGCTCGGCGGTGATCAGCTCCGCGATCTCGTCCCGGTGGGCGTCCAGCAGGGCGCGGAACCGGAACAGGATGGTGGTGCGCTGGGCCAGCGAGGACTGGCCCCAGGTCGCGAAGGCGTCCTTGGCCGCCGCGACGGCCGCGTCCACCTCCTCGACCGACGCGAACGCGACCTTGGTGGTGACCGCGCCGGTCGCCGGGTCCGTGACCGGCCCGTACGTGCCCGACGCGCCTTCGACGGCCTTGCCGCCGATCCAGTGGTTGACGATCTTCGTCATGCCCAGATACTCCCTTTACAGATGGCGGCGTCGGGTCGAGACGTGCCGTTCGTACAGCTCCCGTGCCTTGACCGCGGACGATCGGGTCGCGGTCTCGGCCACAGGAACATCCCACCAGGCCTGCGCCGGAGGCGCGCCCGACACAGTGTCGGACGTTTCGGTCTCCACGTAGACACATGTGGGAGTGTCGGCGGCCCGTGCCTCGGCGAGCGCCGCGCGCAGGTCCCGTACGGTCTTCGCGCGCAGCACCCGTATACCCAGGCTGGCCGCGTTGGCCGCGAGGTCGACGGGCAGCGGGGCGCCGGTGTATGTGCCGTCGTCCGAGGTGAAGCGGTAGGCGGTGCCGAACCGCTCGCCGCCCACGGACTCCGACAGACCGCCGATGGACGCGTAGCCGTGGTTCTGCACCAGCAGGATCTTGATCGCGACGCCCTCCTGCACGGCGGTCACGATCTCCGTCGGCATCATCAGGTACGTGCCGTCGCCGACCAGCGCCCACACCTTCCGCCCGGGCGCGGCGAGCTTCACCCCGATGGCGGCCGGGATCTCGTAGCCCATGCAGGAGTAGCCGTACTCCAGGTGGTACTGGTCGTGCGAGCGCGTCCGCCACAGCTTGTGCAGGTCGCCGGGGAGCGAGCCGGCCGCGTTGACGAGGATGTCGGACTCGTCGACCAGGGCGTCGAGGACGCCGAGGACCTGCGGCTGGGTCGGCCGGACGTCCGGTTCCTCGGCCTCGAAGCAGGCGTCCACCCGCTGCTCCCAGCGCTCCTTGTCCTCGGTGTACTCGGTGACGTAGGAGTCGGCGACCTCGTACCCGTGCACGATGAGCGCCTCGGTCAGCTCGGACAGGCCGCTGCGGGCGTCGGCCACCAGCGGCAGCCCGGCCATTTTGTGCCCGTCGAAGGGCGCGATGTTGAGGTTCAGGAAGCGGACGTCCGGGTGCGCGAAGAGGGTGCCGGAGGCGGTGGTGAAGTCGGTGTAGCGGGTGCCCACGCCGATCACGAGGTCCGCGGTGCGGGCCAGCTCGTCGGCGGTCGCGGTGCCGGTGTGCCCGACGCCGCCGACGTCCTGCGGGTGGTCGTGGCGCAGGGAGCCCTTGCCGGCCTGGGTGGAGGCGACCGGGATGCGGGTGGACTCGGCGAACTCGGCGAGGGCGTCCTCGGCGCGGCTGTGGTGGACCCCGCCGCCCGCGATGACGACGGGCCTGCGGGCCGCCCGGACCGCCCGGACCGCCTCCGCCAGCTCGGCCGGGTCCGCGCCGGGGCGCCGCACGGTCCACACGCGCTCGGCGAAGAACTCCTCCGGCCAGTCGTACGCCTCCGCCTGGACGTCCTGCGGCAGGGCGAGGGTGACCGCGCCGGTCTCCACCGGGTCGGTCAGGACCCGCATGGCGGCCAGCGCGCCGGGGATCAGCGCCTCCGGCCGGGTGATGCGGTCGAAGTACCGGGAGACCGGGCGCAGGGTGTCGTTGACCGAGACGTCGCCCGCGTGGGGCACCTCCAGCTGCTGCAGCACCGGGTCGGCGGGGCGGGCGGCGAAGACGTCGCCGGGCAGCAGCAGGACCGGGAGGTGGTTGACGGTCGCGAGGGCGGCTCCGGTGACCAGGTTGGTGGCGCCCGGGCCGATCGAGGTGGTCACCGCGTGGGCCGACAGCCGGTTCGACTGGCGGGCGTAACCGACCGCCGCGTGCACCATGGCCTGTTCGTTGCGGCCCTGGTGGAAGGGCATGGCGCCGGCGTACTCGACCAGCGCCTGGCCGAGACCGGCCACGTTGCCGTGCCCGAAGATGGCCCAGGTGGCGCCGATCAGCCGCTGCCGCCGGCCGTCCCGTTCGGTGTACTGGGCGGTGAGGAAGCGTACGAGTGCCTGCGCGACCGTGAGCCTCGTCGTCGAGGTCGTCATCGGTACCCCCCTGTGCTCGCTGTGTGGTCCGGGTGGAAGCGGATCCGCCACTCGCGGTTCTCACCGGGCCCCGCCATGACGTTCAGGTAGTACATGGCGTGGCCCGGCTGGGCGATCGACGGGCCGTGCCAGCCGTCGGGGACGAGCACGGCGTCGCCGGAGCGGACCTCGGCGAGGACGTCGGAGCCGCCCTCGCGGGAGGGGAATACGCGCTGATAGCCGAAACCGTTCGGTCCGTCGATCTCGAAGTAGTAGATCTCCTCCAGCTCCGACTCCTCGCCCGGCCGGTGCTCGTCGTGCTTGTGCGGCGGGTACGAGGACCAGTTGCCGCCGGGGGTGACCACCTCGACGGCGATCAGCCGGTCGCAGTCGAAGGAGCCGGCGGCGGCGAAGTTGCGCACGTCGCGGGCGCAGCCGCCGCTGCCACGTCGTTCGACGGGAACCTCCGGCGCGGGGCCGTAGCGGGCGGGGAGTCGTCGCTCGCACTTCGCTCCTGCCAGGGCGAAGCGGCCTCCCGCGCCGGAGGCGATCTGGACCCGGGCGTCCCTGGGCGCGTACGCGAAGTCGGAGACGTCCGCGAACACGCTGGTACGGCCCTGGAGTTGGAACTCGGCCTGCTCGGATGGTGCGGTCTCGATTTGTACGGTACATCCGCCTTGCAGCGGAAGGACGATCCATTCGCCGTCCCCGGTGGTGAACGTATGCGTACTGTCCGGTGTCAACTCCACGACACGCAGGCCGGCGTACGTCCAGCCGGCCCGCTCGGGGCCGATGTCGACGGCGTACCGGTCGTTCGCGGTGGCACCCCGGGGCAGGTGCAGTCCGGTGCTGGTCATGCGGCCCTCACAGCAGTCCGACGGCGGTGTCCACGGCGGCGGCCACATCGCCGTCCGCCGGGTACAGCAGCGACCGGCCGGCCACCAGGCCGCGGACGGTGGGCAGTTGGAGTGCCCCGCGCCACTTCTCGTACGCGGCGACCTGCTCCTCGGGTGAGTCGCCGACGTCACCGCCGAGCAGTACGGCCGGCAGGGTGGAGGTCTCCATGACCCGTGCCATGTCGTCGGGGTTCTCGGTGACCGGCACCTTCAGCCAGGTGTAGGCGGAGGAACCGCCGAGGCCGGAGGCGATGGCGATGGACCGGGTGACCGCCTCGGCGGACAGGTCGTTGCGCAGGGCCCCCTCCGGGGTGCGCCGGCTGATGAACGGCTCCACGAACAGCGGCAGTCGGCGCGCGGCCATGTCGTCGACGGCGCGGGCGGTGGCCTCCAGGGTGGTCAGGGAGCCCGGGTCGGCGTAGTCGATGCGCAGCAGCACCTTGCCGGCGTCGAAGCCGAGGCGCTGGATGTCCTCGGGGCGGTGGCCGGTGAAGCGGTCGTCGAGTTCGAAGCTCGCGCCCCGCAGGCCGCCGCGGTTCATCGAGCCCATGACGATCCGGTGGTCGAGGGCGCCGAGCAGCAGCAGGTCGTCCAGGATGTCGGCGGTGGCGAGGACGCCGTCGACGCCGGGCCGGGACAGCGCCAGGCACAGGCGTTCCAGGAGGTCGGCGCGGTTGGCCATGGCGAGTGCGCGGTCGCCGACGCCGAGCGCGCCACGGGCCGGGTGGTCGGCGGCGACGATCATCAGGCGGCCGCTCTCGGTGAGCAGCGGGCGGCGGGCCCGGCGGGCGGCGGCCTCGGCGATCGCCTCGGGGTGGTGGGTGCGGGTGTGGACCAGCGCCGCGACGTCCACGCACGGCCGGCGGGCCGCGTCGCCGCCCTCGGTGTGGGTGCCCGCCACCCGGCCGGCCCTCACCGCACCGCTCCGCTGTCGAGCGCGGCGGCCACCTCGTCCGGGGTGGGCATCGCGGAGGAGCACTCCAGGCGGGAGGCGACGATGGCGCCGGCCGCGTTGGCGTGGCGCATGACGGTCTCCAGGTCCCGGCCCGCGAGCAGTCCGTGGCACAGGGAGCCGCCGAAGGCGTCGCCGGCGCCGAGGCCGTTGAGGACGGTGACCGGCAGGGGCGGGACCTCGGCCGACTCCCCGGAGGCGCTGACCGCCAGGACGCCCTTGGGTCCCTGCTTGACCACGGCGAGCTCGACGCCGGCGGCCAGCAGCGCGCGGGCCGCCGCGTGGGGTTCGCGCAGCCCGGTGGCGACCTCCACCTCGTCGAGGTTGCCGACGGCGACGGTGGTGTGGCGCAGGGCATCGGCGTAGAAGGGGCGGGCCTGGTCCGGGTGGGTCCAGAACATGGGCCGCCAGTCGAGGTCGAAGACGGTCGTGCCCGACCTGGCGCGGTGGGCGAGGGCCGTGAGGGTCGCCGTGCGGCTCGGCTCCTCGCTCAGGCCGGTGCCGGTGACCCAGAAGACACGGGCGTCCCGGACGGCGTCGAGGTCCAGTTCGTGGGGGTGGATCTCCAGGTCCGGGGCCTTGGGGCGGCGGTAGAAGTAGAGGGGGAAGTCGTCGGGCGGGAAGACCTCGCAGAAGGTGACGGGCGTGGGCAGGCCGGGTACCGGGGTGACCCAGCGGTCGTCGACACCGAAGCCGCGCAGGGCCTCGTGCAGATAGGCGCCGAACGGGTCGTCGCCGGTACGGGTGATCACGGCGGTGCGGCGGCCGAGGCGGGCGGCGGCGACCGCGACGTTCGCCGCCGATCCGCCGAGGAACTTGCCGAAGGACGACACCTGGGCGAGCGGGACGCCGGTCTGCAGCGGGTAGAGGTCCACCCCGATCCGCCCCATCGTGATCAGGTCGTACGCCATCGGCTTCCCTTCGTCACGGCTCTTCCCGGCTTTGTAGTCCTGCCCGCCGAACCCTGTCAATGTTTTGTCCGGACATTCGGACCAGTGCTTGACACCTCTTTCCGCGGCCCTTCACGCTGGCGGCCATGACGTCCTTGTCACCCTCCTCACTGTCCCGTATCCGGATCGGATCGGCGCCCGACTCCTGGGGTGTGTGGTTCCCGGACGACCCGCGGCAGGTGCCCTGGCGGCGCTTCCTCGACGAGGTGGCCGCATCCGGCTACAAGTGGATCGAGCTCGGTCCCTACGGCTACCTGCCGACCGATCCCGCGGTGCTCGCCGAGGAGACCGGCCGGCGCGGCCTGAAGGTGTCGGCCGGCACGGTCTTCACGGGCCTGCACCACGGCGCCGCCGTGTGGGACGAGACCTGGGCGCACGTCAGCGACATCGCCGCCCTGACCCGGGCGACGGGCGCCCGCCACCTCGTCGTCATCCCGTCCTTCTGGCGCGACGACAAGACGGGCGAGGTGCTGGAGCCCGACACCCTCACCGCCGGTCAGTGGCGCGACCTGACCTCGCTGACCGAACGCCTCGGCCGCGAGGTGCGTGAGCGGTACGGGCTGACGGTCGTCGTCCACCCGCACGCCGACACCCACATCGACAGCGAGGAGAACGTCGCCCGCTTCCTCGACGGCACCGACCCCGACCTGGTGTCGCTGTGTCTGGACACCGGGCACTACGCGTACTGCGGCGGGGACAGCGTCAAGCTGATCGAGACCTACGGCGAGCGGATCGGCTATCTGCACCTCAAGCAGGTGGACCCGGAGATCCTGGCCGACGTGAGGGCGAACGGCACGCCCTTCGGCCCGGCGGTCGCGCGGGGCGTGATGTGCGAGCCCCCGTCCGGCGTGCCCGCCCTGGAACCGGTGCTCCGGGCCGCGCGGCGGCTGGACGTCGACCTGTTCGCGATCGTCGAGCAGGACATGTACCCCTGCGAGCCGGACGCGCCGCTGCCGATCGCCCGGCGCACCCGGGCGTTCCTGCGGTCCTGCGGAGTGTAGGAACGCCCGCGGGTACGCGCCCGGGGGATCAGTCCCCTCTTCGGCCCCGGTTGCCCGGCCGGGAGGCGACCCAGGTGCGGACGGTGTCCGCGTACCAGTAGGGCTTGCCCCCCTCCACGTGGTCGGGCTCGGGCAGCAGGCCGTGCTTGCGGTAGGACCGTACGGTGTCCGGCTGCACCCGGATGTGTGCCGCGATCTCCTTGTAGGACCAGAGCCTTCGGTCGGTCATGAGTCGCACCTCCCTGCGCGCGCCGCGGCGGCGGCCGGGGGCGGCCGTCGGGGGAGCCGGGCGCTGCGCCGGCGATCACCAAGCCTGTGCCCGGTGAACGACGCTCCGTGACGATGCGACTACGGCTGTCGACCGGGTGTGACCGAGAGCCCGCGTACCCGCGACATGTGTGACGAGAAGCGGGTGTTTGTGACGGGCTCGCAGCATAAGTCGGCCCCGGTGTCCGGGCGGGTCGCGTTGACACGGGCGCCCGGGCCGGCCGCTGGGAAAAGGACCTGTGCCCCACCGGCCGTCTGGGGCACAGTCGCCCCATGAGCTTCTCCGTCAAACCCGTCCTGACCGGCCGGAAGACCGTGCTGCGCCCCTTCACCGAGGCCGACACGGCCGCCATGTGGGAGATCGTCGGCGACCCCGAGGTCGTCCGCTTCACCTTCGAGCCGTCGACCGACCTCACCGAGGAGGGGCTGCGCTCCTGGTACGGCTCCCGGGCCGGTGCCCCCGACCGCCTGGACCTGGCCGTCACCGACCCGGAGACCGGCGAGGTGCTGGGCGAGGTCGTCCTGTACGCGTACGACCCGGACGGCCGCAGCTGCACCTTCCGCACCCTGATCGGCCCCCGGGGCCGTGGCCGGGGCATCGGCACCGAGGCGACCCGGCTGATCGTCGCCCACGCCTTCGGTGAACTCGGACTGCACCGGATCGAGCTCGCGGCCTGGGCGCACAACCACCGGGCCCTGCGCGTCTACGCGAAGGTCGGCTTCGTGGTCGAGGGCGTCAAGCGGGAGGTGCAGCTCCGGGACGGCGTCTGGGCCGACGAGGTGATCATGTCGATCCTCGACCGCGAGTGGGCCGCGCTCAGCGCCACGGCTCGATGACCGTGACCCCCGCTCCGGGCGCGGCGCCCATGGCGGCGAGGGCGGCCGGGGCCGCGTCGAGGGCGATCGTCCGGGTCACCAGCAGGTCGGGACGGAGCGCCCCGGACCTGACCAGCTCCAGCATCCCGGGGTAGGCGTGCGCCGCCATGCCGTGGCTGCCGAGGAGTTCGAGCTCCAGGGCGATGGCGCGGGCCAGCGGGACCGGGGTGGTGCCGTCGTCCGAGGGCAGCAGGCCCACCTGGACGTGCCGGCCCCGGCGGCGCAGGGAGCCGACGGAGGCCGCGCAGGTGGCGGGTGAGCCGAGGGCGTCCAGGGAGAGATGGGCGCCGCCGCCGGTCAGCTCCCGGACGGCGGCCGCCGGGTCGGCCAGGCCGGTCGCGTCGACGCACTCGGCCGCGCCGAAGCTCCGTGCCAGGCCGAGGGCCTCGGGCGAGACGTCGACGGCGACCACCCGGGCCCCCGAGGCCGCCGCGATCATCACCGCCGACAGTCCGACCCCGCCGCAGCCGTGCACCGCGACCCACTCCCCCGCCGCCACCCGGCCCTGGCGCACCACCGCGCGGAAGGCGGTGGCGAAGCGGCAGCCGAGGGCGGCGGCCGTGGCGTACGCCATACCGTCGGGGATCGCGACCAGGTTCACGTCGGCGTGGTCGAGGGCCACGAACTGGGCGAAGGAGCCCCAGTGGTGGAAGCCTGGCTGGGTCTGGCGCTCGCACACCTGCTGGTCGCCGGCCGCGCAGGACGGGCACGTGCCGCAGGCGCAGACGAAGGGCACGGTGACCCGGTCGCCGGGCCGCCACCCGGTCACCCGGGACCCCACCGCCTCGACCACACCGGCGAGTTCGTGCCCCGGCACATGGGGCAGGGTGATGTCCGGGTCGTGCCCCATCCAGCCGTGCCAGTCGCTGCGGCACAGCCCGGTCGCCTCGACGCGGACCACGACCCCGTGCTCCACCGGCTCCGGGTCCGGCACCTCCCGCACGGCGGCCGGCTCCCCGTACTGCTCGAACACCACGGCTCTCATGCGCCACACCCTTCCATGGCGGCCGGCGGCCTCACACCCCCGCCGTCTCCTTCACCTCCGCGGGCGCGGCCGGCTCGCCCTCGCTGAGCCCGAACCTGCGGTGGAAGCGGCGCAGCGGTGCCGGGGCCCACCAGGTGGCGCGGCCGGTGAGCCGCATGATCGCCGGGACCAGCAGACTGCGCACGACCATCGCGTCCATCAGCACCGCGAGGGCGATGCCGAGGCCGAGCATCTTGGTGTTGGTGACCCGGGAGGTGCCGATGGCGACCATGACGACCGCGAGGATGACCGCCGCCGCCGTGATCAGCCCGCCGGTGCGCTGGAGGCCGTGGCGGACCGCCTCGTTGTGGTCGCCGGTGCGGTCGTACTCCTCCTTGATACGGGAGAGGAGGAAGACCCCGTAGTCCATGGACAGGCCGAAGGCCACGCAGAACATCAGGACGGGCAGAGTGGTCTCGATCGAGCCGGGACTGGTGAAGCCGAGCGGGCCGGAGAGGTGGCCGTCCTGGAACACCCAGACCACCGCGCCGAACATCGCCGTCAGGCTGAGCGCGTTGAGCACCACCGCCTGCAGGGGTATCAGCACGCTGCCGGTGAGCAGGAAGACCAGCAGCAGGGTGACGATCGCGATGAACGCCCCCGCCCAGGGCAGCCGCTCGCCTATCGCGTGCTTGGAGTCGACGAGGACGGCGGCCGTACCGGTCACCTCGGTGCCGAAGGGGGCCTTCAGCGCGCGCAGGTCGCCGACCAGCCGCTGGGCGGCGCCGTCGACGGCCTCGCCCCGGGGCTGCACGGTGAAGTAGGCCGTGTCGCCGTTGACCAGCGGGCCGTCGACCCGGGCCACCTCGGTCAGGGCGGCGACCCGCTCCTTGTAGGCGGCGTACTGCGCCGGGGTGGCCCGGCCCTCGGCGAGGACCTCCAGGCCGCCGCCGGGACTGCCGGGGAACCCGTCCCGCAGATGCTGCTGCACCACGTGCGACTCGGCGCTCGACGGCAGCTGGCGGTCGTCCGCGGTGCCGAACCGCACGCCCGTGAACGGCAGTCCGAGGATGACCAGCAGGACGGTGGTGCCGACGGCGAAGAGCGGGGCGCGGCGCATCACGAGCGTGGCCGTGCGGGCCCAGGCGGTGCCTTCGGTGCCGGGCTTCCCCGGTTCCCGGCCCCGGCGCAGCAGGCGGCGCAGGTCGAGGGAGTTGACCCGGTGGCCGAGCAGGATCAGGGCCGCGGGGAGCAGGATGAGGGCGGCCGCCGCGGCGAGCAGGACCACGGCGATGCCGGCGTAGGCGAAGGACCGCAGGAAGTACTGCGGGAAGACCATCATGGCGGCCAGGGAGACCGCGACGGTGAGGGCGGAGAACAGGACCGTGCGCCCGGCTGTGCGCAGGGTGGTGCCGATCGCGGTCAGCGGGTCGGCCCCGGCGGACAGCTCCTCGCGGTAGCGGCGGACGATGAAGAGGGCGTAGTCGATGGCGAGCCCGAGGCCGAGGGCGGTGGTGAGGTTCAGCGCGAACACCGAGACGTCGGTGAAGGCCGTCAGTCCGCGCAGCACCGCGTTGGTGCCGAGGATCGCGACGATGCCGATGCCCAGCGGCAGCAGGGCCGCGACGGCGCTGCCGAAGACCATCACGAGCAGCACGAGGGTGATCGGCAGGGCGATCATCTCGGCGCGGGTGAGGTCCTCCTTGATGGTCGTCTGCATCTCGTGCCGTACCGCGACGATGCCGCCGATCTTCACCTGGACCGGGCCGTGCGTTCCCCGGTAGTGGGGGGCCAGGCGGTCGAGGGTCCTGCCCATCGCGTTCTCGTCGCCGGTGATGCGGGCGGCGATCAGGGCCTCGTGGCCGTCCTTGGCGCGCAGGGCGGGGGCGGCGGCGGGGGTGGCCTGCCAGTAGGAGCCGACGCCGGTCACGCCGTGCTCCGCGCTCAGCCGCTCGGCGAGGCGGCGGGCCTCGGCGGCGACCGCCGGGTCGTCGACCGAGGCGCGGCCGGAGTCCACCAGCAGGAGCAGGTTGGGCTGGGAGCCGGGGAACTCGCGCTCCAGCGCCTTGGTCGCGTAGGTCGACTCGGCGGCCGGGTCCTCCCAGCCGCCGCTGCCCAGGTGGTCGGCGACGCCGCTGCCGGCCAGCACGGCGAGCGCGGTGAGCAGGAGGGCCACCAGCAGCGACAGGCGCGGGCGGGCGGTGACGAAGCGGGTCCAGCCGCCGGGCCGGGGCGGTCCGTCCTCGTCGGGCGTCGCCGTGTTGACTTCGGTCATCGTGCGGTGTCCCCTTCACCGTGACCCACATCTGTGCAGGCAGGCGTCTGTGCAGGCAGGCAGCATGGGTCGGTCATTGCCAATAAACTGGCAAACACGAGAGATCGCTCGCGTTCCACCAGAATGCGAGCGACCGCTCGTGTTTGTCAATCGCCTGCGAAGGGCTGGGGATCACGCGTGTCCGACACCTCGGAGACCTCGGAGAAGGAACAGCCGCGCCGCCGCCAGGCGCGCGGCGAGCGCCGCATCGCCCAGCTGCTCGCCGCCGCCGCCCAGGTCTTCTGCACCAGCGGCTACACGGCCGCCAGCACCAACGCCATCGCCCGCGAGGCGGGCGTCTCACCGGGCACCCTCTACCAGTTCTTCCCGAACAAGGAGGCGATCGCGGTCGAGCTGGGCGACCGGCTCATGCACGAGATGCGGGAGACCTACGGCGAGGCGCTCGCCCCCGTCGACCCCGCCACGCCGCTGGAGGAGGCCGTCGGCGCCGCCGTCGACCGGTTCATGGCCTTCAACACCGCGCACCCGGTGTTCTTCGCGCTGATGCACGGCCCCGACATCCCGGGCGGGATCACCGACGCCCACGACCAGCTGCACGCCACCCTGATCGAGCGGGTCGAGGGCCTGCTCGCCTCGCTCCTGCCCGACACCCCGGCCGCCGACATCACCCGCACGGCCCACGTGTGCCTCGGCATCTACAAGGCCGGTCTCGAACTGGTCCTCGGCCACGAGGACGCCGAGCGGGCGGCCTACGTGCAGGAGGTCAAGAACGTGCTGATCCGCTACCTCGAACCCCTGGTGGGCGACCGGCTCGGCCGTACATGACCCCTCGGCGGTCCCCGGACTGCGGCCCCGGGTGCATCTGCCTACAGTGCGGATAGATCACCCCGCAGGAGCCCGAGGGGGACCCCGTGACCCACTCCCCGCCGCCCGGCATGCCCCGGGCCCGTATCCCGGGCCCCCAGCAGCCCCCGCCGCCGTTCCCGCGCATCGCCGCGGGCCTGTGGAAGCGCTGCCTGGCCGGCGGGCTCGCCGCCTGGACACTGATCGCCGTCGCCGCGTACACGACGCGCGGCGCGGCGGCGCTGCCGGCCCTGTTCCTGCTCGGCGGCTTCCTGGTCCCGGTCACCTTCGTGCTGTGGGCGTACGAGCGGCACAGCCGGGACCTGGGCGTCAGCGCGATCCTGGGCTGCTTCCTGGCCGGCGGCGCGCTCGGCGTGCCGGCCACCACGGTGACCGAGCCGTACCTGCCCCGCCTCTCCCCCGGCATGTTCACCGCCGTCGCCCTGGTCGAGGAGGCGGCCAAGCTCGGCGCGCTGGCGTTCGCGCTGCGCCGGCAGCCGGGCATCCGCGGGACACGGGCCGGGCTGGTGCTCGGCGCGGCGGTCGGCCTCGGCTTCGCGGCCCTGGAGGGCTGCGGACACGCCTTCGGAGCAGCCGTCGCGGCCGGGGACGCCGACCTCAGGGGCCTGCTGGAGACCGAGCTGCTGCGCGGGGTGGTCGCCCCCTTCGGGCAGGGTCTGTGGACGGCGATCGCGGGCGGCGTGTTGCTGTCCCTGCGCCGCCCGAACGGGCACTTTCGGCTCGCCGCGCCGGTCGTCGGCACCTGTCTGGGCGTCTCGATGCTGCACGCTCTGTGGGACGCCACGCACGGCCTCGCGATCTGGCTGGTGGCCCTGCTGTCGGGCACCGGTCTGGACGCGGAACCGTTCGCCCAGGGGTACCTGCCCCGGCCCGGCGCCGTGGAGCAGCACCTCTTCGTGGTGTTCTCGGTCGGCGGCCTGGCACTCGTCGGGCTGCTCGGGGCCGCCTGGGCACGGTCACTGGCGCACCGGGACTCCTCTTGGAGAAATACCCCCTAGGGGTATAGTCTGGGGACGTGGTGGGGCTCCACCGTGAGCCTCACCGGCCCCACCCGCCTCGACGAGGAGAACGACATGAGCGCCCAGACCGAGACTTCGGGCTCCGTGACCACCGTCTACCAGGTGACCGGCATGAGCTGTGGACACTGCGAGGGCTCCGTCTCCGGCGAGATCTCCCAGATCCCCGGCGTCGACTCGGTCAAGGCCGTCGCGTCGACCGGCGAGGTCACCGTCGTCTCCTCGGTCCCGCTGGACGACGAGGCCGTGCGCGCCGCCGTGGACGAGGCCGGCTTCGAGCTGGCCGGCCGGGCCTGAGCCCGGGCCCCGTCAGAGCGGGCCGAAGCGTCCGGGCCCGCAGCGCACGGGCCCCGCAACCTTTCCCCGACCGGGCCGTGCCGACCAGCTCATACTGGATCCGTACGGTCCGGTCCGATGTCTGGAGTCCGGACATGACCAGCACCACCGCAGAAACCGGCACGGCGAGCGCGATAGGCAGCACGTCCGAGGTCGAGCTGCTCATCGGCGGGATGACGTGCGCCTCCTGCGCCGCCCGCGTGGAGAAGAAGCTCAACCGCATGGACGGCGTGAGCGCCACGGTGAACTACGCGACGGAGAAGGCGAAGGTCAGCTACGCCGAGGGCGTGGCCGTCGCCGACCTGATCGCGACCGTGGTGCGGACCGGCTACACCGCCGAGGAGCCCGCGCCGCCGCGGCCCGAGCCCGCGGCCGAGGAGGAGCCGGCCGAGCGGGACCCCGAACTCGCCGCGCTCCGGCACCGCCTGCTCGTCTCCGCCCTGCTCGCCGCCCCGGTCGTCCTGCTCGCCATGGTGCCCGCGCTGCAGTTCGACAACTGGCAGTGGCTCTCGCTCACGCTCGCGGCGCCGGTCGTCGTCTGGGGCGGATGGCCGTTCCACCGGGCCGCCTGGACCAACGCCCGGCACGGCGCCGCCACCATGGACACCCTGGTGTCGGTCGGCACGCTGGCCGCGTTCGGCTGGTCGCTGTGGGCCCTGTTCTTCGGTGACGCGGGCATGCCCGGCATGCACGACGAGTTCCGGCTCACCGTCTCCCGGACGGACGGCGCCTCCACCATGTACCTGGAGGTCGCCGCCGGTGTGGTCGCGCTGATCCTGCTCGGCCGCTATCTGGAGGCCCGGTCCAAGCGGCGCGCGGGCGCGGCCCTGCGGGCCCTGATGGAGCTGGGCGCCAAGGACGTCGCCGTGCTGCGCGCGGGGCGCGAGGTGCGGGTGCCGGTGTCCTCGCTGGCCGTCGGCGACCGGTTCGTCGTACGACCCGGCGAGAAGATCGCCACGGACGGCACCGTCGTCGAGGGCGTCTCCGCGGTGGACGCGTCCATGCTCACCGGCGAGTCCGTACCGGTGGACGTCGGCCCGGGCGACCAGGTCACCGGCGCCACGGTCAACGCGGGCGGCCGCCTGGTGGTCGAGGCCGGCCGGGTCGGCGCCGACACCCAGCTCGCCCGGATGGCGAGGCTGGTGGAGGACGCGCAGAGCGGCAAGGCCGAGGTGCAGCGGCTCGCCGACCGGATCTCCGCCGTCTTCGTGCCCGTGGTCATCCTGATCGCGCTCGGCACGTTCGGCGTCTGGCTGGGCGTCACCGGCGACACCGCCGCCGCGTTCACGGCCGCCGTCGCCGTCCTGATCATCGCCTGCCCGTGCGCGCTGGGCCTCGCCACGCCGACCGCGCTGATGGTCGGCACCGGCCGGGGCGCCCAGCTCGGCATCCTGATCAAGGGCCCGGAGGTGCTGGAGTCCACCCGCCGCGTCGACACGGTCGTCCTGGACAAGACCGGCACGGTCACCACCGGCCGGATGAAGCTCCAGGACGTGTACGCCGCCGACGGCGAGGACGAGCAGCGGGTGCTGCGGCTCGCGGGCGCGCTGGAGCACGCCTCCGAGCACCCGGTCGCCCGCGCGATCGCCGCGGGCGCCGAGGAGCGGGCCGGGGCACTGCCGGCCGTCGAGCACTTCGAGAACGTGCCCGGACGGGGCGCACGCGGCCGCGTGGAGGGCCACGAGGTGGCCGTGGGGCGGCTCCTCGGGGCGCTGCCGGAGGAACTGGCCCGGGCCGCCCGGCAGGCCGAACGTGCGGGCCGTACGGCCGTCCCGGTCGGCTGGGACGGGCGGGCGCGCGGTGTCCTCGCGGTCGCCGACGCGGTCAAGGGGACCAGCGCCGAGGCGGTGCGCGACCTGCGCGCGCTCGGGCTGACGCCGGTGCTGCTCACCGGGGACAACCGGACGGTCGCCGAGTCCGTCGCGCGGGCCGTCGGGATCGACGAGGTGATCGCCGAGGTGCTCCCCGAGGACAAGGTGGACGTCGTGCGGCGGCTGCAGGGCGAGGGACGCGCCGTGGCGATGGTGGGCGACGGCGTCAACGACGCGGCCGCGCTGGCCACCGCCGACCTGGGGCTGGCGATGGGCACCGGCACCGACGCGGCCATCGAGGCGGGCGATCTGACCCTGGTCCGGGGCGACCTGCGGGTGGCGGCGGACGCCATCCGGCTCTCCCGGCGCACCCTGGCCACCATCAAGGGCAACCTGGTGTGGGCCTTCGGCTACAACGTCGCCGCGTTGCCGCTGGCCGCCGCGGGGTTGCTGAACCCGATGATCGCCGGCGCGGCGATGGCCTTCTCCTCGGTGTTCGTGGTCACCAACAGCCTGCGGCTGCGCCGTTTTCGTTGAGTGACCGCAAGTTACCGGCGGTTAGATGCAGGGGAAGTAAGAGACCCCCTAGAGTCAGGCGCGAGCCTCACATAAGCTCTTCACAAGGCTCGCGCATCATCCTTACGCTGGGGCACCGATCGCCGTATCGGGGCTCTTGCGCACCTAAAGGACATATGCAAGAGACGCAGATCACAGTGATGCGAACGTAACCATCGAAGGGCTTCGACGGTCTAAGTTGGCGATGTCAGAAACAGCGTCTTGGGGGGCGCTGACTGACATCTGGGGATGTCTTGGGGGACTTCCTCAGAGATGCGTTGCCGGGGCACGCACACAGGGAAGCTTTGAGCGGCCCTCCCAGCGTGCGTTGTCCCGGCAGATCGCACATCACTGGAGCACGACGGGTCAGCCCGCCGTGCTCGGACAGCGGTTCAGGCGCTGTCTCTCCGAGCGCCCGGCCGGATCCCGTGGGGGGAATCCGCACCGGGACATGGGAAGGCGCCCTGGTCGTCGGCCCGTGGGGGGACCGGCGTCTCAGGGCGCCTTCCGCTTTTCGTCTGTCACCGCCGGCGGCGGTTCAGGGCCTGCCGGTCCGGCAGGCCCTCGCGCTCTATGTGCTCAGCGCTCCTCGACGGGCACGAAGTCCCGCTCCACCACGCCGGTGTAGATCTGGCGCGGGCGGCCGATGCGGGAACCCGGCTCCTTGATCATCTCGGTCCACTGGGCGATCCAGCCCGGCAGCCGGCCGAGGGCGAACAGGACCGTGAACATCTCGGTCGGGAAGCCCATGGCCCGGTAGATCAGACCGGTGTAGAAGTCCACGTTCGGGTAGAGCTTGCGCTCGACGAAGTAGTCGTCGGAGAGCGCGTGCTCCTCCAGCTTCAGGGCGATGTCGAGCAGCTCGTCCGACTTGCCGAGAGCGGAGAGGACATCGTGCGCGGCGGCCTTGATGATCTTGGCGCGCGGGTCGAAGTTCTTGTAGACCCGGTGGCCGAAGCCCATCAGGCGGACGCCGTCCTCCTTGTTCTTCACCTTGCGGATGAAGGTGTCGACGTCGCCACCGGACTCCTGGATGCCCTCGAGCATCTCCAGGACGGACTGGTTGGCACCGCCGTGCAGCGGACCCCACAGGGCGCTGATGCCGGCCGAGATCGACGCGAACATGTTGGCCTGCGAGGAGCCGACCAGGCGGACCGTGGAGGTCGAGCAGTTCTGCTCGTGGTCGGCGTGCAGGATCAGCAGCTTGTCCAGCGCGGCCACCACGACCGGGTCGAGGTCGTACTCGTCCGCCGGGACCGAGAAGGTCATGCGCAGGAAGTTCTCGACGTAGCCGAGGTCGTTGCGCGGGTAGACGAACGGGTGACCGATCGACTTCTTGTACGCGTACGCCGCGATCGTCGGGAGCTTGGCGAGCAGGCGGATCGTGGAGAGGTTGCGCTGCTTCTCGTCGAACGGGTTGTGGCTGTCCTGGTAGAAGGTGGACAGCGCCGAGACGACCGAGGACAGCATCGCCATCGGGTGGGCGTCGCGCGGGAAGCCGCGGTAGAAGTTCTTGACGTCCTCGTGCAGCAGGGTGTGCCGCGTGATGTCGTTCTTGAAGGTGGAGAGCTCGTCGACCGTCGGCAGCTCGCCGTTGATCAGCAGGTACGCCACCTCGAGGAAGGTGGAGCGCTCGGCCAGCTGCTCGATGGGGTAGCCGCGGTAGCGGAGGATGCCCGCCTCGCCGTCGAGGTAGGTGACCGCGGATTTATAGGCGGCCGTGTTGCCGTAACCGCTGTCCAGAGTCACCAGACCGGTCTGGGCGCGGAGCTTCCCGATGTCGAAGCCCTTGTCACCGACGGTGCTGTCGACCACCGGGTAGGTGTACTCGCCGTCGCCGAACCGCAGTACTACAGAGTTGTCGCTCACGTCTTCCCTCACCGACGTAGTGCCTCATCTTCGAGGTGCCCTGACTGTCTCTACCATCCCCCATTTGGCTCAGGAGAGTGCACTCGGGGTCGACCATTGGGCCTATCGACGGCACTCAGTGCCGCCAACCTGCTCATCCTGCCCCCTCGGACCCGCATCTGGAAGTGCTCTGTGACCTTTGCGACTCGTTTGATCGATCATTTTTTGTGATCCGCGCCGTCGCCCCTGGTCAGGACCGATCAGCAGCCGGCCAGCCGGAAGTCCAGTGCCGTACACCGCCGTCCGGCGGAGACGGTGCGCACCGCCTGGCCGATCGCCTTGCGTGAACCCACCAGGACGACCAGTCGTTTCGCCCGTGTCACCGCCGTGTACAGCAGGTTCCGCTGGAGCATCATCCACGCGCCGGTGGTGACGGGGATCACCACCGCGGGATATTCACTTCCCTGCGAGCGGTGAATGGTGACCGCGTACGCGTGGGCCAGTTCGTCCAGTTCGTCGAACTCGTAGGGCACCTCCTCGTCCTCGTCCGTCAGCACCGTCAGCCGCTGGTCGACCGGATCGAGCGAGGTGACCACGCCCACGGTGCCGTTGAAGACGCCGTTCGCCCCCTTGTCGTAATTGTTGCGGATCTGCGTGACCTTGTCGCCGACGCGGAAGACCCGGCCGCCGAACCGCTTCTCGGGCAGGTCGGGCCTGCCGGGGGTGACGGCCTGCTGGAGCAGGCCGTTGAGGACGGCGGCACCGGCCGGACCGCGGTGCATGGGCGCCAGCACCTGCACGTCCCGGCGCGGGTCGAGCCCGAACCGGGCCGGGAGACGGCGGGCGGCCACGTCCACGGTGAGCCGGCCGGCCTCCTCGGTGTCGTCCTCCACGAAGAGGAAGAAGTCCTTCAGCCCGTCGGTGAGCGGGTGCAGCCCTGCGTTGATGCGGTGCGCGTTGGTGACGACGCCGGACTGCTGGGCCTGCCGGAAGACCCGGGTGAGCCGCACCGCCGGGACCGGGCCGCCGTCGGCCAGCAGGTCCCGCAGCACCTCCCCCGCGCCGACGCTCGGCAGCTGGTCCACGTCTCCGACGAACAGCAGGTGCGCCCCCGGCGGCACGGCCTTGACCAGCTTGTTGGCGAGCAGCAGGTCGAGCATGGACGCCTCGTCCACGACCACCAGGTCGGCGTCCAGCGGGCGGTCCCGGTCGTAGGCCGCGTCACCGCCGGGCTTCAGCTCCAGCAGCCGGTGGACGGTGGAGGCCTCGGTGCCGGTCAGTTCGGCGAGGCGCTTGGCGGCCCGGCCGGTGGGGGCGGCGAGCAGCACCTTGGCGCGTTTGGCGCGGGCCAGTTCCACGACCGAGCGGACCGTGAAGGACTTGCCGCAGCCGGGTCCGCCGGTGAGGACGGCGACCTTCTCGGTCAGCGCGAGCCGTACGGCGGCCTGCTGCTCGGGCGCGAGGTCGGCGCCGGTGCGCTCCTTCAGCCAGCCGAGCGCCTTGTCCCAGTCCACGTCCCGGAAGGCGGGCATCCGGTCCTCCTGGGTGCGCAGCAGCCGCAGCACCTGGGCGGAGAGGGACAGTTCGGCGCGGTGGAAAGGCACCAGGTAGACAGCCGTGACGGACTCGGAGCCGCCGTCGAGCGCCGGCACCTTCTCGCGGACGACCCCCGGCTCCTCGCCCTCCTCGCCCGGCCCGGCCAGCTCGGCGAGGCACTCGATGACCAGCCCGGTGTCGACCTGGAGCAGTTTGACGGCGTCGGCGATGAGCCGCTCCTCGGGCAGGAAGCAGTGCCCCTGGTCGGCGGACTGGGACAGGGCGTACTGCAGGCCCGCCTTCACGCGCTCGGGGCTGTCGTGCGGGATGCCGACGGACTGGGCGATCTTGTCCGCGGTGAGGAAGCCGATGCCCCAGACGTCGGCGGCCAGACGGTACGGCTGGTTCCGGACGACGGAGATGGAGGCGTCGCCGTACTTCTTGTAGATGCGCACCGCGACGGACGTCGAGACCTCGACGCTCTGGAGGAAGAGCATGACCTCCTTGATCGCCTTCTGCTCCTCCCAGGCGTCGGCGATCTTGCGGGTCCGCTTGGGGCCGAGGCCGGGGACCTCGATCAGCCGCTTCGGCTCCTCCTCGATGATCCGCAGGGTGTCCAGGCCGAAGTGCTGGGTGATGCGGTCGGCGAAGACCGGGCCGATGCCCTTGACCAGACCGGACCCCAGGTAGCGGCGGATGCCCTGGACGGTGGCCGGCAGGACGGTCGTGTAGTTCTCCACCGTGAACTGGCGGCCGTACTGGGGGTGGGAGCCCCAGCGGCCCTCCATGCGCAGGGACTCGCCGACCTGGGCGCCGAGCAGGGCGCCCACCACCGTGAGGAGATCGCCGCCGCCGCGGCCGGTGTCGACCCGGGCGACCGTGTAGCCGTTCTCCTCGTTGGCGTACGTGATCCGCTCCAGCACTCCTTCGAGCACGGCGAACCGCCGTTCGCCCGTGGGGTTCCCCGCCTGTTGAGCCATGCGCAGACGGTACCGGCCGGCTCTGACATCACGATCCGGTCTCAGGGCCTTGCGGATGGCCGTGTAATCGATTCCAATCCTCCGTGTAATCGATTTCATGCGTTCCACGAGGAGGTGGAGCCGGCGATGGCGAGCATCAAGGACGTCGCCGCGGCCGCGGGTGTCTCCGTGGCGACGGTGTCGCGCGTCCTGAACGAGCACCCGTCGGTCAGCGCGGACGCGCGGCAGCGGGTCATGGCCGCCGTGCAGGACCTCGGCTACCGGCCCAACGCCGTCGCCCGCTCCCTGCGCACCGACCAGACCCGCACCCTCGGCCTGGTCATCAGCGACGTGCTGAACCCCTACTTCACCGAGCTGGCCCGCGCCGTCGAGGAAGAGGCGCGGGCACTCGGCTACAGCGTGATCATCGGCAACGCCGACGAACGCCCCGACCTCCAGGACCACCACGTGCGGACCCTGCTGGACCGGCGGATCGACGGGCTCCTGGTCTCCCCCACCGACGGCGGCTCCCCGCTGATGCTGGACGCCGTGCGCGCGGGGACGCCGATGGTGTTCGTGGACCGCTGGATCCCCGGAGTCCAGGTGCCGGTCGTGCGGGCCGACGGCCGCGAGGCCGTGCGGGACCTCGTCGCCCACCTGTGCCGGCTCGGGCACCGGCGGCTCGCGATCATCGCGGGACCGGCGGCCACCACGACCGGCAGCGAGCGCGTCGACGCCTTCCGGGACGCCATGGCCGAACACGGGCTCCCGCTCCCGGACGCCTACATAGGGCAGGGCGACTTCCAGGCCGGCAGCGGACGGCGGGTCACCGAGGGGTTCCTCGACCTGCCCGAGCCGCCGGAGGTGATCTTCGCGGCCGACAACCTGATGGCACTCGGTGCCCTGGACGCGGTCCGCGCGCGCGGGCTGCGCGTCCCCGACGACATCGCGCTGGCCGCCTTCGACGACATCCCGTGGTTCGTGCACACCGATCCGCCGGTCACCGCGATCGCCCAGCCCACCGGCGAGCTGGGCCGGGCCGCCGTACGGGCCCTGGTCGACCGCATCGAGGGACGGCCCCCCGCGTCCGTCACCTTCACCGCCCGGCTCGTCGTACGCCGCTCGTGCGGCGAGGCGGCCCCCTCCTCCTCCCCAGTGCAAAGGAGCACGTCGTGAGCGACCCGGACGAGTTGCTGCGCATCGAGGGCATACGCAAGACCTTCCCCGGCGTGGTCGCGCTGGACGGCGTCGACTTCGACCTGCGCCGGGGCGAGGTGCATGTGCTGCTCGGTGAGAACGGCGCGGGCAAGAGCACGCTGATCAAGATGCTCTCCGGCGCCTACACCCCCGACGCCGGGCGGATCCTGGCCGGCGGCGAGGAGGTGCGCATCCACGGTGCGCAGGACTCCGAGCGTCTCGGGATCGCCACCATCTACCAGGAGTTCAACCTGGTCCCCGACCTGACGGTCGCGGAGAACATCTTCCTCGGACGCCAGCCGCGCCGGTTCGGGATGATCGACCGCAAGACGATGGAGGCGGACGCCGCCGTCCTGCTCGACCGCGTCGGGGTCGACGTCTCGCCCCGCGCGCGGGTGCGCGAACTCGGTATCGCGCGCCTGCAGATGGTCGAGATCGCGAAGGCGCTGAGCCTGGACGCGCGCGTGTTGATCATGGACGAGCCGACCGCCGTACTCACCTCCGAGGAGGTCGAGAAGCTCTTCGCCATCGTGCGCAGGCTGCGCGCGGACGGGGTGGGCGTCGTGTTCATCACGCACCACCTGGAGGAGATCGCCGCCCTCGGCGACCGTGTCACCGTCATCCGTGACGGGAAGTCCGTGGGCCAGGTCCCCGCGTCCACCCCCGAGGACGAGCTGGTGCGGCTCATGGTGGGCCGCTCGATCGAGGCGCAGTACCCGCGTGAACGGCCCGAGAAGGGCGCCGCGCTGCTCACCGTCGAGGGCCTGACCCGCGACGGCGTCTTCCACGACGTCGGCTTCGAGGTGCACGCCGGCGAGGTCGTCGGCATCGCCGGGCTCGTCGGGGCCGGCCGTACGGAGGTGGTGCGGGCCGTGTTCGGCGCCGACCCGTACGACAAGGGGGCCGTGAAGGTCTCCGGTGCCCCGGTGCGGCGCGGCGACGTCAACGCCGCCATGGCGGCCGGCATCGGCCTGGTCCCCGAGGACCGCAAGGGCCAGGGACTGGTGCTCGACGCGTCCGTCGAGGAGAACCTCGGCCTGGTGACCCTGCGCTCCGCCACGCGCGCGGGGCTCGTCGACCTCAGGGCGCAGCACGAGGCGGCCGGGCGGATCGCCGGGCAGCTCGGGGTGCGGATGGCCGGACTCGGCCAGCACGTGCGGACGCTGTCCGGCGGCAACCAGCAGAAGGTCGTCATCGGCAAGTGGCTGCTGGCCGACACCAAGGTGCTGATCCTCGACGAGCCGACGCGGGGCATCGACGTCGGCGCCAAGGTCGAGATCTACCAGCTCATCAACGAACTGACGGCCGCCGGTGCCGCCGTCCTGATGATCTCCAGCGATCTGCCCGAGGTGCTCGGCATGAGCGACCGGGTGCTGGTGATGGCCCAGGGCCGGATCGCGGGCGAGCTCGCGGCCGGTGAGGCCACCCAGGACGCCGTGATGGCACTCGCCGTAAGCAACCCCACGACGGAAACGGAGGCCCCCCGTGGCCACTGACACGCTCAAGAGCACCCCGGGCGCGGGTGGCGCCACGAGCGGCCTGCGCCGCCTCCTGCTCGACAACGGCGCGCTCACCGCGCTGATCGTCCTGGTCGTCGCCCTGTCGGCGCTGTCCGGTGACTTCCTGACGACGGACAACCTGCTCAACGTGGGTGTCCAGGCGGCCGTGACCGCCGTCCTCGCCTTCGGTGTCACCTTCGTGATCGTCTCGGCGGGCATCGACCTGTCGGTGGGTTCGGTGGCGGCCCTGTCGGCCATCGTGCTCGCCTGGAGCGCGACCTCGCACGGCGTGCCGGTCGTCCTGGCGGTCGTGCTGTCCGTCGCCACCGGCATCGTGGCGGGCCTGGTCAACGGCTTCCTGATCGCATACGGCAAACTGCCGCCGTTCATCGCGACGCTCGCCATGCTGTCGGTGGCCCGCGGCCTCTCGCTGGTGATCTCCGGGGGCTCGCCGATCCCGTTCCCCGACTCGGTCTCCCACCTCGGCGACACGCTCGGCGGCTGGCTGCCGGTGCCGGTGCTCGTCATGGTCGTGATGGGGCTGGCCGCGGCCGTCGTGCTCGGCCGGACGTACATCGGCCGCTCGATGTACGCGATCGGCGGCAACGAGGAGGCGGCCCGCCTCTCCGGACTGCGCGTCAAGAAGCAGAAGCTCGCGATCTACGCCCTGTCCGGCCTGTTCGCCGCCGTCGCCGGCATCGTGCTGGCCTCCCGCCTCTCCTCGGCGCAGCCGCAGGCCGCCGACGGCTACGAGCTGGACGCGATCGCCGCGGTCGTCATCGGCGGCGCCTCGCTCGCCGGCGGTACCGGCAAGGCGTCCGGCACGCTGATCGGCGCGCTGATCCTCGCGGTGCTGCGCAACGGCCTCAACCTCCTGAACGTGTCCGCCTTCTGGCAGCAGGTCGTGATCGGCGTGGTCATCGCGCTGGCGGTGCTGCTGGACACGGTGCGGCGCAAGGCGGGGGCGACCCCGGTGGCCGCCGGGACCGGCGGCGGCAAGGGCAAGCAGGCCGGGACGTACGCGCTCGCGGCGGTGGTCACCGTGGCGGTCGTGGGCGCCGCCTCCCTCCTGCACGGCGGTTCCGCCGCCTCGACGGCTCCGCGGATGGGCCTGTCCCTGTCCACCCTGAACAACCCCTTCTTCGTGCAGATCAGGGCGGGCGCCCAGGCCGAGGCGAAGAAGCTGGGCGTGGACCTGACCGTCACCGACGCCCAGAACGACGCCTCCCAGCAGGCCAACCAGCTCCAGAACTTCACCAGCTCCGGCCTCGGCGCGATCATCGTCAACCCGGTGGACTCCGACGCGGCGAGCAACTCGGTGAAGGCCGCCGACAAGGCGAAGATCCCGGTCATCGCGGTCGACCGCGGCGTCAACAAGGCGACCGTGAACGCGCTCGTGGCCTCCGACAACGTGGCCGGCGGTGAACTGGCCGCCAAGACGGTCGCCGAGAAGCTGGGCGGCAGCGGCAAGATCGTGATCCTGCAGGGGCAGGTGGGCACCTCCGCGGCCCGGGAGCGGGCGGAAGGTTTCGCCAAGGGGCTGAAGGCGTACCCCGGCATTCAGGTGCTGGCCCAGCAGCCGGCCGACTTCGACCGCACCAAGGGCCTCGACGTGATGAGCAACCTGCTCCAGGCGCACCCCGACGTCCAGGGCGTGATCGCCGCCAACGACGAGATGGCCCTCGGCGCCATCAAGGCTCTGGGCTCCAAGGCCGGCCGGTCGGTCCAGGTCGTCGGCTTCGACGGCACCCCGGACGGCCTGACCGCGGTGAAGGGCGGCACGCTGTACGCGTCGGTCGCGCAGCAGCCGAGCCAGCTCGGCCGGATCGCGGTGGACAACGCGCTGCGCGCGGTGCGGGGCAAGAAGGTGGAGCCGACGGTGAAGGTACCGGTGAAGGTCGTCACGAAGGACAACGTGGCGGGCTTCAGCGGCTGACGACGGGGAACGGGCGGGCGGCCGTGCACCACGGCCGCCCGCCCCGGGTGATCTCTTCAGGGGAGTCGATTCCATGAACGACTACGACCTGCTGGTCGTGGGTTCGGCCAACGCCGACCTGGTGATCGGCGTCGAGCGGCGGCCGGCCGCCGGCGAGACCGTGCTCGGCGGCGACCTGGCCGTCCACCCGGGCGGCAAGGGCGGCAACCAGGCGGTCGCCGCGGCCCGGCTCGGAGCCCGCACGGCACTGCTGGCCCGGGTCGGCGACGACGCGCACGGCCGGCTGCTGCTGGACGCGCAGCGGGCGGCCGGGGTGGACACGGCGGGCGTGCTGGTGGGCGGGGCGCCCACGGGCGTCGCCCTGATCACCGTGGACCCCTCCGGGGACAACAGCATCGTCGTGTCGCCCGGCGCCAACGCCCGGCTCGCCCCGGCGGACGTCCGCTCGGCCGCGGCCCTGGTCCGTGTCGCGCGGGTGGTGTCGGCGCAGCTGGAGATCCCGCTGGAGACGGTCGTGGAGGTCGTACGGAACCTGTCCCCGGACAGCCGCTTCGTGCTCAACCCCTCACCGCCGCGCCCGCTCCCCGACGAGGTCCTGGCCGTCTGCGACCCGCTGATCGTGAACGAGCACGAGGCCCGGGTCCTGCTCGGCGAGGCGTGCGAGGGCGACGACCCGGCGGACTGGGCCCGGCTGCTACTGGCCAGGGGGCCGCGTTCGGTGGTGGTGACCCTGGGGGCGGCCGGCGCGCTGGTGTGCGACGGCTCGGGGGTCAGCCGGGTGCCCGCGCCGGAGGTGGACGCGGTCGACACGACCGGCGCCGGTGACGCGTTCACCGCCGCGCTGGCCGTCGGACTCGGTTCCGGCGCGCCGCTCGCCGACGCGGCGGCCCACGCGGCCCGGGTCGGCGCGGTGGCGGTGACCCGCCGGGGCGCGCAGGAGTCGTACCCGACGCTCGCGGAGGTCGAGGCGCTGTGAAGAAGACGGGCATCCTCAACCGGCACCTGGCGGGCGCGCTGGCCGAACTGGGGCACGGGCACGAGGTGCTGGTGTGCGACGCGGGCATGCCGGTGCCGGACGGGCCGCGCGTCGTCGACCTGGCCTTCCGCGCCGGTGTCCCGTCCTTCGCCGAGGTCCTGGACGGGCTGCTGGCGGAGCTGGTGGTGGAGGGGGCCACGGCGGCCGACGAGGTCACGGACGCCAACCCGGCCGCGGCCCGGCTGCTGTCCGAGCGGCTCCCCGGTCTGACGCACGTACCGCACGAGCGGCTCAAGGACCTGTCCGCGCGGGCCCGCCTCGTGGTGCGCACCGGGGAGGCCCGGCCGTACGCCAACGTGCTGCTGCGGTGCGGGGTGTTCTTCTAGGGCGCCGGACCGGCCCCGGGCCGGTGACGTTTCGAGGGGGTGCGCCCGGTCCGTCGACCGGGCCCACCCCCTCGGCTTTCCCCTCCCCGCCAGAACCCCGAGATCCCCCCCGGGTCCCCCCCGGAGGTTCTGACGCACGGTACGACCGGCGGTCCTGGGAAAGGGTTGTACGGGACGCGGGTTTTTTTCTTCGGCCTTCTCAGCGGTCGGCTGATCGGCACAATGGCAAGAGTGTCGGACTTCAGCGAACTCCAGTTGGCCGACGGGACGTTGGTGCGTTTCGAACTCGGCCCGGGGGGCGGTTCGGCCGCCCCCGCCGAGCCGTCCGCCGACCGCCCGGAAGGCATGGGGGCCACCGTGCCGGTGTCCCGGCGCGGCCAGGCCGTCGCCTCCTACGCCGTCGAGACGCTACGCAGCACGCTGCGGCCGCTCGGGCCGTTCCTGCAGGAGGTCCACGACGCGGTGTCGGCCTCGGACCGGCCGCCGCAGGAGATCAGCGTGACCTTCGGCGTGCAGGTCGGGCATGATCTCAGGCTCGGCATTGTCGGAGGCAACGGGCAGGCGCACCTGACCGTCTCGGCCACCTGGCGGCCCGCGCCCGCCGGCACGGACTGATCCATGGGCTGGTTCTTCAGATCGGACGGCTCGACGGCGGCCGATCCACGGCACTGTGTGGTCTCGGTGCTGGAATCGTCCGGCTCGGCCAGCGTGGGCGCGGGTGTCCTGCTCACCCGCGACCATCTGCTGACCTGCGCGCACGTCGTGAACGACGCGCTGGGCCGGGGACCGTTCGACCCGCGCCTTCCGGCCGACCGCACCGTGCCGGTCGCCCTGCACGGCCCCGCCACGACGGTCCGCTGCGACGCCCGGATCGCGCACTGGGTGCCACCGCGCCGCCGGGACGGTTCGCCTGGTTCCCCGGGGGACGAGGACCACGAGTGGCTGGGCGACCTGGCCGTCCTGCGGCTGGAGACGGTCTCGGGGCGGAACGTGGTGCTGCCGCAGTGGCTGCCCATGACGGTCGGCCAGTCGCTGCGCGCCTGGCACAGCACCGGACTGAGCCACTCCTTCGCGGACGTCCGCGTCAAGACCTGCGACGAGACCGTCGGATATGTGGACGGCGACGCCACCGGCATGGCGATCGGCCCCTCCTACAGTGGCGGCCCGCTGTGGTCGGTCGGCGACAACGCGGTGGTCGGCATCGTCGCCGGGCACGTCATGCCGCCGAACGACCCGCACAGCGGACGGCCGCTGCCCTACAGCTCCCAGCACATCGCCCGGCGCAGCTGGGGCATCCCCTGGCAGCGCATCGAGGCCGAACTGCGAGCGGCCGGCGGGGCCGAGCTCTTCGAGGCGCCGGAACCCGACCCGGACGACCCGGCCTACGACCTGATGGTGGACCTGGTGGACCAGCACCTGCCGATGTCGGTACGCCGTATCGAGTACGCGCAGGCCGTCGCGGACCAGTGCGGGTACGGCTGCCCCGACGACCGGTCCGCGCCCACCCCGGAGGAGTTCGCGGCCCTGCTGCTGTCCGAGCCGCGGGCCCTGGCCGCGCTGGTGGAACTGATGCGCCGCCGTGAGCCGACGGCCGTACCCCACCTGCTCGCGGCCGGCCGGCTGTCCGCCGTGCCGCGGCTGCTGTCCCCACGCGAGCACCGCAAGCTGATGCGGCAGTTGGACGCCCTTCCCGCCGCGCTGCGGGCCCGGCTGCCCGAGGTGGTGCGGGCGGCCCTGCCGCTGGCCGCCGCGGTACCCGGCGAGAGCACCAAGGCGGTCCTCGACCACCTGGAGTGCCTGCCCGGGGACAGCAGGACCGACGCGGACGGGCTGCGCGTCCCGGGACTGCTGCGCGTGGTGGAGTACCTTGCCGCGCTCGCGCCACCCGCGCTCCAGGGCTCCCTCCGGCTGTGGACGATGTCGGTCGTGGACCGGTTGGGCATCCCGGCCACCTCGCTCGTCGAACGGCGGACGGACGCAGAGGAGTGGGCGCGCGCCGAGCAGGAACGGACCGCGCCCGCGCGGGTGACGGCCCAGGTGGAGCGGGTGGGCGCGGACAGTTACCGGCTGCGGGTGTGGTGCGACCAGGGCGACGGGCCCCGGCAGACGTCGGTGGACGCCGAGACCCCACGCTCCGGCGCGGCCGCCGCCCGCGAACTGCTCGAGGTTCTCGACGCGCTGTACCGGGCCGCCCCCGACCGGGGCAGGCCGGTGCTGGAACTCGTCGTCGACCGGGACGGCCTCAACCTGCCCGCGGACGAGTGGGGCGGCTCCGGTGCCGGGCCGTGCGCGTTCGGCGCGGACGAGCTGCCCGAAGTGCTCGGCGCCGAGTTCCCGGTGGTCGTCACCTGTCCGGAACTCCTGCACCGGCACGAACGTTTCCATCCCGACTGGCGCCACCGCTGGAGACTTCTCGACTCGGACGCCCGCCTGACGTTCGACGACCCCACCCAGGGCCGTGGAGAGGTCTATGGCGCCGTGCTGGCCGACAAGGACGCCGTCCGGGTCGCCGTGGACGTCCCCTTCCGCTCACGTGACGAGATCGTGCAGACCTGTCTGATGATGGGGGTGCCCGTGGTGATGTGGGACCGCGGCCGGCCGGATCGCTCCCATGCCCTGGCCCGGCTGTCGCCGGTGCCGGTCCGCGCGCTGCCGGAGGGCACCCGGGCGTACCGGGCGATGAGTCTGGGCAGTCCTTCGCAGTACCCCGGCCGCCCCGTCCTCGCCTGGTCGGACGCGGACCGCTCGGTGCCCCGGCTGCAGCTGGCCGAACCTCGGGAGAACTCATGAGCACCTCGGCGCACGGCAGTTGGCGGATCTTCCGCGGGGACGGGGTGGCCCGCCCGGTCAGCATGCCGCCCGCCCCGCCCTGGCGGCGGTTCCGTCCCGGAGGCCGTGGCTCCGGGCCGCTCCCCTATCTCGTCGCCCCCGAGCACGCGGACGTGGTCAACGCGGCGCTGCACCTGCGCCGCCCCTTGCTCGTCACCGGCCCGGCGGGCACCGGCAAGTCGTCGCTGGCCCGGGCCGTGGCGCACGAACTGAGCCTGGGCGAACTGCTGCGCTGGCCGGTCAACAGCCGCTCCAGCGTTCAGGAGGCGCTCTACCAGTACGACGCGATCGGCAGGCTGCGGGAGACCACGCTGAGCCGGGACCGGGGCGAGGCGGAGCCCGCGATCGGTACGTTCATCCGGCTCGGTCCGCTCGGCACGGCGCTCGCCCCGCACGACACTCCTCGCGCGTTGCTGGTCGACGAGATGGACAAGGGCGACGTGGACCTGCCCAACGATCTGCTGACCGTGTTCGAGGAGGGTGTTTTCGACATCCCCGAACTGGGCCGCCTGCCCGAGGAAATGGCCGAGGTCGAGGTGCTGACCGCCGACCACCGCGGCTCGGTGACGGTGCGCCAGGGCCGGGTGGAGTGCACCGAGTTCCCGGTCGTCGTGATCACCAGCAACGGCGAGCGCGACTTCCCGCCCGCCTTCCTGCGCCGCTGCATTCGCCTCGCGCTGCCCATGCCGGACGAGGAACGGCTGCGGGCGATCGTCGCGGCCCATCTGGGGCCGGAGATCCTGCCGGAGGTGGACGACCTGCTGCAGGCCTTCCTGCGTCGGCGCGCGCCGGGCGAGCTGGCCACCGACCAGCTGCTGAACGCCGTGTTCCTGCGCACCAACGGGGTGGATCTCGACGCCGACGGCCTGCTGGACGCGGTCCTGCACCAGCTCACGGGAACGGTCTGAGCCGTGCCGGGGGCGTGGGGGGAGGGGGGTGCCGATCGCCTGGGCGCGCTGATCGGCGTCCTCAAGGGGGTCGGGTACGACCTCGATTCGCAGGAGGTGCTGGACGTGCTGTGGCTGGCCGGCCGGCTGCCGCGGGACGGACAGGAGCAGCCGCTGCCGCGGATGCTGCGCCGGACGGCGGTGCCCGCGCAGCCCCCGCCGCCGGGTCGGCCGCCGGCACCGGCAGAACCCGAGGAGGAGCCCCAGACCCCGCCGGGCGAACCCGATCTCCCTCCGCTGGCCATGCCGGAGCTGCACGCGGCCCCGCTGCCGCCCGCACTGCCCGACCTGCCCGACCTGCCGATGGCGCTGCCCCGGCCGGAAGAGGGGCGGCGTGCGCTGCCGCTGCTCGTGCCGGAGGAGAAGGCGCTGCGGGACGAGCTGGTCATCGGGCGGGCGCTGCGACCGCTGAAACGGAAGCGGCCGAGCCCCAGACTGCGTGAGGTGGACGAGGCGGCGACGGCCGCACAGCTCGCCGAGACGCGGCTGCCGGACGTGGTGCTGCGCCCTCGCCGGGAGCGCTGGCTGAACCTGGTCCTGGTGGTGGACGACGGTCTGTCGATGCTGCTGTGGCACCGGCTCACGGCCGAACTGCTGACGACCCTGCAGCGGATCGGCGCCTTCCGGTCGATCCACGTCCGCGGTATCGACACCCGGGCGCCGAACGGACCGGTGCTGCGCGGGCACCCGTTCGACCCGGACAGTTCGGTGCTGTCCCCGTCGGCCCTCGTCGATCCCTCCGGGCAGACGCTGGTCTTCCTCGTCAGCGACGGCATGGGCTCGGGGTGGCGCAGCGGCGCGGTGCACGACGTCCTTCTGCGGTGGGCGGCCAGCGGGCCGACGGCGATCCTGCACACCCTGCCGGCCGCCCTGTGGGACGGCTCCGGCATCCAGGCCGACCGCTGGCAGGCCACGACCCGCCGGCCGGGCGGCGCGAACACCTCCTGGCGGGTCAGCGACCGTGTGCTGCCCATCGACTTCTCGGGGCTGCCCGTCCCGGTGCTGCGGCCCACTGCCGAGTCCCTGCGCACCTGGACCGAGCTGCTGACCTCGCCGGGCACCACGGTCGAGCTCCCGCTGCTGGCCCGTCCGAGGCGCCATGCCCCGGTCGCCTCCCGCCAGGTGGGCAGCCTGCAGCACTTCCGGGACGCGGCCTCTCCCGAGGCGTACCGGCTCGCCGCCCATCTGGCCGCTGTCTCCCCGCTGACCGTGCCGGTGATGCGGCTGGTGCAGTCCGCGGTGCCCTGGCAGGCCCGTACGACGCATCTGGCGGAAGTCTTCCTGGGCGGCCTGGTCCATCCACGCACGGCGCCGGTGCCCGGCCCGCTGCCCGCCAAGCACCGCGTCTTCGACTTCACCGAGGACTGCAAGACCGCTCTGCTGGACGCCGTGCCGAGCGGGGAGCTGCTGCGCACCAGCCGTCGCATCGGGCGGCGTCTGGAGCAGCTCGCCGGCCGCTCGCCCGATTTCCCGGCCTGGCTGGCGCATCCCGAGGGCACGGACCGGCTGCCCGCGGGGTCCTCGTCCTTCACCGCCGTGGAACGCCGCCTGATGGCACGCTTCGGGGTGAGCGCGCCCGCTCCGGCGGTCCCCGAGCCACCGCCGCGGGTGGTGCGGCCGCCGGTGTGGAACGCGCTGACCCCGCAGGACCCGACCACGCTCGGCCCCTACGCGCTGCGCGGCCGCCGTCCCGGCCGTCGCACCGTCGTCTACCTCGGCGAATCCCCGTATGACGGCGAGGCGGCGCTGCGCACCGTACGGCCCGAACTCCCGCCGTCGACCGCGCGTCTGCTGGACACCGAGGCGGAGGCCCTGCGCCGGATGGGCGGCCGGTACGCTCCCGAGCTGCTTCGCACCGGGCAGGAGGGCCGGACCCGGTGGATCGCCGTGCGGCTGTTCCCGTCGGCCGGTGGCTCGAACGCCCAGCCGCCCCGGCTGAGCGACCTGCTGGCCTACGTCGGTGCCGACCAGCTGGGCGCCTTCGACCTGCTGACCAGCCTTCAGCTCGGCTTCCACCTGGCCAGCGCGCTGAACATCTGCCACCTCAACGAACTGGTGCCCGCCGATCTGTCGGCGGACTCCGTGGTGGTGCTGGAGCGGACGGTGCTGCTCACCGGCCTGTCGGACTGCGCGATCGACGGCGAGTTCCACGGAGCGGGCGCCCCGCCCACCAAGTCGGGCAACATCAGGGAGCTGGGCGAGCTGCTGCGGCTCGTCAGCAGCCGTCCCCGGGCCCCGCTGCCGGGGCTGCCCGAGGGTATGCACCGCTGGTCGGGCGACACCTGGCAGCCGCTGCGTGACCTCGTCCTGCGCTGTCTGGACGCCGATCCGGCGGTGCGTCCCGCGGCGGGCGAGGTGGCGGACCGACTGGCCCAGTACGTGGCGATCGCGGCAGCCATGCGCGGCGGGACGACGGTGGACGGCTCCGGCGCCCCCGCTCCGGCGCGCACCCGCACCGAGCCGCCCGAGCTGGCGCCGGACGCGGTGCCGCCGGGCCGGCCGTCCTCCGGAGCTCCGCGCGTGGCCGGGGCCCCGCCCACCGCCGGGTCCGGGCCAGGTGCGGACGGCCCGGTCGGCGCCGGTGCCCGCGCGACGGCGCCCAGGGCGCCGTCCTTCGGCTACTTCGGCCGGGCCGAACGCGCCCACCGGCTCGCCCTGGTCCGGCGGCCGCTGCGGCGCAGCCGCCGCATCACCCTGGTCGGGGTGCAGCCGCACTCCGGGCGGGCCACCACGACCGTCGTCCTCGGTTCGCTCTTCGTCGCCCTGCGCGGGCAGGCGGCGCTCGCCGTGGACGGGGCGCCGCACACCGGCGACCTGCACGGCCACCTGCCGCCCGAGGCCGCCACGACACCGCGCCGGCTGACCCGGCTCTCCCCGGACGCCTCGTACGAGGAGGTCCGCCGCCACACGAGCCGGCTGTACTCGGGCCTGGAGGTGCTGGCCCATCGCGCTCTGCGGGCGACGCCCAGCTCCGCCTACGCCGACGAGTACCGGCACATCCTGTCCCTGACGGCCCGGCACTATCCCGTCGTGCTGATCGACTGGGCCGGTGGCCGGTTCGACGAGTCGGCGGACGTGGTCCTGGAGCACACCGACCAGCTGGTCGTGTGCTGCACACCGGAGCACGGGGGCGCCCCGGTCCAGGAACTGCTCGACGGTCTGCGCCGTCGGGGCTGGGGGGAGCTCGCCGACGGTGCCGTTGTCACCGTGACTCTCACGGTGGTCAACGAGTCCTGGTCCGCGGTCGCCCGGTCGGGGATGGCCGACATGCATCGGGATCTGATCGTGGTCCCCTACGACTCCCATCTGTCGGCACGGCGGGCGGTGGATCTCTCCCGGCTCAGGCCCCGCACGGCCAACGCCTTCCTGGACCTGGCGGCCCTGGTGATGACGGAGCCCGACGCGCCGAACGACCGCGACTGAGCCGAGGCCGTCCGGCGCTCAGCCCAGGGTCCACGCCGGTCGGCACCGGGCGAGGTCCACCGCCCGGCGTCAGCCGACGACGTGGGTCCGGAAGCGTTCCGCCGTCTCCGCCAGTACCTCCCGCCCGTCCCGTGCCCACAGTCCCTCGTTGAACAGTTCGACCTCGATCGGGCCCGTGTAGCCGGCCGCCTCCACGTGCCGCTTCCACGCGCGCAGGTCGATCGCGCCGTCGCCGAGCTGTCCGCGGCCGTTGAGGACGCCCTCGGGCAGCGGGGTGGTCCAGTCGGCGAGCTGGAAGGCGTGGAGCCGGCCCGCGGCGCCCGCGCGGGCGATCTGCCGCGGGGCCCGGTCGTCCCACCAGACGTGGTAGGTGTCGACGACCACGCCGACCTGGTCGGCGGGGAAGCGTTCGGCGAGGTCCAGGGCCTGGGCCAGGGTGGAGACCACGCAGCGGTCGGACGCGTACATGGGGTGCAGCGGCTCGACGGCCAGGCGCACGCCGTGCTCCCGGGCGTACGGCCCCAGCTCGGCGAGCGCGTCGGCGACGCGCTCGCGGGCCGCCCGCAGGTCCCGGGAGCCGGGCGGGAGGCCGCCCGAGACCAGGACCAGGACCTGTGTGCCCAGGGCCGCCGCCTCCTCGATCGCGCGCCGGTTGTCGGCCAGCGCGGCCGCCCGGGGCCCGGCGTCGGCCGCCGTGAGGAAGCCGCCCCGGCACAGCGTGGTCACCGTCAGGCCCGCGTCGCGGACCAGCTTGGCGGTCGCGTCGACGCCGTACGACCGGACCGGCTCGCGCCACAGGCCGACCCCGGGCACGCCCGAGCGGGCGCAGGCGTCGACGAGTTCGGGCAGGCTGAGCTGGCGGACCGTCATCTGGTTGACGGAGAGCCGCGCGAGTTCCGTGTCCACCGTGTTCACTGGGCCACCCCGTACAGCGACAGCAGGTTCCTCATCCGTTCCTCGGCCAGTTTCGGGTCGGGGAACAGGCCCAGGCCGTCGGCGAGTTCGTAGGCGCGGGCGAGGTGCGTCAGGGAGCGGGCCGACTGCAGGCCGCCGACCATCGTGAAGTGGTCCTGGTGGCCCGCGAGCCAGGCCAGCAGGACGACCCCGGTCTTGTAGAAGCGGGTCGGGGGCTGGAACAGGTGGCGGGCCAGGGCGATGGTGGGATCGAGCAGGGCGCGGAAGCCCGCCGTGTCCCCCGTGTCCAGCAGCCGCACCGCCTCGGCGGCGAGCGGTCCCAGCGGGTCGAAGACGCCGAGCAGGGCGTGGCTGAAGCCCTGGTCGTCGCCCGCGATCAGCTCGGGGTAGTGGAAGTCGTCACCCGTGTAGCAGCGGACCCCGGCGGGGAGCCGGCGGCGCAGCGCGGTCTCGCGCCGGGCGTCGAGCAGGGAGACCTTGACGCCGTCGACCTTGCCGGGGTGGGCCGCGACCACCGCGAGGAACGTCTCCGTCGCCGCGTCGAGGTCGGACGAACCCCAGTAGCCCTCCAGGTCCGGGTCGAACATCGGGCCCAGCCAGTGCAGGATCACCGGCTCGGTGGCCTGCCGCAGGAGGTGGCCGTAGGTCTCCAGGTAGTCCTCGGGTCCGGACGCGGCGGCGGCCAGCGCCCGGGAGGCCATCAGGACCGCCTGGGCGCCGGACTCCTCGACCAGGGTGAGCTGTTCCTCGTACGCGGCGCGGATCTCGGGCAGGGTGCCGCCGGTGATCTGGTCCGTGCCGGCACCGCAGGCGATGCGGCCGCCCACGCTCCTGGCCTCGGCCGCCGACCGGCGGATCAGCTCGGCCGCGCCCGCCCAGTCCAGGCCCATGCCGCGCTGGGCGGTGTCCATCGCCTCGGCGACGCCGAGCCCGTGGGACCACAGGTGGCGGCGGAAGGCGAGGGTGGCGTCCCAGTCGACGGCGGCGGGCGCGCCGGGTGAGACGTCGGCGCGGGGGTCGGCGACGACGTGCGCCGCCGCGAAGACCGTACGGGAGGTGAGGGGGGTGCCGGGGGTGAGGCCGAGCGGTTCGGGGCGCGGCTCGTACGTCCTCGTGCCCCCGTCGGCGGCCGGGAGCCGGAGGGTCACAGCGCGACCTCCGGCACGTCGATGCGGCGGCCCTCGGCCGAGGACTGCAGGCCGAGTTCGGCGAGCTGGACGCCTCGGGCGCCGGCCAGCAGGTCCCAGTGGTAGGGGGTGCCGGCGTGGACGTGCCGCAGGAACAGCTCCCACTGCGCCTTGAAGCCGTTGTCGAACTCGGCGTTGTCCGGGACCTCCTGCCACTGGTCGCGGAAGACCTCGGTCGCGGGCAGGTCGGGGTTCCAGACCGGCTTGGGGGTGGCGCCGCGGTGCTGCGCGCGGCAGTGGCGCAGCCCGGCGACGGCCGATCCGTGGGTGCCGTCGACCTGGAACTCGACCAGTTCGTCGCGGTGGACGCGGACCGCCCAGGAAGAGTTGATCTGGGCGATCGCGCCGCCCTCGATCTCGAAGATGCCGTAGGCGGCGTCGTCGGCGGTGGCGTCGTAGGGCTTGCCGTGCTCGTCCCAGCGCTGCGGGATGTGGGTGGTGGCGAGCGCCTGGACGGAGGTCACCCGGCCGAACAGCTCGTGCAGCACGTACTCCCAGTGCGGGAACATGTCGACGACGATGCCGCCGCCGTCCTCGGCCCGGTAGTTCCAGGAGGGGCGCTGGGCGGGCTGCCAGTCGCCCTCGAAGACCCAGTAGCCGAACTCGCCGCGGACCGACAGGACGCGGCCGAAGAAGCCGGCGTCGACCAGGCGCTTCAGCTTGCGCAGGCCCGGCAGGAAGATCTTGTCCTGGACGACGCCGTGCCTGATGCCCCGGTCCCGGGCGAGCCGGGCGAGTTCGAGGGCGCCGGCGAGGCCGGTGGCAGTGGGCTTCTCGGTGTAGACGTGCTTGCCGGCCGCGATCGCCTTGCGGAGGGACTCCTCGCGGGCCGAGGTGACCTGGGAGTCGAAGTAGACGTCGACGTCCGGGTCGGCGAGGACGGCGTCCAGGTCGGTGGAGACGTGCTCCAGGCCGTGCCGTTCGGCGATCTCCCTGAGGGCGTGTTCGCGACGGCCGAGGAGGACCGGCTCGGGCCACAGCACGGTGCCGTCGCCGAGGTCGAGGCCGCCCTGCTCGCGCAGGGCGAGGATCGACCGGACGAGGTGCTGGCGGTAGCCCATGCGCCCGGTCACGCCGTTCATGGCGATACGCACCGTCTTGCGTGTCACGTCAGTCCCTTCGTCGGCGCCGTACGGCCCGATCGGCATCGGCGTCGGCAGCGGCGGCAGCGCGGTCAGCAAGCGCTTTCTATCCGATGAGAAGCTAGCCGCTGAGCCCTGTACCGGACAAGACCGTGTCCTTTTCGAGTTGTTCGAGGGAGCGAACAACACGGTTGGTTGGCCTTAGGGTCTGCTGGACACCGGGCGGAACCGTGACCGTGACCGGCCTGTCTACGAGGACGGAACCATGCGCGGGCAGACGCGCGACCTGAGCACGACCGGAGGACGACGATGACGGTGACCCTGGCGGATGTGGCGGCCCGCGCACAGGTCTCCCCCGCGACGGTGTCGCGCGTGCTGAACGGCAATTACCCGGTCGCCGCCGCCACACGCGAGCGGGTGCTGCGCGCGGTGGACGAACTGGACTACGTCCTCAACGGCCCCGCCAGCGCGCTCGCCGCGGCCACCTCCGACCTCGTCGGCATCCTCGTCAACGACATCGCGGACCCCTTCTTCGGCATCATGGCGAGCGCGATCCAGGCCGAGATCGGCGGGCCGGGCGGCCGGGCCGGCGGGGAGCGGCTCGCGGTCGTCTGCAACACCGGCGGCTCGCCGGAGCGCGAACTGACGTATCTCACCCTGCTGCAGCGGCAGCGGGCCGCGGCCGTGGTGCTGACCGGCGGTGCCGTGGAGCACGCGCCGCACGCCGCGGCGGTGGCGGCGAAGCTGCGGAAGCTGGCGGCCGCGGGCACCCGGGTGGTGCTGTGCGGGCGGCCGCCGGCGCCGGACACCGAGGCCGTCGCGCTGACCTTCGACAACCGCGGCGGCGCCCGTGCGCTGACGGACCACCTCATCGGTCTCGGCCACCGTCGGCTCGGCTACATCGCGGGGCCCGAGGAGCGCACCACGACCCGGCACCGGCTCGAGGGCCACCGCGCCGCGCTGGCGGCGGCCGGCATCGAGGAGGACCCGCGCTGGACGGTGTACGGCCGCTACGACCGGCGGTCCGGCCACGAGGCCACCCTGGAACTGCTGCGCCGGGACTCGTCCCTGACGGCGATCGTGGCCGCGAACGACTCCGTCGCCCTCGGCGCCTGCGCCGCCCTGCGCGAGTCCGGGCTGCGCATCCCCGAGGACGTCTCGGTGGCCGGCTTCGACGACCTTCCCTTCAGCATCGACGCGGTGCCGTCCCTGACGACGGTCCGGCTGCCCCTGGCGGACGCGGGCGCCCGGGCGGGCCGCATCGCCATGGGCCGCGAGGAACCCCCGCCCGGCGGGATCGCCTCGGTGCGCGGGGAGTTGATGGTGCGGGGGTCCTCCGGGGTGCCGCGGAGCTGAGCGCGGGGGTGTCCGAGTGGCCGCGGTGCGTGGGGCTCTCGGTGTGTGAGGGGTCGCGGGTGCGTAGGGACTGGTCGCGCAGTTCCCCGCGTCCCTGGGGCGAGCGGAGCGGGCGTCGGCCGACCGGTTCGGCGGGACACTCCGACGCGGACGCCGGGCGCGCTCGTCGCGGAGCGGCCGCACCGCTTCGCCGGTAAGGATCCGGTCGGCCGGGACCGGCGGTTGGATCTGCGCGGATCGGGCATGTGACGAGTAGGGTCCGGAGCATGAAGCTGGCGTTCTCCACTCTCGGTGTCCCCGGCCTGTCCGTCCCCGACGTCCTGGCGCTCGCGACCGCGCACGGCTATCACGGCGTCGAACTGCGCGCCCATCCCGAGGAGCCGGTGCACCCGGGCCTCACCGCCGCCGAGCGCGCCGAGACGGCCGCGCTGTTCAAGGCGGCGGGCGTAGAGATGCTCGGTCTCGCCGGGTACACGCGCGTCGCCGCGCCCGGCGACGACGCCCCCGTCCTGGACGAGCTCCGCAGACTCCTCCAGCTCGCGCACGACCTGGGCGCCCCCTTCCTGCGGGTGTTCCCGGGCGCCGACCCCGACCTGCCCGCCGAGGAGTCCGACGCCGTCGCCGCCCGGCGGCTGGGCACCGCCGCCGAGGACGCGGCCGCGCTCGGCGTCCGCATCCTGCTGGAGACCCACGACTCGCACCGCACGGGCGCCGACCTGATCCGGGTGCTCGGCCCGGTCGGCCACCGGCAGGTGGGCGCCCTCTGGGACGTGATGCACACCTGGCTGGGCGGCGAGCAGCCCCAGGACAGCTACGCCGCCCTCGCCCCGCACCTCGGCTACGTCCAGGTCAAGGACATCGCCTCCGCCGACGACACGAGCCCGCTGCCGCTCGGCGCGGGCGTGCTGCCCCTGACCGAGTGCGTGGACGTCCTGTGCCGACACGGCTGGGACGGCTGGCTGTGCTGGGAGTACGAGAAGCGCTGGTACGAGTCGGCCGCCCCGCTCCCGGACCTGCTGGACGCGGGCCGCGACCACCTCGTGCGGCTGCTCGGCGAGGCCGCGTAAGGCCGCCGGGCGCCCGGTAATTGGCTGGCCGGTCCGCCACGGGACCGGCTAGCCTCCCCCGGTGATCCAGCACGCCGCGCGCGCCCTCCTCCGCTCCCGCCCCCTCTCATGAGCCTCGCCCGCTCACTGATCGACGTACGGCCGCTGCGCACCTCACCCGTCTTCCGGCGGCTGCTGATCGGGCGGACCGTCTCCGTGCTCGGCGGGTTCATGACCATGGTGACGGTCATGTACCAGGTCTGGGACATGACCCGCAGCACGGCGTGGACCGGCGCGGTCGGGCTGGCGCAGGCGCTCCCCCTCGTCGCGTTCGGGCTGTTCGCCGGCTCCTGGGTGGACCGCGCGGACCGGCGCCGGATCTATCTGACGGCCACCGTGGGCCAGGCCGTGTGCTCGCTGCTGCTCGCCGTGCAGGGCTTCACCGGCCATGTACCGGTGGTGGCCGTGCTCGCGCTGGTGGCCGCGCAGTCGGCGTTCGGTGCGCTCGGTGCCCCGGCGGCCGGGGTGTTCGTACCGCGACTGCTGCCCAAGGACCAGGTGGCCGCGGGTCTGGCCCTGAACCAGATCACCGGCCAGTCGATGATGCTGCTCGGGCCCGCCCTGGCCGGTGTGCTGCTGGGCCGGCTGGGCATCGGCGCGTGCTACCTGCTGGACGCGCTCAGCTTCTGCGTCGCCTTCTACGGGGCCTTCGGGCTGCCGGCTCTGCGCCCGCGGGGCGAGCCGTCGCGGGCGGGTGTGCACGGGGTGCTGGACGGGCTGCGGTTCCTGGCCGGGCACCGGGTGGTGCGGGGCGCACTGATCACCGACCTGGCCGCCACCGTGCTGTCGTTCCCGGTCAGCCTGTTCCCGCTGGTCAACGCCGAACGCTTCGGCGACGACCCGAGCACCCTCGGTCTGTTCCTGTCGGCCCTGGCCGTGGGCGGTGTCGCGGCGACCGCCCTGTCCGGCTCGCTGACCCGGCTCGGCCGGCCGGGCACGGTGATGCTGTGCGCCTCCGCGACCTGGGGCGCGGCCCTGGTCGGCTTCGGGCTGTCCCGCGACCCCTGGACCGGACTCGCGCTGCTCGCCGTCGCCGGGGCTGCCGACGCCACGGCGGTCGTCTCCCGCTCCACGATCGTGCAGACCCGCACCCCGGACGCGCTGCTCGGCCGGGTCACGGCGGCCGAGCAGATCGTCGGCCAGGCGGGCCCCAGCCTCGGCAACGCCCGGGGCGGCCTGCTCGCCGGCTGGACCTCGGGCGCGACCTCGCTGATCACGGGCGGCCTGCTGTGCGTCCTCGCGGTCGCCGCGGTCGCGACGACGACACCGGAACTCCGGGACGGCTCGGCACCGGAACCGGAACCGGCGGACGCACCCGCCGGCACCACGGAGGGCGTCACCGGGGCCTAGCCGACGCGACGAGCCCGAGCCGAGCACCGCGCGACCGTCCCGCCCGGGCGACGCGACGCCGTCTTCCCCTTGGGGCGGCGCGACGCGATCGTCCCCTCCGGGCGGCTCCGCAGCGCGGCACCGGAACCGGCGGACGCACCCGCCCGCACCACGGAGGGCGTCACCGGGGCCTAGCCGACGCGACGAGCCCGAGCCGAGCACCGCGCGACCGTCCCGGGCGGGCGGCGCGACGCCGTCTTCCCCTTGGGGCGGCGCGACGCGATCGTCCCCTCCGGACAGCGCAGCGCGGCACCGGAACCGGCGGACGCACCCGCCCGCACCACGGAGGGCGTCACCGGGGCCTAGCCGACGCGACGAGCCCGAGCCGAGCACCGCGCGAC